>NZ_JBYSYA010000007.1:0-313376 GCF_058782785.1 Cupriavidus sp. FW306-01-F10A
TAGGTCATCGCCAGGCTCTTATACTGCAGAACCCCCAGCCCCAAAAGGCTGGGGGTTTTTGCTTTGGCGCGGCGCAAGATGGAATGGCTCGCCGCCGCCGCTCCGGCGTAATACCATTACCGCTGAATCCCCATTACCCATCCATGTCGGCTGACAGCGCCTGGTACCTTTATCTGCTCGAATGCACCGGCGATTCCATCTACACCGGGATCACGACCGATGTTGCCCGCCGCTTCGCCGAGCATCTGTCCGGAAAAGGCGCTAAATACACGCGATCGCGAAAGCCGATACGCGTCCTGGGCCAACTGCGCTTCGACACGAAATCCGAAGCGTTGAAGGCGGAAATCGAGATCAAACGCCTGAGTTCGAAGCAGAAGCGCGCATTTTGCGCGCAACTGCCAACAGGCGAGCCGGCCCAGTAGCCGCAGGGCGACAAAACAAAAAGGCCGGTATCGCCTTCGCGATACCGGCCTTTTCCATGCCTGCAGAATCAGACCACAGTCAGCGTCACGTCGATATTGCCGCGCGTCGCGTTCGAGTACGGGCACACCTGGTGCGCCTGTTCGACCAGCTTTTCGGCAGCCTCGCGCTCGAAGCCCGGCAGCGAGATCTTCAGTTCGACCTGGATACCGAAGCCTTGAGGGATCGGGCCGATGCCGACCGCGCCTTCGATCGTGGCATCGGCGGGCACGGTGATCTTCTGCTGGCCGGCCACGTAGCGCATGGCGCCCAGGAAGCAGGCCGAATAGCCGGCAGCAAAAAGCTGTTCCGGATTCAGGCCATTGCCGGCGCCACCCATTTCCTTGGGCACGGCCAGCTTGGCGTCGAGCTGGCCGTCGGACGTGGTGGCACGGCCGTCACGGCCGCCGGTGGCGGTGGCATGGGCGGTATAAACGACTTTTTCGAGTTTCATCTAAGGCTCCGGTTTGTTGCCCGAGAGGGGCGTATCAATGCTTGCCGTCAGTCCGGCAGGCTGGAATCGGTCCGCGCCTGTTCAAGCGTCGACCGCAGTGCATGCAGGCGCTGCGTCAGGGCCTGGATCTCTTCGACCGGGCACTGCGTGGCGCACAACATCTGTTCAGGAATACGCGCTGCGCGCTGGCGCAATGCGTGGCCGGAGTCGGTCAGGCTGACCAGCACCCGCCGTTCGTCGGCTGCGTCACGTGTGCGCGTGACCAGCCGCGCCGTCTCCAGCCGCTTCAAAAGCGGCGTCAGCGTCCCCGAGTCCAGCGCCAGCCGCGCGCCGAGTTCCGAGACCGTCAGCGTTTCTGCCTCCCACAACACTAGCATCACCAAGTATTGCGGATAAGTAAGTCCAAGCTCACTTAACAGCGGCTTGTACAACTTGGTCATGGCCAGTGAGCTCGAATACAGCGCAAAGCACAGCTGGCGATCCAGTAACAGCAAATCTGGGGAGGGGTCCGTGTTGCGTTCCATGACGATATATTAGACGCAATTAGATTGTGCGCAATATAAATTTTCATTTCCCGAAATGTGCTCGATACGCCCGTGCATGGCCAGGTGCTGACCCTTAAGTCTGTTTTAAGTCTGGGTCGCTAGCATGACCGTGTTGCGTCGCAAAATGCCGACGCCTGATGCACAAGGAAAGGAACCACACATGATGCGCCAGACCATTGCTCGCACGGCCGTTGGTATCGCGGCCCTTGCCGCCCTTGGCGGCGGCTATGCCTATCTGCAGAAGGAAGTCATCACGCCGGGGTACGCGGCACCTGCGCCAGCCGCCGCGCCTGCGCAGCCGGTGGCCGCCGTGGCCGCACCGACGGATTTCTCCGGCATCGTGGCACAGTACGGGCCCGCCGTGGTCAATATCAGCGTCACCGCGCGCGCCCAGCGCACCTCGGCGCAGATGCCGCCGGGCATCGATCCGGACGATCCCCTGTTCCAGTTCTTCAAGCGTTTCGGGCCGCAGCTCCAGGGTCCGCAGGGCGGCCAGCAGCAATTGGTGCGCGGACTGGGCTCGGGCTTTATCGTGAGCCCGGACGGGCTGATCCTGACCAATGCGCACGTCGTCGACGGCGCGCAGGAGGTCACCGTCAAGCTGACCGACCGCCGCGAGTTCAAGGCCAAGGTGCTCGGCAGCGATCCGCAGACCGACGTGGCCGTGATCCGCATCGATGCCAGGAACCTGCCGGCCGTGCGCCTGGGCGATCCTTCGCGGGTGCGCGTGGGCGAGCCGGTGCTGGCGATCGGTTCTCCCTATGGCTTCGAGAACACGGTGACCGCGGGCATCGTCAGCGCCAAGTCGCGCTCGCTGCCGGACGATACCTATGTGCCGTTCATCCAGACCGACGTTGCCGTCAATCCCGGCAACTCGGGCGGGCCGCTGTTCAACCAGCGCGGCGAGGTGGTCGGCATCAACGCGCAGATCTACAGCCAGACCGGCGGCTACCAGGGCCTGTCGTTCGCGATCCCGATCGACGTGGCCACCAAGGTACAGCAGCAGCTGGTGGCGCATGGCAAGGTCACGCGCGGGCGCCTCGGCATCAGCGTGCAGGAGGTGAACCAGGCGCTGGCGCAATCGTTCGGGCTGCCCAAGCCCACCGGTGCGCTGGTCAACTCGGTCGAGCCCGACAGCCCGGCCGCGCGCGCTGGCCTGAAGCCCGGCGACGTCATCATGCAGCTGGACAATGACGTGATCGACCATTCGGGCGACCTGCCCGAGCACGTGGCCGATATCAAGCCGGGCACGCAGACTTCGCTGAAGATCATCCGCAAGGGCCAGCCGATGACGCTGTTGGTGACGGTGGGCACGGCCAAGGACCGGGCCGTCGCACAGAAGGGCGGCAGCAGCGAGGCTGGCGGCCGGCTGGGGCTGGCGGTGCGCCCGCTCACGCCGGCAGAGAAGCGTGACAGCGGCATCGACGGCGGCCTGGTGGTCGAGGACGTGGCCGGTCCCGCTGCGCGCGTCGGCATCCAGCCGGGCGACGTGATCCTGTCGCTCAACGGCACGCCCATCAGCTCGGCCGAGCAGCTCAGGTCGCTGGTATCGAAATCGGGCAAGCAGGTGGCACTGCTGGTGCAGCGCGACGATGCGCGCATCTTCATTCCGCTCGACCTGGGCTGATTGCCGCGGGCACGCCAGACTGCCCGCAAGCCGTTAACTGGCAAGGCTTTGCTGCCCGCTCGGGCCGTATACCCCGACGTATACCGACACGTATACGAAGCCGGTATACGGCCCGCTAAGCCTTGCCGGAGGCGGGATTCAGCGCAACGAACTGCTTACAGAAAGCGCGCCAGCAGGTATTATCTCGACTGCGATGCACGAAGCATGCGGCGGTAGCCCCCGCCGACCCTGGTTCTGCTGAATCGACAAAGAGGAAGTCTATGCAGTTGGATTTCACCCGCGCCATCACGCCGGGTACCGATAGAGCGCGGCGACTGACGTCCACGACGTCCACCGCCGGCTCCGCGCCGAAGCCCCGGCGGCGCAAGAAGATTGTCGCCCCCCACTGGGAGCGCGGCTATCGCTCACACTTCTACCGCAACGAACGCGGCGACAAGCTTGGCGAAGTGCGCCTGTCCGAGCGCGGCGATATCCCCGTGGTCTACCACTGGGCCGCCGGCAATTACTCTGGCGCAGAAGGCTCGCTGGCCCACGCCCGTGCGCGCGTGGAAGAGACCATCGGTTTCGGCATGCGCCAGCTGTCGCTGTTCTGAGCAGGTACTTCGCCGGTGCCGCATCCGCCGGCACTGCGACCCGTCCGCGCCATCGCCTCGTGCGCGGTGCCTTCGCTTCTCCCCAAGATTCCGCGTCTGTTCCGCAGTAGTTCCAGTCGTCGCACCGCTTGCGCGTAGCCGCTCGCGCGGGCTTCAGGGCAGCCGCCGCTGCAGCAGCATGTACGCCGCCGCGCCCAGCGCCAGCACCGCAATCAGCCGATAGATATCCTCGCAGGCAATCAGCCTGGCCTGCTGCTCGATCAGCCCGCTCAGTTGCGCGAGCGCGCCCAGGTGGGCCTGCGCCGCATCGAAGCCGCGCGCGGCCAATGCCGCCTGCATGGCAGCCATCCAGTGTTCGGTTTCGGCGGGGCGCTGGCCCACCGCGTGCAGCAGGCTGTCGTGCACCGCGAACTGGCGGTTCTGCAGCAGCACCGCACCCAGCGCCGAGGCAAAGGAGCTGGCGACCTGCCGCATCAGGTTCTTGCTGCGGTAGCCATGGGCGAATTCATCGGGATCCAGCGCCCGGAACGTCAGCCCGGCAATGGGGATGATCACCAGCACGCCGAACAGGCCCTTGCCGACCAGCCCCCATGCCAGCGCCGGCGGGCCGGCGTCGGGCGGCATCTGCAAGAACCACCATGCCGTGGCGGCCATCAGCACCAGGCCGGCGACCATCAGCGGCTTCTTGCGCGTCAGGCGCGGCGCCACCTGCAGGTAGACGAAGATGCCGGCCAGGCTGACCAGCGCGGCAAAGGTGTTGAGCCAGCCGGTGGTGGCCAGCGGGATCTTGAACGCTTGCTCGGCATAGATCGGGAACAGGTAGCCGCTCAGGTTGCTGATCATGTAGTACACGAAGTACATCGCCAGGCCGGTCAGGTACACCGGGTGGCGCAGGGCGCGCAGGTGCAGCACGGGTTCGCTGTGGTGCCACTGGTGCCACAGGAACACGGCCAGCAGCGCCAGGCCCGCGGCGGCCACCAGCGCGAGCCGCAGCGGGTGCGAGAACACGTCGAAGCGCGCCTCGGTCAGCGCCGCCTGCAAGGTCACGATGGCGGCGCCGAACAGCAGCAGCGGCCCGAGCGCGGGGCCGCCGGTATCGGTGCGCGGCTCCGCATCCGGCAGCAGCAGCCAGGCACCCAGCGTGGCCAGCGCGGCGAACGGCAGCACGCCGTAAAACACGTCCTGCCATACGCCATGGTCGATCAGCTCGGCGGCGAAGGCCGGGCCCAGCGCCGACGCCGAGAAGATGCCGATCATGAAAATGCGGGCGGCGCGCGGACGCGCCGTCGGGCCGAACAGCACGTTGACCAGGATGCGGCAGCTGGTGAACAGCGCGCCGCCGCCCACGCCCTGGATAAAGCGCGCCACCACCATCTGCGGCAGCGCATGGCTGGTCGCGGCCACGACCGTGCCCGCCATGAACAGCAGCAGTGCCCCCGTCAGGTAGTAGCGGTAGCCGAACCGGCGCGACAGCCATTGCTGCTTCAGGATCATCAGCATGCTGCCCACCGCGTAGGCCGCCTGCACCAGCGCAAAGCTGCGCGGGTCGGCGTCGAGGCCGCCGACGATATGGCTGGAGGCAAACACGAACATGATGTTCTCGAGGAACTCCACGCCGGTGGCCAGCGCCAGCAGCATCATCAGCAGGGTCTGGCGCTGCCGGTGGCTCAGCCAGCGCAGCCACCGCATGCTGACGCGCAATCGCCACAGAGGCTGCCAGGGTGAGCCGGGATTCATGGCTGGAGCCCCTCCAGGGTCTGGTGCAATTGGGTCAGCGCACGCGTGGCGCTGGCCAGGCCACCTGCGCCGAGCGGCGCCCAGGCCTCGCCGTAGGCGCCATGCACCGCCGGCGCGGCGCGCTCCAGCAGCCGGCGCCCGGCCGGGGTCAGGGTCAGCTCCAGGCTGCGCCGGTCACTGGCCGACGCCCGCCGGCGCAGCAGCCCGCGCGCTTCCAGGCCGTCCAGCAGCCGCGTCATCTGCGTGCGCGTGGCGTCCAGCGTGGCGCCCAGCTCGGACGGCATGCTGGGCCGGATTTCGTCGACGGCAAGCATGCTCAGCAGCAGGTACTGGCTCATGTCCAGTTCGAACGGGGCCAGCGCCTGGTCGATATGGCCGCGCAGCAGGCGCGCGGTGCGCAGCAGCAGCCTGGAGGCCAGGATCAGGTCGCGCGGGGCCTCGGGATGGCTGGCGCAGAAGCGGTCGATGCGTTGCTCGAAAGACATGGCGGGAGGCGTTGCGATCCACGCGAGCGGCGGATCGGTTACATTCGATATAGTTACATATGTAATTATATCAAACGAAGCTAATCCCGACAGGGCGTGCCGGCCGGCCTGGCCGGCGGGGGCTTAATGCCGCAACGCCGCGGCGATCTGGCGAATGCCTGCCCGCATCGCTGCCAGCGCCTGCGCATGGCCCGCGGCCGGCAGGTTGCCGTAGCGCAAGCCGACATAGGCGGCGCTGACGGCAGCGATCGTGTCGGCCGCGCGCGGCAGCCGTGCGCCGGCGCGCGCGGCGAAGTCTTGCGGTCCTTCGGCCTGGGCGCGCTCGCAGCCGTGGCGGGCCAGCAGGGCGCAGAAGCGGGCATAGGCCGCATCGACCGGGTCTGCCGGCCCGCGGCGCCGCCACAGCGGCACCAGCGCCAGCAGGCACAGTGCGCCCAGCACGCCGGCCAGCAACTGCCCGGCGCCCACGCCGGCGCCGAGTGCCAGCAGCAGCCGCTGCTGCTGCGCATGGTCGTACTGCAGCACCCAGCGCTGCCAGGTGTAGACGATGCCCTCATAGGCCCAGCGCAGGTCCTTCAGCCATGCCGGTTGCTGAGACGGCCGCCAGTCCGCGGCTTCGCTGCCCACCACCGCATCCAGCCCCTGTTCGATGCGGCCCGGGGCAACGGCGCTGGTCGGGTCCACGCGCACCCAGCCGCGGCCGTCGAGCCAGACCTCGGCCCAGGCATGCGCATCGGACTGGCGCACCACGTAGTGGTTGCCGATGGGGTTGTACTCGCCACCCTGGTAGCCCGTGACCACGCGCGCGGGCACGCCGGCGGCGCGCATCAGGAAGACGAAGCTGCTGGCGTAGTGCTCGCAGAAGCCGCGCCGGGTGTCGAACACGAAGCTGTCGACCTGTTCGCTGCCCAGCGGCGGCGGGCTCAGCGTATAGGCAAAGGGCGCCGCCGCGAACAGCCGCAGCGCGGCCTGCACGCGCGCGGCGGGATCGGCATGGCGGTCGGCCCATTGGGCGGCCAGCGCGCGGGCGCGCGGATTGCCGTCCGGCAGGCTCAGGGCCAGCCGGCGCGTGGCGGGTGTCAGCGCTTCGGGCGCGGGGGACAGCGTGGAATGCGTGCGATAGCGCATGCGCTGGTCCACCGGCCGGCGCACCATGAATTCGCCGTCGGGCGTGGCGGCGGCGTCCATGCCGGCGGACAGCGCCTGGCCGCGGTCCAGCGCGAACAGCCAGCGTTGCTGGCTGGGCTCGAGCGTAATGCTGATGTCGATGCCTTCCGTGTTGCCGGCCGCAGGCGCGGGCGCCAGTTGCTGCCGGCGCTGCCGCGACGGGTGCCAGGTGGTGCCGTCGTATTCCCACAGCACCAGCGCACGCCAGTACAGCGCCGCGGCGGGCAGCGGCGGGCCGGCGACCTCGGCACGCAGGGCGACTTCGGGCGAACGGATCAGCTGCCCGACGCTGCCCGGCCGCATGGTGTCGCTGATGCCGGTAGTGCCGCGCGGCGCCGATTGCGGCAGTTGCCACAGCGGGTGCTCCAGCCGCGGGAACAGCACGAACAGCGCCAGCGCCCAGGGCAGGCCCAGCAGCGCCATGCGTCCCAGCAGCGGCCAGATCGCCAGCCGGCTGCGCGCCTCGGGGTGGTGCAGCAGCAGCCAGTTGCGCAGTACCCAGGCGCCGATCGCCAGGCTGTACAGCGCCAGCCAGAACGGCTGGTCGGACAGGTACAGCGTCAGCAGCAGGTAGAACGACAGCTGCGTGACCAGCGTCGCGTCCGACAGCGCGCGGCATTCCAGCAGCTTGAGGATGACAAAGGCGCCCAGCAGCGCCACGGCGAGCTCGCGCCCCATGCCGCCGCCGTCCTGCCACAGCAGCGCGCTGGCCACCAGCAGCACCATGACCGCGGTGATGCCGAGCATCCAGCGCGAGGGCAGCGGCGCCCGCCGCCGCCACAGCAGCCAGCGCCAGCCCAGCAGCAGCACCAGCAGCAGGCTGACCGCCACCGGCAGCGTGCGCGCCTGCGGCGCCAGCACCAGCGCCAGCTGGCCCAGCAGCAGTCCATGGTCGTCATGCCGCAGCGGCCGCGCGACGGGTTTCACGCCCGGTCTCCGGCGCGGCAGGCCGCGGGCCGTTGCGGCCATAACGCCAGCGCTTCCAGGCAGGCGCGCCGGTGGCTGGCGCCGCGCGCCGGCGGCAGTTCTGCGCCGGGCAGGCGCAGGCCGATCTCGGCATCGTCACCGGCGGCCAGCAGCCACGCGCACAGGCGCGACAGCCGCGCTTCCGCTTCCATGCCGGCGGGGAGTGCGTGCCAGTCCAGCCAGCGCGCCGGCTGCTGCGGCGGATCGCCGGCGCGGCTGAGCCAGCGGCCGGTGCGCGCGCTGTGCTTCCAGGCGATGCGGTGCAGCGGGTCGCCGCTGCGGTAGCGGCGCAGCTGGTCGATGCCGTCGTCGCTGCTTGCCGCGCTCGCGGCCGTGTGCACGCCATCGCCAGCGTCGGGCCGATATGCGGCAGGCGGTGGCGGGGCGTCAGGCTCCGGGGCGGGATAGACCAGCGTCGACAGGTCCAGGTCCGCATAGCTCCAGACCCGGAACAGGCCGAACGGAAAGCGGCTGGCGATCGCCACGCGCGGCAGCACCAGCCGGCCCCGGCGCGCAGTCGGCACGTGCAGGGCGAGCATGCCGCCGGAGTTGCCATCGAGCGTCAGCATGGCGGTTGCCACGTTTGGCAGCGTCGGCACGCGCGCCTCGATGCCGATGCGCGCGTCGGCATCGCGGTTGTCGATGCGCAGCTGGAACACGGCATCCTGCCCGGCGTGAGCCGGCGCCGCCGGGCCCGCGGCCACGGCGAGGTCGAGCAGGTTGCGGTAGGCCAGCCACATGCAGGCCATGCCGATGCCGGCCAGCAGGAAGGTCAGCGCAAAGCCCAGGCTGATGTTGTAGTTCAGCGAAGTCAGCAGCATCGCCACCAGCACGACCGCAAAGCCGACGCCGCCGCGGGTGGGCAGGATATAGAGGTGGCGGCGGTCCAGCAGCAGTATGCCGCCGGTAGGGCGCCGGCCCGCCGTGCGGCACTGCGTCATGACCGGCGCGCCGCGGAGCACGCTTTTGCGCGCCGCCATGGCCTTCAGGGAATGGCCACGCCGGCCTGCAGCGCGGCCAGTTCGCCGGCAACGGCGGCGTGGCCGCCCGCGCCGGCCGGCAGCAGCCGGTGCGCGGCCACCGCGGTGAAGACCGCCTGCACGTCTTCCGGCAGCACCATGTTGCGCTGCGCCAGCAGGGCCCAGGCGCGCGCGCAGGCCAGCAGCGCCAGCCCCGCGCGCGGCGACAGTCCCGCGGCAAAGCCACCGTGGCTGCGCGTGGCCTGCACCAGCGCCAGCACGTAGTCCACCAGCGCCGGGCTGGCGTACACCTGTGCGGCAGCCTCCTGCAGCGCCAGCACCTGGCTGCCATCCATCACCGGCGGCAGCTCCGGCGCGCTGGCGCCGCCCAGGTACAGCACGCGCTCGAAGGCGGGGTCGGGATAGCCGAGCGACAGCCGCATGGTGAAGCGGTCCAGCTGCGATTCGGGCAAGGCATGCGTGCCGATCTGCTCCAGCGGATTCTGCGTGGCGATCACAAAAAACGGCGACGGCAGCACGTGCGTGGTGCCGTCATGGGTCACCTGCCCCTCGGCCATGGCCTCGAGCAGCGCGCTCTGGGTCTTGGGCGGCGCGCGGTTGATCTCGTCGGCCAGCACCACCTGCGCGAACACCGGGCCGCGATGGAAGCGGAACTCGCCGGCGTCGCGGACAAAGACCGAAACCCCGATCAGGTCGGCCGGCAGCAGGTCGCTGGTGAACTGCACGCGCTGGTATTGCAGCCCGAGCGTGCGCGCCAGCGCATGGGCCAGCGTGGTCTTGCCGACGCCGGGTACGTCTTCCAGCAGCAGGTGGCCGCGTGCCAGCATGCAGGCCAGCGCCAGCCGCACCTGCAGCGGCTTGCCAAGAACGATGCGGCCCAGCTGGGCCTGGGCCTCGGCCAGCGAAGCGACGATGCGTGGGCGAGCTGTCACGTTGGACCTCGGCGCAAAGGTGGAAATAGCGGGTGGATGCAGGGAATATCGGGTGAAGACCAGCGCATTGTAGCGGCGCGGGCGGCACGCAGCACCGTCTGTTTCCGTACGGAGAGTGGGTGCCCCGGTGCTGTCTGCATGGTTATGGTGCCGCGTCTGCGCCAGATTGCGCCGGTTCTGGCATCATGAGCCTGTCGGGCCACCGGCCCTTCCCATTCCTCTTTCCGCTGCCTGTACCGCGCCTGCTGCAATGACCTCGCTGGACCCCTGCGCCGACCTGCCTTCCTCCGTCCTGTCTGCCGATGCCGGTGCGCTGCCGCGCCTGGTGCAGGCCTTCCACGCCAACGGGTTCGTGATCCTGCGCGGCTTTGCCGACGAGCCGGCGTGCGCGGCGCTGGAGGCGGTGACGCGTGAGCACCTGGCCGCGGCGGTGCCGCCGGTGGAGTTCGAGGCCGACCTGGGCTACCCCGGCGCGCCGGCCGCGCGCGATGCCGCCGGCGGCGGCACGGTCAGGCGGCTGCGCCAGGCCTACGGGCGCGACGAGGTCTTCCGCCGCTGGGCCAGCGCCCCGAAGCTGGTGGCGGTGGTGCAGGCGCTGCTGGGCGAGCCCGCCCGCATCACGCTGGCGCACCACAACTGCGTGATGACCAAGCATCCGCACTACGGCAGCCAGACCGGCTGGCACCGCGATACGCGCTACTGGTCGTTTGCCCGGCCGGAACTGGTGACGGTGTGGCTGGCGCTGGGCGACGAGGACGAGCGCAACGGCGTGCTGCGCGTCATCCCGGGGTCGCACCAGGCGAAGCTGGAGCCGGGCCAGCTGGACCCGGCCGAATTCCTGATCGAAGCCCACCCGGCCAGCCAGCCCCTGCTGGATGCCGCGCAGCCGCTGGCGCTGCACCGCGGCGACGTGCTGTTCTTCGACAGCCGGCTGTTCCATGCGGCGGGCCGCAATGTGTCCAACGCGGTCAAGCTGTCCGTGGCGTTTGCGTATTTCGGGGCCAGCAACCGGCCGCTGGATGGCACGCGCTCGGCCGAGTTCGGCAGCGTGGAGCTGCCCGCGGCAGTCTGATCCCCGCGGCTGCGCTCAGGTGCGCAGCCCGACCAGCCCGGAGATCTTCTCCGAAGCTTCCAGCAGCGGCGGCAGGAAACGCTCCAGCATCTCCTGTGCGCTGGTGCGGTTGGCCTGGCCGCTGATATTGATGGCGGCGATGGTGTGGCCGGCGCGGTTGCGGATCGGCGCGGCCAGCGACACCAGCCCTTCTTCCAGCTCCTGGTCGTTGAGCGCCCAGCCGCGCTTGCGGATGTCGGCGACGATGGCCTTGAGCGCGTCCACGTCGGTGACGGTGCGGCTGGTGCGCGCGCGCAGGTCGGTGGCGCGCAGCACGCTGTCGAGCTCGGGCTCGGCCAGGCCGGCCAGCAGCACCCGCCCCATCGACGAGCAATAGGCCGGCAGGCGGCTGCCGATCGACAGGTTGATGGTCATGATCTTGCGCGCCGGCACGCGCAGCACGTAGACGATCTCGGTGCCGTCCAGCACCGAGATCGAGCAGCTTTCATGCACCTGCTGCGACAGCGTCTCCATGATCGGCTCGGCCAGGTTCCAGAACGGCATCGAGGTCAGGTAGGCGAAGCCCAGGTCCAGGATCTTGGGCGTCAGCCGGAACAGGCGGCCGTCGGCCTGCACGTAGCCCAACCCCACCAGCGTCAGCAGGATGCGGCGCGCGCCGGCGCGCGTCAGGCCGCTGGCCTGGGCGATCTCGGTCAGCGTCTGGGCCGGGTGCTGCGCGTTGAAGGCCCGGATGACCGACAGCCCGCGTGCAAAGGACTGCACATAGCTGTCGCTCGGCTTTTCGGGCGTGGCGGCGGCGCTGTCGGCGGTCTGCGGTGCTTGCGGCGGGTTCTGGCGGGAATCGGTGGGGCTGGCCATTTGCGTAGCCCGGCGCGGTTCGCCGGATTGGCACGGAAAGGCCGAAAGGGTAGAGGAAATGGCGGGATTGCGCCAGTACCGGCCCAGGACATGGCCTGGCGCCTGGCGCGTGGGTTCCTTACCGGAAGCTGCGCTGCGCAAGCACGAACACCGCCGCCACCACGCACAACACGGCAAAGCCGTGCAGCATGTCCATGCCGGCCAGCAGCGTGGCCTGGCGGTCGACTTCCAGCGAGATTTTGGCCAGACTCGTTGCCGAGAGCGCATCCGGCGCCTGCAGCACCGGGTTGTAGCGGGTGATGTGCTCCACCAGGTGGGTGCGGTGCTGCGCCAGGCCGTCCTGCATGAACACGCTTGCCAGCCCCGTGCCCATGGCCGAGGCGATCTGCTTGCACACGTTCTTGAACTGGTAGGCGTGCGAGAAATCCTCGACCGGCACTTCCAGGTAAGTCATCGACGCCACCTGCACCATCAGCAGCACCGGCGTCAGCCCTTCAAGCAGCACCACCGGCACCAGCGCGTAGTCCGGCGCGCCCGGCATCAACTGCTGCGACAGCAGCATCGCCGCGCACGCGTAGACCACAAAGCCGATGGCGATCACGCGCCGCTTGCGGAACACCAGCGCCATGCCCAGCGTGATGAGGATGGCGCCGATGGCCGACACCGTGCCGCTGGTCGACAACAGCATGCAGGTGGTGCGGAAGGTCAGCCCCAGGCCGGTCTGCGTGAGCGAGGGCAGCAGGAACGACCAGGCCGACGAGAGCAGGTAGTACAGCGTGTAGAAGCCGAGTCCGTACAGGTACTGGCGCCCGGCCAGGCGCGAGAAGTCGATCCACGGGTCCGGATGGCGATACAGCCGCCAGCCGCTGAAGGCGAACAGTGCCAGCCCGCACAGCGCGGCCAGCGGCATTTCCAGCGAACTGAAGAAGCGCGTGTAGCGCATCTCCTGCAGCGTGTGCAGGAACACCAGCGCGCCCAGCGCGGCGCCGATGGCGGCGGGCCAGTCCAGTGTCGATACCGGCGGATGCGGGTCGCGCGGCGCGCGGGCCGGGTAGGTCAGCGCCACCGACAGCAGCACCGGCAGCGCAATGCCGGCCTGGAACAGGAACACCGCGCGCCAGCCGATATCGTCCAGGAAGATGCTGGTCAGCCAGGGCGTGATCGCCAGCATCGAGAACGCGCCGCCGCCGAAGCGCAGCATCAGCGGGCCGCGCTCTGCCGGCGTCGACACCAGCTGCACCAGGATGCGCGAGGCCGCGAACAGGCCGCCGGCGCCCAGCCCCTGCACCGCCTTGCCGGTGATCAGCCCGGTGGGGCTGGCAAACTCGGCGCAGATCAGCGAGCCCAGGACAAATACCAGCAGCGACCCCATGGTGAAGCGCTTGTAGGTGATGCGGCGCGCGACCTGGTCCAGCACCATGTTCATCAGCACCGCGGTGGCCGCGTAGGCCGAGATCGCGTACAGGTAATCTTCCGGCGCGGCACCGACGCCGCCCTGGATATGCTGGCTGGCCACGCCCATCATCAGCGTGGACGAGAAGTCGATGCCGGTCACCAGCCCGAGCGTCAGGCCGAACAATGAAAGACGCCAGTGACCCATTTCCGGGTGACTGGCGAGTTGCATGCGCGGGCGCTGGGGTGTGGGGGCGGCGGGGGCTGGGGCTGCTGGAACTGCGGGGGCTGAGGCGTCCGGTCCAGCCGGGACAGGCTTTTGTTGCATCGCTCAAGCATAATGTAGGCCTGCCGTCGGGAACTACAGCTTGTCAGGGAAACATTGTCCGGTGAACGAAACAATCCAATGGAATGATTGGGAGGCGTTCTGCTGCGTGGTCGAGCAGGGGACGTTCACGGCCGCCGCGGAGCAGCTGGACTGCCCCAAGTCGCGCGTCTCGGCCGCGGTGGCGCGGCTGGAAACCGCCATCGGCGCCAAGCTGCTGGAGCGCACCACGCGGCGCATGCGCCTCACGGATGCTGGCAAGGCGGTCTACCGCGATGTCGCCCCCTTATTTGCGCGGCTGCGCGAAATTCGCCAGGAAACGCTGGCGCGTGAAGAGCGCGTGCAGGGCGTGCTGCGCATCGCCACACCCTATGAGTTCGGCGCCCAGCAGCTGGGTGGCGTGATCTGCCGCACGCTGGCGGCGCACCCGGCGCTGGACGTGGCCGTGGAAATCACCCAGGGCCTGGTCGACCCGATCCGCGACGGGTTTGACGTGGCCTTCGTCGTCGTCGATACCGACCTGCCGGACTCCGGCACGGTGGCGCGCCGCATCTACCATGTCGAACGCGGCCTGTTTGCCGCGCCGGCGCTGGCGGCCAGCCTGCCGGCGCAGTTGCGCCCGGAAGACCTGGCCAATATGCCGACGCTGACCACACCCGGCGACACCGTCTGGGAATTCACCCGCGACGGCCAGACCGTGTCCGTGCCGATCCGTCCGCGCATGCAGACCCACAACGCCGAACTGCGCCTGCAGGGCGCGCTGGCGGGGCTGGGCATCGCCCGGCTGTCGGTCATTTATTGCGAGGCCGAGATCGCGCAGGGGCGGCTGGTGCGCGTGTTGCCGGACTACCCGCTGCCGCCGCTGCGCGTATTCGCGCTGCTGCCGGACCGGCGCCTGCAGCCGCGCAAGGTGCGGGCCTTCATGGAAGCGATCGAATCGATGATGGTGTCCGAACTGGAGCCCGAGGCGGGCCTGGACGGGGGGATGGGGGCGGAAGCAGCCGCGAGCGTGCAGGCTGAGGGAGAGGCCCGTCCGGCGGGTTGAGGGCGCTGGCGGGCCGCCACGGCCGGGGCCGTGGCAAGGGAAGGGGCAGGGACTCAGGCGCCGTCGGTGAACGCGTCGCGGCGGTCGGTGGTCTTGGCGCCATCGGTGTACGGATCGGCCCGGCCGATCCTGGCGCCGTCCAGGAACGGATCAGCCTTGCCGACGTGGGCGATGCTGCCGTCCAGGCGGGCGATGTCGGAAACGGGTTCGGAGGCGTGGGCAGCGGCCGCGGCAAACGACAGGCTGGCGGCGCACAGCAGGGAAAGCGCCAGGCTGCGGCGTTGGGCGATGGTCTTCATGGTGTGAGGTCCTTCTCAGGCAGGGTGCGTGGCGGAAGCGCCACGGTGCCTGTAATGTAGGACTTCACACTGAGCAGAAAAAGGGTCAATTCTCGATACACTGTCCAAGATTCTGGACAATGTGCCGAGCCGCCGCTGGCTCAGTAGTGCATGCCGAAGATGCTGGCGCCCAGCCGCGCGATCACCATCAGCAGGATCTGCGCGATCACGAACAGCACCAGCGGCGAAACATCGAAGCCGCCCAGGCGCGGCACCACGCGCTGGATCGGGCGCAGCACCGGCGCGGTCAGGTGGTCGATGGCCGGGGTGATCGGCGAATGCGGGTTGACCCACGACAGGATCGCCATCAGCAGCGTGACCCACATCACCAGGCTGATCGCCCATTTCAGCACGTAGAGCAGGGCGGTCAGCAGCATGGCCGGCAGGAAGCCGAGCAGGTCGATGCCGCTGAGCAGCGCGACCAGCACCAGGAACACCACCGCGGTCAGCCATGCACCCACTACCGTGGCCCAGTCGATGCCGCCCACCCCGGGGATGACCCGGCGCAGCGGGCGCACCAGCCAGTCGGTGATCTGGAACACCCCCTGGGACACCGCATTGCGCGTAGGCAGCCGCGTGAGCTGCATCCACACGCGCAGCAACAGCGCCATGCCGAACAGGGTGAAGACGGTATCCAGCAGGAAGAGAGCGATTTCCGAGAACATCGGTGCGTTTTCCGGTGACGGGTGAAGGTGTCTGCAACCGCACAGATTCTGCCATAGCCGGACGCCGGCACGATGCAACTGTGCGTCGGGCACGCGACCTGGCGGACAGGTTTGTGCTGGCGGCGCGGTGCGCGGCCCCTATAATTGCGTGCGCCCCGGTTGCGGGACCGGCCGCGTGCCCGTGGTCTTGCGCGTTGTTACAGCGCTTACCTCCTCCTTTGCGTTTTTTCGCCACCTTATGCCCAGCAAGTCCGCCCCGTCCCGGAAATCCACATCGCTTACCAAGGCCGACTTCGAGGCCCTCTCCGATTTCCGCTACCAGTTGCGGCGCTTCCTGCGATTTTCCGAAGATGCGGCGCGCGCGGAAGGGCTGACCGTGCAGCAATACCTGTTGCTGCTGCATATCCGCGGTTGTGCCGACAAGGACTGGGCTTCCATCGGCGAACTGGCGGAGCGGCTGCAGGCAAAGCAGCACGGCGTGGTGGCGCTGGTCAACCGCTGCGAGGCGGCGGGGCTGGTCAGGCGCCGGCTCAACCCCGAGGACCGCCGCGTGGTGCAGGTGCACCTGCTGGCCAAGGGCGAGCGCTACCTGAACCGCCTGGCGATGCTGCACCGGACCGAGCTGGAATCGCTGCGCGGCGCTTTCCGCGTGGCCCGCATCACCCAGTTCAACGACGACGGCGCCGAGCGCGCCTGAGCCCCGGCAGGCCAGCACTGCCAGCCGGTTACAGGCAGTTACCAATCACAAGTTCCGGTGACACCCGCTGGCCGCCGGCGGCCCTAGACTCGCGCGCATTCCCCAACACGCGCAGCGCGCAGGAGTCCTGACATGTCCATCCCCCTTCGTTCGGTTGTGCTTGCGGTGCTTGGCGCCGGTGCGCTGGCCGGGTGTGCCACGCCGTATGGCTACGACAACGGCTATGGCGGAGGGTACGGCGGCAGCTACGGTGGCGGCTATAGCAGCAGCGGCTACGGCAGCAGCGGCTATGGCGGCAGCACCACCATCAGCGGCTACCCGGCGCAGCAGGGCTACCCGCAGGCATCGGGCTACCCGCAGGGGTATCCGCAGCAAGGGTATCCGCAACAGGGTTACCCGCAGCAAGGCTATCCCCAGCAGCCGTATCCACAGCAGTCATATCCGGACGGCAGCTACGGCAACAACTACGGCAACCAGGCCTACGGCGTGCGCTACGGCTGGGTCGAGGCGATTGAGGTGGTGCCCGGCCAGCCGCCTTCGACCAGCGGCGCGGGCGCCGTGGTCGGCGGCATCGTGGGCGGACTGCTGGGCCACCAGGTCGGCGGCGGCCGCGGCAATACCGTGGCCACCATCGGCGGCGCGGTTGCCGGTGCGGTGGCCGGCAACGAGGTCGAGAAGCGCACCGGATCCTCGGCCGCGGCTTACCGTGTGCGCGTGCGCACCAGCGACAACGCCTACCTGACGCTGACGCAGTCCAACGCCTACCAGATGCGCATCGGCGACCGCGTCAAGGTCGAGAACGGCGTAGCCGTGCCGTACTAAGCGCCGAACAGCTGCGCGTAGTCCTCGCGCAGCTGGCGCTTGAGCAGCTTGCCCGCCGTGTTGCGTGGCAGGTCCGCGACGAACACGATGCGCTTGGGCACCTTGAACGGCGCCAGCGCCTGGCGCGCATGGGCGATCAGCTCTTCCTCGGCGGCGTCTTCATGGCCGCGCTTGCGCACCACGCAGGCGGCCACTGCCTCGACCCACTTCGGGTGCGGCAGCGCGAACACCGCTGCCTCGGCCACCGCGCCGTGGGTGTACAGGCACTCTTCCACCTCGCGGCTCGATACCAGCACGCCGCCTGAATTGATCACGTCCTTGATCCGGTCCACCACGTACAGGTAGCCCTCGGCATCCATATAGCCGAGGTCGCCGGAATGGAACCAGCCGCCGGTGAAGGCTTCAGCGGTCTGTTCGGGCTTGTCCCAGTATTCCGTCAGCAGTTGCGGCGAGCGATGCACGATCTCGCCCAGCTCGCCAGGCGGCACGTCCTGCATGGTCTCGTCGACGATGCGGGTCTCGACGTTCAGTACCGGCCGGCCGGCGGAGGCGGGGCGCCCGGCGTGTTCGTCGGGGCCCAGCACCGTGGCCAGCGGCCCGATCTCGCTCTGGCCGTAGCAGTTGTAGAAACGCAGTGCCGGCAGCTTCTGTTGCAGCTCAAGCAGCACCGGCACCGGCATGATCGAGGCCCCGTAGTAGGCCTTGGTCAGCGACCCCAGCCGCGCCGGATCGAAGTCCGCATGGCGCAGCAGCGCGATCCACACCGTGGGCGGCGCAAAGAAGCTGGTGATGCCCTCGGCGTGGATGGTGCGCAGGCAATAGCCGGCCTCGGGGCTGTCGGCGATCAGCGTGGTGCCGCCGCACAGCAGCAGCGGCATCAGGAAGACATGCATCTGCGCCGAGTGGTACAGCGGCAGCGCGGCCAGCGAGTAGTCCGATTCGCGGATATCGCAGGCGGCAATGGTGCTGACGTATTCGGCCAGCAGCGCGCGATGGGTCAGCACGGCACCCTTGGGGGCGGAGGTGGTGCCCGAGGTGTACAGGATCTGCGCAGGCGTGGTGTCGGTGAGCGAATCGGACACCGGTGCCGCGGGGCCGCTGGCGGCGGCGGCCAGGACATCGCGCACCTTGCCGCCGTGCAGCGTGCCGCTGACCTTGCAGGGCAGGCCCTCGACGCGGTCGGCCAGCGCCGGATCGGCAAAGATCGCGCTGGCGCCCGATTGCGTGACGATGTACTCGGCTTCCGCGTGCGTCATCGAGAAATTGACCGGCACATGGATCAGGCCGCTGCGCAGGCAGGCCAGCCACAGCAGCACATAGGCGTCTGAGTTCTTGCCGAAGGCGGCCACGCGGTCGCCGGGGCGCAGGCCCCATTGCGCCAGCGCGCCGGCCACGCGGGCCGCGGCCTCATCCAGCTGGCGGTAGGTCCAGGCCCGTTCGCCGAAGCGGATCGCGGTCTTGCCCGGGCTGCGCCGCACGGCGCGGGCAATGGCGTCGGGAATGGTGTTGCGCAGGGCGCGCTGCTGCTCTGACTGCATGGTGGTCTCCATTGTTATGGTTTGGGGTCCAGCAAGTCTTGAAGCCAAGCGCCGAGGATAAAGGCTGCCGCCCGGCCATGGCAAGGCGGCAGCGTCTCGGGGTGGGACTACAGCGCGTCGGGGTGGACTACAGCGCTTCCGACAGGAACACCAGCGCGCGCCCGTGCGCCAGCGCGGCGCTGGGCTGGTGGTAGGAGCCGCGCGCCCAGCAGTTGAAGCCGTGGTCCGCGCCCTGGTAGACGTAGATCTCGCTGCCGGGTTTGCCGGCCATGGCGTCGCGCACGCCTTGCACGGCCTCTGGCGGGATGTGCGCGTCGAGCGCGCCGTAGTGGAACTGCACCGGCACACGGATGTTCGCCGCCTCTTGCAGCTGGTTCTGGATGCCGCCGCCGTAGTAGGGCACGGCCGCATCCACCAGCCCGCGCGCCGCGCTCAGGTACGACAGCAGGCCGCCGAAGCAATAGCCCACCGCCGCCACCTTGCCGGCGCCGGTGTGCTGGCGCAGCACCTGCACCGCGGCGGCAATATCGTCCAGCGCGGCCGTGACATCCACCGCCTTGCGCAGCGCCATGCCGCGCGCCATGTCGTCGCCTTCGTAGCCCAGTTGCACGCGTGGCGCCTGGCGCCAGAACACGTCGGGCGCCAGCACCGCATAGCCGTCGGCGGCGTACTGGTCCGCCACGGCGCGGATATGTTCGTTGACGCCGAAGATCTCCTGCAGCAGCACAATGCCCGGCGCGCCGGGCTGCACGCCTGCCGGCGGCAGGCTCAGGTAGGCATCGAAGCTGCCCGCTGCGGTGTCAACGCGGATCCACTGGCTGTCGGGGATGGCTGTCATGGGGAAAGGCTCTCCGGAAGGGCTCTGAACAGGAAAGCTGCAAGTTTGCCACTGCGCGCCGCTTCGTGCAGGGCAGGGCGCCCTGCTGCTGCCGTCAGTACGCGCGCGACTGCTGGTAGCGCTTGTTCCAGTTGTCGGTGTAGGCCCTGACCACGGCGGCGTCGCCGCGGATCAGCATGCCGTTCTCGGCGTTGCGCTCCTGCGCCGACTTGGTGAAGTTGAACGATCCGGTGAAGACTGCCTGGTCGTCGAACACCATCACCTTGTTGTGCGCAATCGCGGGCTTGTTGTCGATCACCACCGGCACGCCGGCATGCTTGAGGTAGGTGGCACTGGTATAGCGCTCGGACTGCTGGCTCTTGTCCAGGATCACGCGCACGTCCACGCCGCGCCGGTGCGCCTGCGCCACGGCCTCGGCAATCGGTGCGCTGGTGAACGAATAGGCCTGGATCAGCAGGCGCTGGCGCGTGCTGCGGATGGCATTGATCAGCAGCGCCTGGCAACTCGCGCCATCGGGCACGAAGCACAGCGTGTAGCCGCTGCCATCGGCAAACGGCTTGGCCGGCACCGGCTTCGCATCCGGCGGCTGGGCCGGCTTGCCGGTGCGCGTGGGAAAGTGGTTGGCGACGGCCTCGTTGAAGGTCTCGCTGATGCTGTTGGCGATGGTGTCGGTCACCTGGTCGAAGGTGGAAGCCGAGCGGGCATGCGCCAGCAGCGCGAAGGGACTGAACGAGGTGAAGGCCGACACGGCGGCGGCCAGGCCCAGGCCCAGCACGGCCCGGCGAATGAATCTGTAAGTCACGGCGGATCTTTGCGTCGGTGAATGACGGCATGCGCGCGCCGCGCGCCGCATGCCGTCGGGGCGGGTTCGCAGCGTAGCAGCCGCATACGCCACTGGCAAAGCGTGATTGTGTAACAGGATCTGCGGCCGGCTATGCGCTGCAGCATCGGTGCACCGCCGCTGCCCTTGGGACTATCCGCACCCGCGCCTATGATGGATGGAACCCCCGCGGGTCCGCCCGCCAAGGAGAGGGATATGAGCAACCATACCTACAAGCTGGTCGAGATCGTCGGATCTTCACCCGATGGCTGCGACCAGGCCATCCAGAGCGCCATTGCCAAGGCCGGTGAAACCATCAAGAACATCGACTGGTTCGAAGTGGTGGAAACGCGCGGCCACATCACGAACGGCAAGATCGCGCACTACCAGGTCACGCTGAAGATCGGTTTTCGCGTGAGCTGAGTGCGGCGCCGCGCTTGCGCGGCGGTATTGCGTGCCGGCACGGGCTGCGCTGCCTGTGCGGGTTGGTGCGCGTGCTCGCTCCGGACGCAGCCTTCGGGATAAAAAAAATCGGCCGACGCGAGACTGCCGTCGGCCGGGTGCAGGGAAACCTGGTGTCGTCAGCCCAAACGCGACCAGCTCAGTCGAACTGGTACGAATAAGTCATGTTGATCCGCGGCGACCGACGGCTTGCATTGGTCGGCTTGTCACCCACCGGTTGTGCCACCGAAATATCCAGCGTGTAGTAGCGCCGGTCCGAGAAGCGCGCGCCAATGGCTACCGATGATAGGCTGCGGTGCGACAGCGACACGCTGTTGGAGAACACGCGCGCCACGTCGGCCGACACATAGGGCTGGATGGTGCGCAGGTAGGTCATGTCGGGCAGGAACAGGCGGCTGATTTCCGCCGAGGCCCCCCAGCCCTTGTCGCCCGCCACTTCGCCGGCGGGATAGCCCAGCCCGAAGAAGCGTCCGCCGAAGCTGATCTGCTCGCCCGAGGCCAGGCGGTCGCCGCTGTACTGGCCCGCCGCGGCCACGGTGAGGCCGAAGCCCGCCGGCAGGTCTTTCGACTGCGACAGCAGCAGCCGCGTGCGGAAGAAGCTCAGGTCGTTGGTGTTGTTCTGGCGGCTCGCGCCCAGCGCATCGAAACCCTTGTACAGGCCGAGCGTGGCGTTGCGGCTCACGCCTTCGCCGCGCTGAACGTAGGTCAGCTCCGCGGTGCCCACGCGCACGTTGGTGCCCAGCGTCACGCGCGTGCCGGTGGCGGTGTGGGTGTACCGCTCGAACTGGTCGGCGCCGTAGAAGCCGCCGGTCAGCGTGAGCGTATGCGCGTTGGACAGCAGCAGCGGATAGCTGACTGAGCCGCCGATGCGCTTGGTGTCGTTGACGTAGCGCGGGTTGAACCCGATCGCCTCCAGCGTGGCGTTCTGCGGCACGCCTCGGTAGTGCGAGGCATTGAGCCGCGCGATCATGCCCTCGGTGCCGAGCGGCTGCGCGTAGCTGGCGGCGTAGTACTCCTCGTTGTCGCGGCCCTTGGGGAACAGTGCCGAGACCGAAATCTGCTCGCCCAGCGGCGTCAGGCTGTTGGTGGTCGCGGTGGCAATGGCGCGCAGGCCTGGCGACATGTATTCAATGCCGGTGCCGAAGGTGAACGGCTTGCGCTTGACGTCGAGCACCATCTCGCAGGCGCCGTCGGTGGTGGTCGGCGGCTGCACCGTGGCCGCCACCTGCAGCCCGGGCTGCAGGGCCAGTGCATTGACGTAGTGTTCGAATCGGTCCTGGCGCAGCGGGCGGTCCTGCTGCAGCTTCTCGGCAATGGCGCGCAGCCGGCCCTCTGCCGGGCCCGCCTTGCCAGTGACCGTCACCTTGGCCACATAGCCTTCGACCACGGTGATCAGCACATCGCCGTTGGCAAAATCCTGCGCCGGCACAAAGGCAAACGAGAGCGGATAGCCGCGCTCCTTGTACATCTGCGTCACCGTGTTGGCCGCTTCCAGCAGCTGCGCCACCGTGATCTCGCGGTTGGCCAGCGGCTTGAACTGCGCGGCCACTTCCTCGAACGGCAGCGTCTTCGCGCCCTCGATGCGAAAGCGCCGTGGTGTCAGGCGTGTATTGAGCAGGTCCTGCATGGCCGCCTGCGGCCGTTCGACCTGCACGGTCACGCTGCTGTCCGGCCGGGCCGGAGCAATCTTCGGGAGCGTCTGGGTTGGGTCGCCCTGGACCGGGCTGCGCGGATCGGCCTGGACCAGGCCGTGATGGAACGCGCCGACGCCGACCAGCAGCGCGGCAACGCGATGACGTGCACGCATGGCAAAACCCCTGTAAGGAAATACTGCGGCTATTGACGTCGCGTGCCACTGGCGCGGGGATTGCCGCTACCCCCGGGCGCCTGCTGTCCGATGCTGCCGGCTCAGCGCGTGGCCGCTACGTTGAATCTGGTGTGCTCCGCTGCCCGCGATCAGGCGATCGCCAGGGCAGCGGCTGAGGCAGGATTACTTCTGGCCGAGCGCACCGGTCAGGCCGCCCAGCAGGCCGCCAACCAGGCCGCCGATCGGGCCGGTGGCGCCGGTGGTCGAACCCTTGCTGGTGGTGCTGCCCGCGGTGGAGGTGGCGCCACCGGTCACGGCGGCGACAACATTGGTGACGGGAGCCAGCGGGCTGGTGGTGCCGGTGCCCGCCGCGGCGCCGGTGACGCCGCCCACCACGCCATTCACCACGCCGCTGACCGCGGTGGTGACCGGTGCCAGCGGCGAACCGGTGCTGCCGCCGGTGGCACTGCCAAGGCCGCCGGTGGCGGTGCTGACCAGGCTGGTGACCGGTGCCAGCGGCGAACCGGTGCCGCCGCCGGTGGCACCGCCAAGGCCGCCGGTGATGCTGCTCACCAGGCTGGTGACAGGCGCCAGCGGCGAACCCGTACCGCCAGCGCCTGCACCGCCAGTCAGCCCCCCGGCCAGCGCAGTCACCGGTGCCAGGACCGGGCTCAGCGCGCCCAGGCCGCCGCCGCTGGCGGGCCCGTTCACTGCGCCGCCCAGCGATGCCACGGTCGTGCCGGTGGCGCTCACCACGCCGCCGACGCCCGAGACTACCGGCGTGTTGGTCTGTTGCAGCTTGGTGCCCGCCGTGGCCAGCGCACCGCCCACGGTTGCGAGCAGGCTGTTGGCCGGGGCGCCCAGGCCCGTGGCCGCGCCCAGCGTCTGCGTGGCGCCGGTCAGCTGCGAGGTGATCGGCACGATCAGCTTGCTGGTGGTAATGGTCACCTGCTCGACTGCGCCGGTCGACAGGACCGTGGTCAGCGTGCCGCCGGCGTTGCTCACCGTGTCGCCCAGCTTGTCCACCACCGTGCCCAGCGGCGAGGTCAGTGGCGCCAGCGGCGCGAGCTGGCCGGTGCCCAGGCCGCTGACAGCGGTGCCGGCGCTGGACACTGCCTTGCCGAGTTCGGTGACCACATTACCGGTGCTGGCGACCGTGGTGCCAACCGGATTGGTCGAATTGGGGATGCTGCCCAGGCCCGCTTGCAGGCCCGTGGCCAGCGCGCCCACGGCATCGCCGGTGGAGGCCACCACGCCGCCGAGGCCGCTTTGCGTCTGTGTCGGCACCAGCGGCAGGTTGGCGCTGCCGAGCTGGTTGCCGAGGTCGGTGACGGTGCTGCCCGTATTGCCCAGCACCGTGCCGGCATTATTGATGACCGTGGCGGTCGGGGTCAGTGCGGTAGGCGTTTCGCCGCCGCCAGTGTTGCCGCCGTTGCCACCCGTTCCACCGGTACCACCCGTGCCGCCGCCCGTGCCACCGGTACCGCCGCCGGCGACGTCGGTGCTGCCGGCGGAGCCACCCATGCCGCCGGTGCCATCGGTACCCGTGGTCTTGGTGCCGCCATTGGTGCCCGCCGTGTCGCTGGTGCCCATGGAGGTCGATCCGCTGCCGCTGGCGCAGCCACCCAGGGCCAGCAAGGTTGCGAGGAGTGCCGTTACGGCGAGTTGTTGTTTGCGCATGTTCTGTTCCCTCATTCCCGTCGTTTAAATCGCTCGGCCGCGCAACGCGTTCGCATTCTGCGTGCGGCGGTGACGGATATGGCGCAATCGGTATGCCAGCGCTGCGGCGCGTCCTGGAACGGACCCCGCGGAAGTCGGGTGTGGTGCCCGCAAAGCCTTGCCGGGTACGGCTTCCAGGGGAGCCGTGGGAACCGCTTGCGGCGCTGCCGGGGATGGGGTGTCAGGGCGGCCGCGCGTTACGCGTTACGTAACGTGTGTCGTCTGCAGGGAACAAGACAGCCGGAACGGCGGGCTCGCGGCGACGGCGAACCAGCCAGGAAAGCGCGGCGTGCCACGCGCTGCCGACGCCTCCCGTCACGGTCATCCGCGCCGCCGTGTTCCCGTATCCCGGAACACGTTACGTAGCACGTAACACATCAGGCCCGCGCCGCAACGACGTTTGTGCCCGCCCGATTGCTACCCCGCGTCACCCGCTAATCCGCGCCAGGCAAGGCTCGCAGCGCCGTGGCCGATTCCGTGCCGGCACCGCTGGCGCCGCTGGCACGCGCCTTGCCATTGGTTGTCCAGACGCGCCGACGATCTCGCGTTCCACTGTCTTGCGGTTCCGGTTCGGAGCGGTCCGCCAGAGGAACAAAGCGGGACACCGGGGAGGCTCGTCGGCAATCCCATGCGGCGTACATAAGACAAGACGGCCGGCAACACCGTGGCCAACAAGACAGGAGAAGGACAATGAATATCAAGCATCCGTCGCAGCATGGCATGACCTCACTGGCCGCGGCAGGCGTGGCCGCCCTTGCCTTGCTGATGGCAGGCTGTTCGTCGAGCGGTGGCGGCAGCGGCGCCAATCCGCGGCCCAACAGCAACATCGACACGCCGGTCACGCCGGGACCGTCCGCATCGGGCGAGACCACGCCCACCGCCAAGGTGACCGAAGGCGCGGGCAATACCGTGGTGGCCACGGGCAATGCCATCAGTGACATCGGCAAGAGCATCCAGGAAGCGCCGCTGCCGTTGCTGCCCACTCAGGCGCGCGAAGGCGCCGGCGGCGTGATGATCAAGGCCGGTAGCGCCATTGGCTCGCTCGGTGCCGGCGTGCGCGACGGGCTGGGGCAGATGGGTTCGGTCGACAACCCGGTTGGCGTGACTGTGGCCAGCACCAGCAACGTGGTCCACGACGTGGGCGAGGCGTTGATCAGCGGCGGCGACCTGGTGTACGGCCTGGGCACCGAGAAGCTGGCGCCGCTGGCTCCGGTGACCACCCCGGTGGGTGGCCTGGTCAGGCACGTGGGCATCGCGGTGCACGACAGCAGCGGCAAGCTGCACAGCGTGCTGTCCGAAGGCCCGGTCGCGCAGGTCACGAATACGGTCAGCAAGGTCATCGTGCCGCTGACCAGCAAGGTCACCGACGGCACGCAGACACTGGGCGCAGCCACGCACCTGGGCGAGCCGGGCAACGGCCTGCTCTACAAGGTCGGCAATACGGTGGCGGCCGGCGGCAGCATGATCAGCAACACCCACGCACCGGTGGTCTCGCCGCTGGGTGGCGTGGTGACTGAGGCCGGCAAGACGGTAGCGGCCGCTGGCGCGATCCTCAACGGCAATGGTCAGGGCGGCGGCAACCCGCTTGGTGGCCTGCTGAGCAACCTGCCGCTGGCAGGCGCGGGCGGCGGGTACGGTGGCGATGGCGGCCATGGCGGCAACCTGCTCGGCGGCGTGTTGAACAACCTGCCGCTGGCCAAGGTCGGTGGCGGCGGTGAGGGCGGTTCCGCGGGCGGCGCGCTCGGTCCCGTGACCTCGCTGCTGGCGCCGGTGACCGGGCTGGTCGGCGGGCTGAAGCAAGGCGCACACGATAGCCAGGGTGGCAGCGGTGACCACAAGACGTTGCAACTGCCGCTGGTGGGAGGCCTGCTGCACTGAAATGTCTCATACCGGCTAGGTGTTTTCACGGTGCGCTGTCGCTCATCACCCCGTCGCAGCGCATCTTTTTATTTTGGCTGGCATTGCGGCCTATGACCGCAATGCCAAGTTGCAGGCCGGTTCCCGGCCGGTCTGCCTGCTCTTTAACAACCTGTGACCCGGGCGTGCCGGGTCGTTTCAAACGCGCGTCTTAACCCCTTTGGGTCATTGCTATCACCCGTAGGAGGGGTATGGTTGAGACATTCCATGTCTTAAAAAGAAAGCGCAGCAAGCGTGAAAAGTCGATAAAAGAGCGGGCCACAGAGCACCGTGATAATCGAACGGGGGAAGCGTGATCGCGGCATCAGATCACTTCGGGAGTGGAAATCATGAAACGACTCATTGCACGCTTTATTAACGATGAGCGCGGGGCGACGGCTATCGAGTATGGCCTGATCGTCGGGCTTGTCGCTCTGGCGATTGCCGTCGGCGCTGGCAAACTCGGCACGGAGCTTAACGCCAGCTTCGATCGGCTTTCGGTCACGGTTTCGGGATGGTTCAAGTAAACAAGCCGAAACCATAAGACCGGCGTGATTGCCGCGCTCCTCTGCGCGGCGACCCTCTACACAGACTTCCTCCATCGGCGCGTTCCCAACGCCTTACTGGCGGCTGCCGTGCTGGCCCTCGGGCTGTCACTGCTCGCCGGACAGGGCATGGAACTGCCGCTGACCACGCGCCTGATCGGCGCCGGGCTGGGCCTTGCGGTCACGCTGCCGGTATATGCCCTCGGGCAGATGGCGGCGGGTGACGTCAAGTTCCTGGCGGTGGCGGGGTTGTTCACCGGGCCGCAAGGACTGGTAGTGGCATGGGTCGTCGGCAACCTGCTCGGGCTGGTGCACGCGCTGCTGGCGCTTGCACGGGGCGGTCGCGCGCCGGCTACAAGTCAAGCCATCGATCACCAGGAAAGCGGACCTATTCCAACGGCGCAGTTTTCGCGGGCGCGCGGCATTCCGTATGCCGCGTACCTGGCCGTGGGCGTGCTGGCCTGGATGGCTGCGGGCCTTTAGCCGGACAGGCTAGTGGCAAGCAGGCTGCGCCGCCGGTCGGCGCGAAAGAACACCAAGGGACCGGGGTTTCAGATGTTGCTGCACGCAAGGGTCAACAGGGGGATCAACCGGCGCCGCCACGGCGCCGGCAGCGCTGCGATCGAGTTTGCGATCGTGGCGCCGGTGCTGCTCGCCATCGTGATCGGCATCGTCTACTACGGCGTGATGCTGGCGCTGCAGCAGGTGCTGACGCTGGCCGCCGAAGAGGGCGCGCGCGCTGCGCTGCGCTATCCAGCGGGCGTTTCCGGCTCAGGCCTCGCGGCCACGCAAGGCGCTCGCGTCGATGCAGCGGCTGCGATGGCGCGCGGCACGCTTCCCACATCCATCAGGAATTTGCTGTCCACCGGCAACGTTGCGCAGGCGGTGCCCTGCGCATCCGGCTCCACCGATGTCTGCGTGCAGGTCACGCTGAGCCTTCCCACCACCAACATCCTTCCCGCCGTGCCGATGGTCCCGGTCCCCGCAACGCTGTCGGGCTCGGCAATGGTCCAGCTTTCTCCTGATATCTGAGCCGCCATGCCCATCCAAAGGAAATCCGCATGACCAGCAAGCAGATCCGACTCCTGGCGGTGGCGCTGCTTGGCCTGGCGCTGCTGCTTGCGCTACTGGCGTGGCAAGTGGGCCGCCAGCCGGCACAGGCGCCCGCGGCATCGACATCCGCCAAACCGCTGCACGCAGTGGTGGTGACCACGCAAGCGGTGGAAGCGGGCAAGCCCCTTGCCGCCGAGTCGCTCAAGGTCGAGATGCTCCCGATCGATCCCACCGGCGCCTACAGCGAGGTGGTGCGCGTGACGGGGCAGGTGCCGCTGGTGGCGCTTGGCGCCAACGTGCCGGTGCTCGAAAGCCAGTTGCTGGCTGGCCTGGCCACGCAGGTACGGGAGGGCGAACGCGCGGTGGCCGTGTCGGTCGATGAAGTCATCGGCGTCGGCAACCAGGTGCAGCCGGGCGACTATGTCGATGTCTTCCTGGTGCTGCGCCGCGACCAGCAGGAGATCCCGGAAAGCCAGGCGCGCATGCTGCTGTCGCGCCTGCGCGTGCTGGCCTACGGCGTCGCCTCGGTCGACCGGCCGCAGAACGCCAAGCCGGAACAGATGATGGCGCGCCAGGAAGGCGCCAAGACCGCGGTGCTGTCGGTGCCGCTGGAGCAGGTCAGCCGGCTGGCGATGGCGCAGCAGTCCGGGCGCCTGCTGCTGGCGCTGCGCAATCCGCAGGACGAAGCCATGCCCAGCGACGGCATGTTTGCCGAACCCCGGCCCGCGCTGGCCGCGCGCGCCGGCGTTCCCGCCGAAGCGCCGCGCGCCGCCCCCGACAAGGCCATGGCCGGCGTGGTGCTGTCCGGCCTGGCCGCTACCGCCGGTGCCTCTGCCCCGCGCGCGCCGGTGGCAGCGCCGGCGCCGCGGCCGTTGCAGGTTGCCGTGCCGCCCGCGCCAGCCCAGGCAAGACAAAGCGCAGGCGTGGAAGTCATCCGCGCGGGCAAGCGCGAGATCGAATAAGAACGTGGGCGCCGACTTTATGCAAATTCAGAAGAAACCAGCCCATTCGGCGGCCCTGCGCCGCAGGCTGATGCAGCTCGCGCTGGCCGCGATGCTGGCCACTACCGGGTGGTGCGCACTGGCGCCGCGCGCACAGGCGCAGGAAGTCGTGACCGCGCGCCAGTTGCGCCTGCTGGCCGGCGCGCAGAAGGAGATCCGCAGCGCGCAACCGGTGGAGCGCGTGGCGGTGGGCAACCCGGCGGTGGCCGATGCGCTGGTGCTGCGCACGCGCGGTGCCCCCAGCGTGCTGCTGGTGGCCAAGCAACCCGGTGTGACCGACGTGATGGTGTGGACGCGCGGCGGCGCCGAGCCGCTGACCTACAACGTGCAGGTCGATGCCATCGCGCCCGATGCCGATGGCGCGAAGCTTGGCTATTCCGCGGCAGGTGCCTCCATCACCGGCCAGTCGCCCGATGCCTATGCCGCGGCGCGCGCGCAGGCCGCGGCGCGCGCGGCCACCAACGGCAAGACCGATGGCAAGCCCGGCCTGGTGGTGGACCGCTCGACCGTGCCGCTCTCCGGCACCGTGCAGGTCGACGTCAAGGTGGTGGAGATCAGCAAGACCGTGCTCAAGGAAGTCGGCATCAACTTCTTCCGCAACAACTCCGGCTTTGCCTTCGGCACGTTCTCGCCATCGACGCTGAACAAGTTCACCTTTACGCCCGGCAGCGGCGGCGCGCCGGGCAGTTTCAGTGCCGACATCGCGTCGCCGATGAGCAATGCCTTCAACCTGGTGGCCGCGTCGCTGACCCACGGCATCTTCGCCAATATCAGCCTGCTGGAGGCCAACGGCCTGGCGCGCGTGCTGGCCGAGCCCAGCCTGGTGGCGCTGTCCGGCCAGAGCGCCAGCTTCCTGGCCGGCGGCGAGATCCCGATCCCGGTGCCGCAGGCGCTGGGCACCACTACGATCCAGTTCAAGCCATTCGGCATCGGGCTGACGGTGTCGCCCACGGTGCTGTCGGCCGACCGCATCGCGCTGAAGGTGGCACCGGAGGCGAGCGATCTCGACCCATCGCGCGGCATCTCGATCAATGGCGCGGTGGTGCCCGCCATCGTCACGCGGCGCGCCGACACCACGGTGGAACTGGGTGACGGCGAGAGCTTCGTGATCGGCGGGCTGGTCAGCCGCAACACCGTCAGCAACGTCAACAAGGTCCCGGTGCTGGGCGACCTGCCGGTGATCGGCGCCTTCTTCAAGAACCTGAATTTCCACCAGGAAGACCGTGAGCTGATGATCGTGGTCACGCCGCGCCTGGTGAAGCCGCTGGCCAAGGGCGCGCCGGCGGCGCAAGCTGTTGGTGCCGATGGCCGCACCAACGGCAACCCCAATGTATGGGGCTGGTATGTGCTGGGCGAATACGCGGACCCGACTTTGCCGGGTTTCTCAAAATAGCCGCCGGCCGTGCCGGCAGGCATGGCCAACGGCTTGAGGCAGAGAGATGGACTATTTTCTGTTGCATGCAACACAGGGCGAAGTGAAGGACTGGCTGGGCAAGGTCCTGGGCGGGCTGGGCACGCTGGTGGCAGAAGGCGGCGCCCAGGAAGCCTTTCTCGAGCGCGCGGCCCAGCTGCGCCCGGGGCTGGTGTTCCTGCATTTCTCGACGGAGCTGGCCGGCGCGTCGGCGCGGCTGGGCGAGCAGCTGCTGCGGCTCTTCCCAGGCCTGCCGCTGGTCGCGGTGGGCCACGCCGACGAGCCCGGCATCATGCTCGCGGCGCTGCGCGTGGGTGTGAAGGACTTTATCGACCTGCGCGACGCGCCTGCCGATGCCGAGGCCGTGGTCAAGCGCCTGGCCGTGCCGGGCGAGCAGGTGCGCCCGGCCGAGTCGGCGCGCGAGGGCAAGATCGTGGCGCTGCTGGGCGCACGCCCCGGCGTGGGCGTGACCAGCCTGGCCGTGAACCTGGCCGCGGCGGCACGCCGCCACCTGCCGCTGAACGAAAAGACCGACGCGCGCGCCGAAGTGCTGCTGCTGGACCTGGGCCTGCCGGCGCGCGACGGCGCGCTGTACCTGAACCTGAGCCCGGGCTTCCACTTTGTCGAGGCGGTGCGCAACCTGCGCCGCTTCGACCAGGTCTTCGTGCAGACCGCGCTTACGCGCCACGGCAACGGCTTATGCGTGCTGCCGCTGCCCGCGGCGCTGGGCGAGCTGCGCGACATCTCCTACTCCGAAGCCATCAGTCTGCTGGAGCGGCTGCGCGCGTTTTTCGACATGCAGATCATCGACCTGGGCGGCTTCGGCAATGCCGAGTTCACCGCGCAGATTGTCAAGGCCGCCGACAGCGTGGTGCTGGTGGCCGACCAGAGCGTGGGCGCGATCGTCTCGGCGGCGGAGCTGGTGCATGAACTGCGCGCGCGCGAGGTGGAGCGCGACGACCTGCACCTGCTGGTGTCGCGCTTCGATGCGCGCCTGGGCGTGGATGCCGCGCAGATCGCGCACCGCGTGGGCGTGCAGTCGGTGGGCACGCTGCCCGACAGCCGCGCACCGCTGGTGCTGGCCATGAACCGCGGCGCGGTGCTGGCCGACGACGATCCGCACGACCCCTATGTGCGCTCGCTGGCCGACCTGCTGGCACGACTGGGCTACCGCGCGGCGCAGGCCAGGGAAACCAGCCTGCTGGCGCGCATGAAGGACAAACTGCCTGAGGCGCTGCGCGCGGTGCGCGTGGCACGCATTGGAAGCTGACATGACGCAAGCGATTGAATTTTCCGACCACGCCCCCGCACCGTTCCCGGTCTCGCAGGAATTCCAGAACATCAAGGAAGCGGCGCACGAGCACCTGCTGACCCGCATCGAAGAGCTCGGCGCAGAGTTCGGCCGCTGGTCGCGTACCGCGATCCAGCGCTTTGTCGACCTGGAACTGGAGAGCTTTACCCGGTTGCGCCGTATCCCCATCAACGAGGCTGAGCTGCGCCAGATCGCCGAGGCGCTGACCAAGGAGCTGGCCGGCTTCGGCCCGATCGAAGACCTGCTCAACGACCCTGCGGTGGAAGACATCCTGGTCAACGGCCACCTCGACGTCTACGTTTCGCGCCACGGCGTGCTGGAGCGCATCCCGGTGCGCTTTAACGACAGCGGCCACCTGCTGCGCATCGTGCGCCGCATCCTGGCGCCGATCGGCAGGCGGCTGGACGAGTCCAACCCGATGGTCGATGCGCGCCTGCCGGACGGCGGCCGCATCAACGTGGTGATCCCGCCGCTGGCGCTGGAGGGCCCGGTGGTGTCGATCCGCAAGTTCCGCAAGGACCCGATGACGCCTGCTGACCTGCAGGCGCTGGGCACCATGAGCCCCGAGATCTGCGACCTGCTACAGGCCGCGGTGCAGGCGCGCTGCAATATCCTGGTGAGCGGCGGCACCAGCTCGGGCAAGACTTCGCTGCTCAACGCGCTGGCCACCTTCGTGCCGACCACCGAGCGCGTCATCACCATCGAGGACACCGCCGAGCTGGCGCTGAACCATCCGCACGTGGTGCGGCTGGAAAGCCGTCCCGGCGGCTTCGAGGGCACCGGCGTGGTGTCGATCCGCGACCTGCTGCGCAACAGCCTGCGCATGCGCCCGGACCGCATCATCGTGGGTGAAGTGCGCGGCGGCGAGGTGCTGGAAATGCTCCAGGCGATGAGCACAGGCCACGACGGCTCGATGGGCACTATCCACGCCAGCAGCCCGCGCGAATGCCTGTACCGGCTGGAGATGCTGGCCGGTTTTGCCGGCTTCCAGGGCAGCGAGGCGAGCCTGCGCCGGCAGATCGCCAACGCCATCGACTTCATCGTGCAGATCGCGCGGCTTTCCAACGGCAAGCGCCGCATCGTCTCGATCACCGAGATCACCGGGCTGGGCGACAACATCATCTCCACCCAGGAGCTGTACCGCCACGAGCCCTACGTGAACCCGGACGGTACCGAGACTGACCGCTGGCTCTCGCTCGGCCTGCTGCCGCACTCGCCCAAGCTGGCGCGCATGCGCGGACCGGGCTTCATGCTGGACGACCGCTTCGATGTCTAGCGCCACGCTGCTGCTCGCCGCCATGGCCCTGGTCATCACCGGCCTGGGCCTGCTGCTGCTGGCCAGCGCGCAGGCGCGTGCGCGCCGCGAGCAGCAGCAGGCCTTCCTGCAGGCGCAGACCGAGCAGGTGCGCCTGCGCTATGCGCAGGCGCCGGATCCGGCGCTGCAACTGCCCGCGCGCGACCTGCGCCGCCGCTGGGACGACTTCCTGCGGCGTGCCGACCTGGCGCCGACGCGCCGCACCGCCATCGTCTGGATCACGCCGGTGGTGCTGTGCACGCTGGCCGGCGCGGTGGCGGGGCAATGGCTGGGCGCAGTGTCGGCCCTGATCGTGGCGCTGGCAGTGGCGGCGTTCGCGGCATGGAACCGCGTGCGCCGCCTGCACAAGAAGCTGCTGTCGCAACTGCCCGGATTCCTGGACGGTGTGGTGCGGCTGATGACCATCGGCAGCAGCGTGCCGGCCGCGTTCCAGAACTCCATCGCCAATACCGAGGCGCCGCTGCGCCAATGCCTGGTGCAGGCAATACACCTGCAACGCGCTGGCAAGGAGCTGGACCAGGCGGTGCTGCAGGTCGGGCGCGTGTACAAGGTCGAGGAACTGGTGCTGGTGGCTTCGGTGCTGCGCCTGTCGGTGCGCTACGGCGGCCGCGCCGATGTGGTGATGGAGCGCACCGCTGCCTTCATGCGCGACCGCGAACAGGCCCAGCGCGAGCTGATGGCGCTGTCGGCCGAGACCCGGCTGTCAGCGTGGATCCTGGGGCTGCTGCCGTTGGTGGTGGCCGGCGGCCTGTTCATGCTGAACGCGGGCTACATCATGATGATGTGGAAGGATCCCACCGGCAAATCGATGCTGCTGTCGGCCCTGGCGCTGGAAGTTGCCGGGGCCTTCATGCTGTACCGGCTGGCCAAGTCGATCTGAGCGGCATGCCAGCACGCAGACAAGAGCCAACATGGACCGCCTGACACTGATTTCGCTCAGCCTGCTGGTCGCCGCTTGCGGCGTGGGCGTACTGACGCTGCCGCTGTTGCGCGACTGGCGCCAGCGCCGGCTGGCGGCGCGCACCATCGACGGCGCGCTGGCACGGCAGCGCGCGGCAGAAGCCGCCCAGGCCACGCACGCCACGGCTCCCGCCGCGCCGCAGGGCAGGGGCGGGGCGGCTACGGCGATCGGGGCGCAACTGGGCGCGCGCGTGGGCGAGCGCATCAACGCCCACTGGCTGGATTCGCGCCTCGGGCGCGCGGTGGTGACGCCGGAAGACCAGCAGTTGCTGGAGCAATGCGGATGGTACGGGCCGCAGTCGCGCATGCTGTTCGGCGTGCTGCGGCTGGGGTTGCCGTTGGCCCTGGCGCTGGCTGCCATGCTCTGGCACGTGGGCGCGGGTGCCTTCGCCATCGTCGCGTGGGGCTTCGGCACGTTTGCGCTGGCCTACCTGGCCCCCAAGTGGCACCTGCGCCGCCGTGCCGCGGCGCGCCTGCGCATGGTCGATGACGAACTGCCGGTGCTGATCGACATGCTGCGCCTGCTGCAGGGCGTGGGCCTGTCGATCGACCAGAGCCTGCAGGTGATCGTGGCCGAGTTCGGCAGCATGCTGCGCGTGCTGGGGCCGGAGCTGGCACGCGCCAACCAGCAGTTTGCCTCGGGACGCTCGCGCGAACAGACGCTCTTGCGCATCGGCCGGCTGTTCGACAGTGAAGACCTGAAGAGCCTGATCACGCTGCTGACGCAGGTGGACAAGCACGGCGGCGCGGTGCAGGAGCCGCTGCGCCTGTTCGGCCTGCGCATGCAGGAGGCGCGCAAATCGCGCATGAAGGACGAGATCGGCCGGCTCACGGTCAAGATGACCGCGGTGATGGTGGTGAGCCTGCTGCCGGTGCTGCTGATCCTGACCGCGGGCCCCGGCTTCCTCGGGGTGATCCGCATGCTGGCACATATGGGAGGGACGCGATGACGCGCTCAGTCGGTCCGGCGCTGGGCCGGATCTCGAAAACGGCGGCGTGCCTGCTGCTGGCGGCGCTGTCCGGCTGCGCCGCCAATCAGAACGGGGCCGCGGCCATGCATGACCGGGCCGAGGCCCAGGTGGAACTGGCCAAGCTGCGCGACAAGACCGCGCGCGCCGAATACAGCGAGCAGGCGGTCTACCTGGGCCTGATCCGCAAGATGCAGCAGGACGGGCTTTACTTCGCCTCGCTGGCGCATATCGAGGTCTACGTGAAGCGCTTCGGCGCCGGCCCGGAGATCCAGGCGATGCGCGCCGATGCGTTGCGCGAGACCGGGCAGGACAAGGCTGCCACCGATGCTTACCAGCAACTTGCAGCGACGTCGCAGGGCGAGCAGGCCGCGCATGCGCACCACGGGCTCGGCCTGCTGGCGGGGCGCCAGGATGACTTTGCGCGCGCCGTCACCGAGCTGCGCCAGGCCGCCGCGCTCGACCCTGTCAATCCGCGCATCTCCGGCGACCTGGGCTATGCGCTGATGCGTGCCGGCGCGCTGCAGGACGCGCGCGTGCCGGTGATGCAGGCGCTGGAACTGGACGCGCGCAATCCGCGTGTGATCAGCAACGCCGTGGTGTGGCTGATCGCCGACGGCAAGCGCGCGCAGGCCAACGCCATGATGCAGAAGGCCGCACTGCCGGAAGCCACGCGCAGCGCCATCCGCAAGGAAGCCGACCGCATCGCCCGCGCCACCGCGGCGCGCGACCGCGCAGCGGCCCGCCCTGCGCCGGCAGTGCGGGCGCCATCGAAACCCGCCACCACCGCACCGGCCACCTCGGTGGCGGCCGTGGCCGCAACCGCAGGGGCTACCCCATGACCGCCACGTTCCGCATTGCCATCCCCGCGCTCTGCCTGCTGATGCTGGCGCCCGCCGCGCAGGCGCAGACCGACCGTGCCACGACCGAGGCCGCCGCCACCGGCATGCCGGCAGGCAGCCCGGCACAACGCGAGATTGGCGCCGACACGCGTGCCATCCTTGCCATCCAGCGCGAAGGCTCGCAGGCCGGCCCCATGCTGCCGATGCACGGCGAGCAGGCCGCGCTGGGCTATGAGCGCTACATGAACAGCTTCCGCTTCGCGCTGCCGGAGTTCTACACGGGGCAGGCCAACGCCAGCACCGCGCGTGCCGGCTCCGCCGGCCAGATGATGGGCGGCAAATGAGCTTGCGCCAGCCGCGGCTGCGCCGGGCAGCCACTTCGGCACGCGGCGCCATCAGTGTGATGGCGGCGCTGCTGATCGCCACCGTGGCGATTGCCGCGCTGGTGTCGATCGACGTGGGGCATGTGTTCATGCGCCAGCGGCAGTTGCAGAACATGGTGGACCTGGCCGCGATGTCGGCGGCGCAGCAGCTTAAGCGGGCGGATACGCCGGCCAATCTCAACGGCGCCGTGCTGGGCACCGTCAGCAATATTGGCGCGAAGAACGGCTATCCGTCAGGCATTGCAATGGGTTGCGGCGATGCCACCGGTGGCGGCGCGGATGCCATGACTGCCTGCCTTGGCGTGTGGGATCCGGCGACCAGCGGCCCGAAGCATTTCAGCGCTACGTATGAAGCAACCAAGGTCTCGCCCAATGCCGTGCGCGTGCAGGCCACGCAGACTGTGCCAATCCTGTTCGTGATCAATGGGGGGAGCGGCCGGCAGCTGTTTGCGGAATCGATTGCCAGTGGCAGTCCGCCGGTGGCGGCGTTTTCGCTGGGTACTGGGTTGCTGGACGTCTCCACCGCCAACAGCATGCTGAGTGTGTTGTTGGGCAATACGGTGAGCTTGTCGTTGGTGGACTGGCAGGGACTGGTCAATACCACCGTGACGCTGGACCAGTTGCGGCTCAAAGCGGATGTCGGCACGGTGGACCAGTTGTTGAATACTTCATTGAACCTGCGTGATTTCTACGCGCTGGTGCTTGGCGCCGCTGGCCGCGACGCGCTGCTGACGACGATGCTGGGCAGCCCGCCAACCGCGCTCGGGGCCAGCGGGGCGGCTGCTACGGTGTCACTGGCCAGGCTGCTTGATCTTGGTGTGATGGCGCCTGCGGCATCGTCGGCGGTGGAGGTGGGCCTGAACGTGGCGCAGTTGCTGCTCGCCTCCGCGCAGGTGGCGCGAGGGGATACGGCAGTTGCCCTGCCGCTGAACATACCCAATCTCCCGCTTGGCCTGGGGGGCATCAGCGCCAACCTGCGCGTGATCGAGCCGCCGGTGACGGCGGCAGGTCCGGCGCGACAGCTCTCCAGCAACCCGGACACCTGGCAAACGACCGCAAGCTCATCCCAGGTAAAACTGACCCTGATGCTCCAGATCACCTCAAATATCCTGAAACCGGTACTGGACGCCAACTTGAACGTGCCGCTCTATCTCGATGTGGCCAACGCCACCGCCGACCTGACCAAGCTGCAATGCGCGGCAAATCCTGGGGACCGCCGTGCCACGATGCACGTCAAAAGCGGTCTCGTTACGGCGTGCCTCACCGATGGCTGCACGGGTAGCGATGTGGTACTCGGCCAGGCTAAGCTGGGGCTGTTCGACATTGCGGACGTGATTGCCACGGACGTCCCACGCTATGGCAGCACGGCTGGCCAGGAGGTCACGCTGGCACCGGGCGGGCATGCGCAAGTTGGAACCGCCGATCCGTTTGGCGGGTTGTTCTCGCAAGTGCTGGCCCTGAAGGTGCGGACCAAGCTGCTGGGCATCCTTAGCGTGCCCATTGATCTCGGCCCGCTACTCGCGCCGGTCGGGGCAGCGCTCGACGCATTGATCCCGCCGCTGCTCGCCAGCCTCGGCATCCAGCTAGGCACCGCCGACCTCTGGGTCCACAGCATCGACTGCAACAATGCCGAACTGGTGTACTGAGCCATGATCGCGCCAAACCGCCTGATGGCAGAAATCGAATGAAGACAGACCGCTGGGCCTACGAAAACCTTGAAGTCTACGTGTGGGAAGGCAAGTACGAGATTGCCGACCGCGTCACGCGTTTCCTGGCGCCGCTGGGCGTGGACGTGATCCGCGCCGGCGCGCTCGAAGCCTTGCCCGCCGAGCCGCGCCTGAAGCCCTGCATCGCGGTGATCAGCGTGTCGGTGATCGGCGCGGCGCGCTTCTCGCTGGACTGGGAGGCCGCGCACGGCATGCCGGTGATCTGGGTGGCAGGCCCCGGCCGCGAGGCCGATCCCGGGCGCTTTCCGCCGGAGTACGCGCATATCCTTGCCGATGACTTCACCGGCGCCGACCTGCGCAGCCAGATCGGCAAGCTGCTGCCGCAACTGCTGGCCACGGATGCGCCCGGCGAACGCGAGGCGGACCTGGTGGCCGGTTCGCCGGCGATGCGCCAGCTGCTGCAGCATGTGGAGACCTTTGCCGACTTCGGCAGCAACGTGATGCTTTATGGCGAAACCGGCGCGGGCAAGGAACGCATTGCGCGCCTGTTCCATGAGCGCAACGGCACCTACGGAAAGGGACCGTTCGTCGCGGTCAACTGCGGTGCGATCCCCGACGGCTTGTTCGAGTCGCAGTTCTTCGGCCATGCCAAGGGCGCGTTCACCGGCGCCTCGTTCGCGCACCGTGGCTATTTCGAGCAGGCCAACGGCGGCACGCTGTTTCTCGATGAAATCGGCGACCTGCCGCTGTTCCAGCAGGTCAAGCTGCTGCGCGTGCTGGAAGAGAACGTGATCACCCGGCTGGGATCGACCCTGGCGGTCAAGCTGGATTTCCGGCTGGTGGCGGCGACCAACAAGGACCTGCGCGACGCGGTGCGGCAGGGGCGTTTCCGCGCCGACCTGTTCTTCCGCCTGGCGGTGATCGAGATGCGCATCCCGAGCCTGGAAGAGCGTGGCCAGGCCGACAAGGTAGCGTTGCTGCAGTCCTTCCTGCGCCATATGCTGGGGGAATCCGGCTTCGACGCGCTGCCGCCGATGCCTGACTGGCTCAAGGGCGCGGTCGGCACCGCCTATTTCACCGGCAATGTGCGCGAGCTGCGCAACCTGGCCGAGCGTGTGGGCATCACCGTGCAGCAGACCGGGCACTGGGACGAAGAGCGCATCCGGCCGCTGTTCCGCTCGCTGCATCCGGGTGCGTTCGATGGCGGCGAGCGCAACGACCTGCGTGCCGATACGGAAGAGCGCCGCCGCATCCTGGCCGCGCTCGATGCCAATGGCTGGCGGCGGCAGGACACGGCGGCAAGCCTGGGCATCAGCCGCAAGGTGCTGTGGGAAAAGATGCGCAAGTACCAGATCGCCGACAGCGAGGCCGAGCCGGTCTGAGCGCGCGCATCAGGACACGCCTCAGGGCAGGCGGATCTCCTTCACGTCGAAGTGCGATTCGCCGATCAGCTCCTTGTCGTATTCGCCGACCAGTTCCACTGTGGTTTGTGCATCCACCGGCTTCTGTGCCGGCCAGAGCTTGGCCTTGATCTTCACCTTCATCTGGCCGGTGCCGTCCGAGAACAGGTAGCGCTCGTCGCCGACGCTGCTGACGATCTTGCCGCGCAGCACGGCCTGCTGGTCGTCCTTGCCATCTGCCTGCAGCGCCTTAACGGTCATCACCGGGACGGCCGACGGGCCGGTGTACTGGGCGCTGGCGCCGGCGGCGGCCAGTCCCAGCACAAGGGTCAGGGCAGTGGCGGTCAGGATGCGTTTCATGTGCGTTCTCCGTAAATTTCAAATTTGGGGCGACTGCATGCATGATGCGCGCGCCCGCCTGAACCGTTGCTGAACGGGCAGTCAGGTCGCAACGCATTATGATGCGGGTTTCGCCTTTGCATCTATCGGATCCCGGATTGCGTTTCCTTCACACCGCCGACTGGCATCTCGGCCGGCTCTTCCATGCGCGCAGCCTGCTGGAAGACCAGGCCCATATCCTCGACCAGTTTGTCGAACTGGTCCGCACCGAACGCCCCGATGCCGTGCTGATCGCGGGCGACGTCTACGACCGCGCCGTGCCGCCGCCTGAAGCGGTGGCCTTGCTCGACGACGTGCTGGGCCGCATCGTCATCGACACCGGGGTGCCGGTGGTGATGATCGCCGGCAACCATGACAGTGCGCAGCGGCTGGAATTCGGCGCGCGGCTGATGCGGGCCCAGGGCCTGCACGTGGCCGGCCGCACGCTGGCCGAGGCGGCCTGCGTGACGCTGCACGACACTCACGGCGAGGTGCGCATCTACGCGCTGCCGTACGCGGAACCGGCGGTGGTGCGCGATGCCATGGGCACCGACCTGCCATCGCATGAAGGCGCGCTGCGCGCGCAGCTCGATGCCATCCGCGCGGTGCATCCGCCGGGCGTGCGTGCCGTGGTGGTGGGCCACGCCTTCGTGGTGGGCGGCGCGGCAAGCGAATCGGAACGGCCGCTGTCGGTGGGCGGCAGCGGCGCGGTGGCCGCGGACCTGTTCGCGGGCTTTGACCTGGTGGCGCTGGGCCACCTGCACCGGCCCCAGACGCTGGGCGGCGGGCGCGTCCACTATGCGGGCTCGCTGCTGAAGTATTCGCTGTCAGAGTGCGCGCACGACAAGTCGGTGTCGCGCATCGAACTGGGCGCGGACGGGGCGGTCGCCATCACGCCGGTGCCGCTGCAGGCCCTGCGCGATGTGCGGGTGGTGGAAGGCGAACTGGCCGCGGTGCTGGCGGCGGGTGTCGATGATCCGCAACGCGATGACTACATCCACGCGCGGCTCACCGATACGGGCGCGCTGCTGGACCCGATGGCCAGGCTGCGACAGGTCTATCCCAATGCGCTCGCGATCGAGCGGACTGTGCTGGCGCGCACCGGCACGGCTTCGGAGGCCGGGCGCAAGTTGCGGCAACTGGGTACCGGCGAACTCTTTGCCAACTTCTTCCGCGAAGTGGCGGATGCCGAGCTGGAACCGGACCAGCGTGCCGTGCTCGACCAGGTGCTGACCGGGATCGCCGCCGCGGACAGGGAGTCGGCATGAGACCGCTGCATTTGACGCTGCAGGCCTTCGGCCCCTTTGCCGCGACCGAGCAGGTCGATTTCACGCGGCTGGGCGAGCAGGCCTTTGTGCTGATCCACGGCCCGACCGGCGCGGGCAAGACCACGCTGCTCGACGCGATCTGCTTTGCGCTGTACGGCGATACCTCCGGCGGCGAGCGCAGTGCGCAGGCCATGCGCAGCGCCAACGCCGCGCCCGCGCTGCGCACCGAGGTGACGCTGGAGTTCAGCCTGGGCGCGCAGCGCTGGCGCGTGGTGCGCTCGCCGGTGCAGGAGCGGCCCAAGCAGCGCGGCGAGGGCTGGGTGACCGAGCCGGCCAAGGCCCAGCTGGACCTGCATGACGGCAACGACTGGGTCAGCAAGGCCAGCCAGCCCGCCAGGGTCAGCGATGCCGTGCGCGACTTGCTGGGCTTCGACAGTGCCCAGTTCCGCCAGGTGATCGTGCTGCCGCAGGGGCGCTTCCGTGAATTGCTGACCGCCAGTTCGCAGGCGCGCCAGGCCATTCTGGAGCGTCTGTTCCGCACCGAGCTGTACCGGCGCGTGGAAGAGCTGCTGAAGGCCGAGGCCGCCGGCATCCGCCGCGATGCCGAGCGCATCACCATCCAGCGCGACGAAGCGCTGCGCCAGGTTGGGGTGGCATCGGCGCAGGCGCTGGCAGAGGGAATCGAGACATTGCAGGCCGAGTTGCGGGCGCTGCAAGGGCAGGAACAGGGCGCGCGCGCCACGCTGGCCGCAGCGCAGGCGGCGCTGGGTGCCGGCGAGCAGGTGGCGGCGCGCTTGCAGGAACGCCAGCAGGCGCAGGCCGGGCACGCCGCGCTGCTGGCGCGCCAGCCAGCCATGGAGGATGAGCGCGCGCGCCTGCACGCCGCCCAGCGCGCCGCGCGTGTCAGGCCAACACTGCAGGCGTGGCAGGCCGCGCAGCGCGACCAGGCCGCCAGCGCCGTTGCCTTGACGCAGTCTGGCGAGCAGGCGGCGCGCGCCGCGCAACAGGCCACGCAGGCGGCTGCTGCATTGCAGGCCGAAACGGCACGCGCTGAAGCGCGCCAGTCCGCGCAGCGCCGGGTTACGCAGCTGGCAGACATGCTGCCGCGCGCGCAGCAGCTGGGTGCGCAGCTGGCCGCGCTGCAGGCGGCCGAAGCCAGGCAGGTGGCAGCCGCCACCGCGCGCGAACGCGCCGCTGCACAGCTTGCCACGCGGCAAGCCGATGCTGTTGCCGCGGAGTCCGCGCTGGCGCAAGGCCAGCTTGCCGCGGCGCAGGCACAGGCCACGGCGTTGCAGCTGGCCGCGTTGCAGGAACGCGCGCGGCAGCTTGACCGTCATCAGCAAGCTGCGCGGTCGCTGGATACGGCGAACGCGCAGGCCGTCACCGCGGCCGCGGCTGAACAGCAAGCCCTGCGCCAGCGCGAGCAGTGCCGCGCCGCGCTGGCCGAAGCTGAAGCCGCCTGGCGCGCCGGGCAGGCCGCGCGGTTGGCCGCAAGCCTGGCGGCGGGCGATGCCTGCCCGGTCTGCGGCAGCACCGCGCACCCGGCACCGGCGCAGCACGTGGCGGCGCCGCTGTCGGACCAGGCGCTGGAGCAGGCCCGCCACGCCGCGCTCGAGGCCGAGTCCCATGTGGTGCGCTGCACCGGCCAGCACCAGGCGGCACAAGGCGCCATTGCCCAGGCGCGCGAGCGGCTGGACGAACTGGCGCAGGCGCTGGGCGAGGTCGGCGACGAGTCCGCCCGCAAGTTGAAAGCCGAGATCACGGGACTGGAAGCGGCACTGGCCGAAGGCCGGCAGGCGGCGGCAAGCCTTGCGCAACGCGAAGCCGCCATCGTCAGCTGCCGCACGGCGCTCGCAGCGGCGGAAGCCGCCAGCCGCGATGCCGTCGCCGCCGCCGATGCCGCTGCCCAGGCGCTGGCCCACTGCCGTGGCGAATGGCAGGCCAACAGTGCGCAGGTTCCCGAGGATTCACGCGACCCCGTGGCGCTGGGCGAGGCCCTGCGGCAGGCGCAGGCCATGCTCGCCGCGCTGGACCAGGCGCTGGCCGGTGCGCAGGCGGCAGAGCGCCAGGCAGCGGCGGACGCGGCCGGGGCACAGGCCGGACTGGTCTCGGCACAGCAGGCACAGGCCCAGGCGTCTAACCGCCTGGCCGAGGCCGAATCCGTGCTTGTGCAGGCGCTCGCGCAGCAAGGCTTTGCCGATGTGCAGGCCCACGCCGCCGCCTGTCTGGGCGACGATGCCATGCAAACGCTCGACGCGACGCTGCGCGCGTTCGATACCCAGCTGGCCACAGCCGCCGACCGGCGCGAACGCGCCGAGGCCGCCGCGCAAGCGCTGGACGCGCCAGACCTGGACGGCCTGCGCGCAGCGCGCGATGCGTCGGCAGCCGCGGTGGAAGCCTTGGTCCGGCAACAGGCCGAGCGCGGCCGTTCGCGCGACACGCTGCTGCAGTGCCAGCTGCGCCTGCAGCAGCTTGACGCGCAGGGGCGCGACATCGAGGCACGCTATGCGGTGCTGGGCCGGCTGGCCGAAGTCGCCAACGGCAACAACCCGCGCCGCATGACCTTCCAGCGCTTCGTGCTGGCCACGCTGCTCGATGAGGTGCTGGAAGCCGCGTCCGCGCGTTTGCTGGCGATGAGCCGCGGCCGCTATGTGCTGCAGCGCGTGCGCGAGCAGGCCGACCAGCGCAGTGCGGGCGGACTGGATATCGAAGTGTTCGACCACGATACCGGCGCGGCGCGGCCGGCCAATACGCTGTCAGGCGGCGAGGGCTTTCTCGCGTCGTTGTCGCTGGCGCTGGGGCTGGCCGACGTGGTGCAGTCGCGCGCGGGCGGCATCCAGCTCGACACGCTGTTTGTCGATGAAGGCTTTGGCACGCTCGATCCCGAGAGCCTGGACTTTGCCATCCGTACGCTGCTGGACCTGCAGCAGGCAGGGCGGCTGGTGGGGATCATCTCGCACGTCACCGAACTGCGTGAGCGCATCGACGTGCGGTTGGAGGTGCGCCCTGGGGTTGGCGGCAGCCGGGTACTGATGTCGGGCGTGGCGACACCCGCGTAGTGCGGCGAGGCTTCCCCGTCAGCCGACAAATACCTGGCGGCAACGAATCGCCATCACTTGCGCTTCAAACGCGCGGGCGGCTGCCCGCGCCAAGCGCGCACGGCGCGACAGCGGGGGCGCGCGGGATTGCACGCCGGCGCCTCCCGGGGCAGGCGCGGGGGATTGCAGTCGATCCTTGCAGGGTGTCAGTCCCCACGCCTGCTGCGTGACATGCAGGATGCGCGCAAGCGCCGCTGCATGGGGCGTGGATAAAAACGGGACGTGGACGGTGGCCATGACGGGCTCCTCGTTCTTGCTTGTTGCCAGGGCCGCCCTGCGCAGCCGGGTGGTCCGGTGGCTGCTGTGCGGGTGTTGCCTTGCCTGATTCCACAATAGCCCGCGCGGCCCCCGAGTCATATCGAGTGCGTGCCGATTGTGATGTCGGCCCCGTCCTACATACGGGGTGTGCCCGTCACCCGCGCGCGCTTATCGCACAATCTGGTTTGCCGACCGCCCGGTCGGCTTGACCGTCGCCGACGCGCAGGTGTAATCTGTTCATTCTGCGAATTCGAGTTCGTATATCGAACAAATCGGTTAACGAACAACGGTCCACACCACAAAACCAGACCACACGCAGACTGCTGGACTCGTTCAGAGGGAGGCGCCCAGCGCCGCCCGCCGCGACGAAACTCCTTCTGGCAGGATTACCGGAGACAGCCTTTCATGCGCCGCGTCTTGCGGCCCGCTCCGGTAGCCTGGCGGATCTTCCGACCTGGAACGCAAGTGATCAACAAGCTATACGACTCGGTGGAAGCGGCGGTCGCCGGCATCCACGACGGCGCCACCATCCTGACCGGCGGCTTTGGCATGGCGGGCATGCCGGCAGAGCTGATCGACGCCCTCATCGCGCAAGGCGCGCGCGACCTCACCATCGTCAACAACAACGCCGGCAACGGCGACACCGGGCTGGCCGCGCTGCTCAAGACCAAGCGCGTGCGCAAGATTATCTGCTCGTTCCCGCGCCAGGCGGATTCCTACGTCTTCGATTCTCTTTACCACGCGGGCGAGATCGAGCTGGAACTGGTGCCCCAGGGCAACCTGGCCGAGCGCATCCGCGCCGCCGGTGCCGGCATCGGCGGCTTCTTCACGCGCACCGCCTACGGCACGCCGCTGGCCGAGGGCAAGGAAACGCGCATCATCGACGGCCAGGGCTATGTGTTCGAGACCCCGATCCACGCCGACTTCGCGCTGATCAAGGCCGACACCGCCGACCGCTGGGGCAACCTTACCTATCGCAAGACCGCGCGCAATTTCGGCCCGATCATGGCGATGGCCGCCAAATGCGCCATCGTGCAAGTCAGCCACGTGGTCGAGCTGGGCGAGATGGACCCCGAACACATCGTGACGCCGGGCCTCTTCGTCAAGCGCGTCGTCAAGGTCGCCTGAGCGACAGGTAACAGGAGAATCCAGATGCAACGCCTGACCCGCGATCAGATGGCCGCCCGCGTGGCCAAAGACATTCCCGACGGTGCCGTGGTCAACCTCGGCATCGGCCTGCCGACACTGGTCGGCAACCACCTGCCCGCAGACAAGGAAATCCTGCTGCACAGCGAGAACGGCCTGCTTGGCATGGGCCCCGCGCCCGCGCCCGGCGAGGAAGACGGCGACCTGATCAATGCCGGCAAGCAGCCGGTGACGGTCAAGCCGGGCGGCTCGTTCTTCCATCACGCCGATTCGTTCGCGATGATGCGTGGCGGCCACCTGGACTTCTGCGTGCTGGGTGCGTTCCAGGTCTCAGAGAAGGGCGACCTGGCCAACTGGCACACCGGCGCGCCCGGCGCCATCCCCGCCGTGGGCGGCGCGATGGACCTGGCCATCGGCGCCAAGCAGGTGTTCGTGATGATGGAGCACCAGACCAAGCAGGGCGAGAGCAAGATCGTGCCGCAGTGCACCTATCCGCTGACCGGCATCGGCTGCGTGACCCGCATCTACACTGACCTTGCGACCATCGACGTGACCGCCGACGGGCTGGTCGCGCGCGACCTGGTCGAAGGGCTGAGCTTTGAAGAGCTGCAGCGCCTGACCGGCGTGCCGCTCAAGCAGGCCGCATAACCAGCAGACCCGACACACACCAAGAGAGAGAGACACACCATGACCGAAGCCTTTATCTGCGACGCCATCCGCACCCCCATCGGCCGCTACGGCGGCAGCCTGTCCGCGGTGCGCGCGGACGACCTTGGCGCGGTGCCGCTGAAGGCGCTGATGGCCCGCAATCCGAACCTGGACTGGAAGGCCATCGATGACGTGATCTACGGCAACGCCAACCAGGCCGGCGAGGACAACCGCAACGTGGCACGCATGTCGGCGCTGCTGGCGGGCCTGCCGCAAGAGGTGCCCGGTGCAACCCTCAACCGCCTGTGCGGCTCCGGCATGGACGCCACCGGCACCGCCGCGCGCGCCATCAAGGCCGGCGAAGCCACCCTGATGATCGCCGGCGGCGTGGAAAGCATGAGCCGCGCCCCGTTCGTGATGGGCAAGGCCACCAGCGCCTTCTCGCGCGATGCGCAGATCTTCGACACCACCATCGGCTGGCGCTTTATCAACCCGGCCATGCGCGCGGCCTACGGCGTGGACTCGATGCCCGAGACCGCCGAGAACGTCGCCACCGACTACAAGATCAGCCGCGAAGACCAGGACCTGATGGCGCTGCGCAGCCAGGAAAAGGCCTCGCGCGCGCAGGCCGACGGCACGCTGGCGCAGGAAATCACTCCGGTCACCATCGCGCAGAAGAAGGGCGACCCGATCGTGGTCGAGCGCGACGAGCACCCGCGCGCCACCAGCATGGAAGCGCTGGCCAAGCTGCGCGGCGTGGTCCGTCCTGACGGCACCGTGACCGCCGGCAATGCCTCGGGCGTGAATGACGGCGCCTGCGCGCTGCTGCTGGCCAGCGAAGCCGGCCTCAAGCAGCACGGCCTGACCCCGCGCGCCCGCATCGTCGGCATGGCCACCGCCGGTGTGGCGCCGCGCGTGATGGGCATCGGCCCGGCACCGGCGTCGCAGAAGCTGCTCAAGCAGCTCGGCATGACCATGGACCAGATCGACGTGATCGAGCTGAACGAGGCGTTCGCCGCGCAAGGCCTGGCCGTGCTGCGTGAACTGGGCGTGGCCGACGACGACAAGCGCGTCAACCCGAACGGCGGCGCGATCGCGCTGGGCCACCCGCTGGGCATGAGCGGCGCGCGCCTGGTCACCACCGCGATGTACCAGCTGCACCGCACCGGCGGCCGCTTCGCGCTGTGCACGATGTGCATCGGCGTGGGCCAGGGTATTGCGATGGTGATCGAGCGCGTTTGAGCGAGTTCGGTTGACCTCCCGCGGGTTTGCTCCCCTCTCCCGCTTGCGAGAGAGGGGCAGGGGGTGAGGGCAGGCAGTGGCGTACCGACACGCTGCACTTCGTCGACACGCCCGCCCTCACCCCAACCCTCGCCCGCAAGCGAGAGAGGGAGCCAGTCCGCAGTAGTCTTGAAAGTGAGTCAAAGATGTCCCTTCCCGTAGCCACGCTCGTCACCGGCGGCAGTTCCGGTATCGGCCGCGCCATCTGTGAAATGCTGCTGGCCGATGGCGTGACCCAGGTGGTCAATGTCGACTTTGCCGAACCGGCCTGGTCGCACCCGAACCTGACCTTCTTCCAGGCCGACCTGACCGATGCCGAGGCGACCCGCGCCGTGGCCGCGCAGGTGACCTCGCGCTTCGCCGTCACGCGCCTGGTGAACAACGCCGGCGCCACGCGCCCCGGCACCGCCGACACCGCCACCGTTGCCGACCTGGACTACGTGACCGGCCTGCACCTGCAGGCCACGCTGCTGCTGACGCAGGCGTGCCTGCCCGCGATGCGTGCTGCCGGTTTTGGCCGCATCGTCAACATGGCCTCGCGCGCCGCGCTGGGCAAGGCCGAGCGCGTGGTGTACTCCGCCACCAAGGCCGGCCTGATCGGCATGACCCGCACGCTCGCGATGGAGCTGGGCGGCGACGGCGTCACCGTCAACGCCGTGGCCCCGGGCCCGATCGCCACCGAGCTGTTCCGCAAGAGCAACCCCGAAGGCGCCGAACAGACCCGGCGCATCCTGGCCAGCATCACGGTCAAGCGCATGGGCACGCCGGAAGACGTTGCGCGTGCCGCGCTGTTCTTCCTGTCGCCAGACAACGGCTTCGTCACCGGCCAGGTGCTGTACGTGTGCGGCGGCACCACGCTGGGCGTTGCGCCGGTGTAAGCAGCGCGCGTCCCAGGCATCCCGCATTCAAGCATTCAACAAGAAGAGACGTTAACCAAGCGTCACGCATGGCGGCCCGGCCACGAGCCGCCCTCCGGATGCGCGCATGTGCGCGCCATCCGTTCGGGAACGGCAATCACGCCATTCAGCACAACCTCCCGCGGTACCCAATCACCGCCGGAACGATATAGCACCGGAGCATTACCGATGAGACAAGATTCCCAGACCTCCACCACGCGCCGCCGCCTGCTTGCCGCTGGCGTGGCGCTGGCCACCACCATCGCCGGCTTTGCCGGTGCGGCCCATGCGCAGGGCGGCTACCCGACCAAGCCTATCACCATGATCGTGCCGTTCTCGGCCGGCGGCACCACCGACATCCTGGCCCGCATCGTCGGCCTGCAGCTGGGCAAGGCGCTCGGCCAGCCGGTGGTGATCGACAACCGTCCGGGCGCGGGCGGCAACATTGGCGCCTCGCTGGCGGCCAAGGCGCCGGGCGACGGCTACACGCTGTTCATGGGCACCATCGGCACGCACGCGATCAACCAGTCGCTGTACTCCAAGCTGCCGTATGACCCGGTCAAGGATTTCGCGCCGATCACGCGCGTGGCCATGGTGCCGAACCTGGTGGTGGTGAATCCCAAGGTGCCGGTCAACAACGTCAAGGAACTGATCACCTACGTCAAGGCCAACCCGGACAAGCTGTCGTACGGCTCGTCGGGCAGCGGTTCGTCGATGCACCTGTCGGGCGAGCTGTTCAACTCCATGACCGGCCTGCATATCCAGCACATCCCGTACAAGGGCAGCGCCCCGGCCGTGAACGACCTGCTGGGCAACCAGATCGGCCTGATGTTCGACAACATGCCGTCGTCGTACCCGCACGTGAAGGCCGGCAAGCTGCGCGCCATCGCCGTGACTTCGGCCAAGCGCTCGCCGGCGCTGCCCAACGTGCCGACCGTGGCCGAATCGGGTGTGCCGGGCTATGAGGCCACCTCGTGGTTTGCGCTGTACGCCACCGGCGGCACGCCGCAGCCCATCGTCGATCGCCTCAACGCCGAAGTGGTGAAGATCCTGGCCATGCCGGAAGTGAAGAAGCAGATGGCCGACCAGGGCGCCGAACCCAATCCGGAAAAGCCGGCCCAGCTGGCCGCGTTCATGAAGTCGGAAACGGCCAAGTGGGCGAAGGTGGTGAAGGCTTCGGGCGCTACGGTGGATTGATTCGCGTCCTTGCCGCGCCAAAGAAAAGCCGGTCCCTGTCGGGACCGGCTTTTTGTTTATGCGTGGGCGGGGACGGCTGCCACTCAATCGCTGCCAAGCTGCAGCTTGTTTTTCTGCCGCTTTTCGATCGCAGATTTGAGCAGCGCCGCACTGCGATAGATGCCGTGTGCGAACTTGCCATACGGCAGCGTCGCAAACAACGCCATCACCACGCCAAGGTGGACCGCCAGCAACAGCGGCATCGCCGCGGTGCCGCGCCCGGCCAGCAACCCCAGCCCGGTGGCGCTGGTCAGCAGCAGCAGCGCGATGAAGCCGCGGTCCATCGGCCGCTGCCGGGCATCCCCATGCATCGGGTGCCGGCGCAGGTTCAGCCACAGCAAGCCCGCCGGGCCCACCAGCAGGCCCACGCCGCCGGCGGTGCCCAGCAGCACCGGCAGGCTCGTGACCGGATAGGGCGCATGCCAGCCCAGCAGATAGTGGTAGCCGGTCGCCACCACTGTCGACGCAAAGCACAGCATGAAGCCGTAGAACGTGAAATGGTGGAAGCGCCGCCGCGCCAGCGTGAAGCGGTCGCTGGCCTCGTTGCAGCCATCGCCGTGGCCGCCATCGAGGTAGGTCAGTGCCAGCACGTTCCGGGCCGCCTCTGCCACGGCCGGTGCCGACGCTGTGCCGGCAGAGACATCACGCCAGAAGCGGCGCACGCCCAGGCCAAGCGCAAGCACGGCAAAGCCGAACACACTGCCGAACAATGCCGCCAGCGTGTTGTGCGGGAATACCGCGTAGAAATTGCCGCCCGCATGCGTCTGCCACAGCGCGCCGCCCAGCGTGGCGGCGAGTACCAGGAACAACGCCAGCCCGAAGGCCAGCGCCACCGATACCGTCAGCCCGTTGCGCTGGTACAGCTTGCCCAGCGGCGCGGGCCATGCATATTCGCTATAGGTTTCCAGCCGCACCTTTGCCATCGCCTGCGGCACGTTGACGCCGAAATCATGCGGCGGCGCGTACTGGCAGGCGTGGTAGCAGGCGCCGCAGTTGTGGCACAGGTTGGCCAGGTAGTTGACGTCGGCCTTGCCGAACTCCAGCCGGCGGGTCATGGCCGGGAACACCGCGCAGAAGCCTTCGCAGTAGCGGCAGGCATTGCAGATCTGCATCTGCCGGGCAACTTCGGCCTCATTGTCGGTCAGCGGCAGCACGCGGATGACGCGGGACTGCGGCGCCGGGGCGGCAGCGTCCTGCCCGGCCAGTTGCGCGGCCTCGCGCGCCAGGGCTTCAAGCTTCTGCATGGACGGCTCCCGTGTTGATGCCCGCCGCCAATGCAGCCTGCGTGCCCGCGATGCGCCCGAAGGCCGTGCCGATCGACATGCCGACACCGGCCGTGTATCCCTTGCCGAGCACGTTGCCGGCCATCATTTCTCCTGCCACGAACAGATTCCCGCTTGGCTTGCCGCCAAAGTGCACCTGGGCGCGGTCGTTGACCTTGAGCCCCAGGTAAGTGAAGGTGATGCCCGGCCGCAGCGCGTAGCCGTAGAACGGCGCCTGGTCGAGCGGCCTGGCCCAATGCGTCTTGGCCGGTGCCAGGCCTTCGGTGTGGCAGTCGTCCAGCGCGGTGTGGTCGAAGGTGCCGACGCGGCACGCCGCGTTGTAGTCCTGCACCGTGCGCGCGAACTGCGCTTCCGGCAGCCCCAGCTTGCGCGCGAGCTCAGGCAGCGTGTCGGCCTTCTCGCCGGGAAACACCGGCGGCATGAAGCGCCCGATGGCCTTGCTGTCGATGATCGAATAGCCGATCTGCCCGGGCTGCTGCGCCACCAGCCGGCCCCAGATGGCGTAGCGCTTGGGCCAGAAGTCCTCGCCTTCGTCGTAGAAGCGCACGGCGTCGCGATTGACCACGATACCCAGCGACACGCAATCGATGCGCGTGCAGATGCCGCCGTCGTACAGCGGCGCGCGCGCGTCGATGGCGACACAGTGCGATTGCGACGGATCGCCGATGGCGTCGGCGCCGGCGTCGATCATGGAACGCAGCAGCACGCCCTGGTTGAAGCGCGTGCCGCGGATCAGGAAGTTGTCGGCGGGCCATTCGCCACGTTCGTTCCGGCCCCAGGCTTCGCGCAGCCATTCGCGGTTGGATTCGAAGCCGCCCGCGGCCAGCACGCAGGCGCGCGCGGTGAAGCGCTGGCTGCCGCTGCGCGCGGCGACGAAGCGGTCGCCGTCCAGCTCGATCGCGTCCACCGGGGTTTCATAGCGGACCTGCACCCCCATCGCTTCGGCGCTGCGGTAGTACGCGTTGACCAGCGCCTTGCCGCCACCCATGAAGAAGGCGTTGGTGCGCGCCACGTGCAGCGCACCCGACAGCGGCGGCTGGAAGCGCACGCCATGCCTGCGCATCCACGGCCGGCAGGTCGATGACGCGCGGATCACCAGCCGCGCCAGGTGTTCGTCGGTGATGCCGCCGGTGACCTTGAGCAGGTCCTGCCAGTACTCTTCCTCGGGATAGGCATCGACCAGCACGTCCTGCGGCGCGTCATGCATGCAGCGCAGGTTGCGCGTGTGCTGGGAGTTGCCGCCGCGCCAGGCGCGCGGCGCGGATTCGAGCAGCAGCACCGAGGCCCCGGCTTCGCGCGCCATCAGCGCCGCGCACAGGGCCGCGTTGCCGCCGCCAATTACCAATACGTCGACCATGGGGATTGTCTCCTTGCTGGCGCCATCTTGGCGGGCAAGGCGGGCCGGCGCCAGCAGGGGCGCGGCAAGGGGGCTTCAGCTTTCGTGAAGCCCGGCCGGGGCATGGCCGGCTCAGCGCGGGCGCAACGTGGCGCCGGGCCAGCGCCCCTCGCGCACCAGCGTGGTGGCGACGTCGGCCAGCACCACGCGCGCGGCCAGGCCCGCCGGCGACAGTTCATCGTCGGACAGGCTGACCAGCAGGTTGGGCCGCGTGGCGCCGGCGTCGGTGACCAGTATGCTGCGGTAGGGCGTGCCATGGCTGCGCGCCAGCGCCGCGCCCGGCTGGATGGTGGCGCCCAGGCCACCGCGCACGGCGTCCATCAGGATCGCCAGCCCGTCGATCTCCGCCACCACCTGGGGCTCGCGCTTCGCCTGGCGAAAGCACGCGGCGACCAGCGCGCGCAGCCCGTGCGAGCCGCTGGGCAGGATCAGCGGCAGCTTGCCAAGTGCCGCCACCGAGGTCTGCTCGCCGCGCGGCATGCCGGCCAGCCCCTCGGCGCCGATCACGAACAGGCGCTCATCGAGCAGCGGCAGCACACTCCAGCGCTGCGCGGGCTCCTCGCTGAACAGCACCGCCAGGTCGATCTGGCGCGCGCTCAGCATCGTGCCGAGGTAGCCGGACAGGCTCTCCACCATGCGCAGCCGCACGTCGGGGTAGCGCTCGCGCATGGCCTGCATGAAGGGCAGCGCCAGCACCGCGGCGGTGCTGGGCGGCAGGCCCACGCTGACATGGCCCGACAGGCGCGCCTGCCGCGCGGCCAGCGCGGCATCGTCGATATGGCGCAGCGCCAGCTGGGCCTGGCGCCAGAAGGCCAGCCCGGCATCGGTGGCGACCACGCCGGTGGAAGTGCGCTGCAGCAGCCGCGTCGACAGCTCGCTCTCCAGCCGGCTGATCTGCTGGCTCAGCGCGGACGTGACCACGCCCAGCTCCAGCGCCGCCTTGCCCATGCTGCCATGCTCGATCACGCTGACGAAGTAGCGCAGTTGCCTCAGTTCCATGTCGCGTCCCCGCTGCCGCAATTTGCCCGCATGGTAGCGGAAAACCTGCCGCAGTTCACGAATCCTGAAGACCCGTTAACGCCCGCCCGATGGCGCGATTGCCAGCGGCTGCGTAGAGTCGCACCGGTCAGAAACCGGCGGAAGCGACACTACGCAGCCGCCATTCCATAACAACATGACTTCCCGCAAAGGAGACTGCATGACAACCGTTTCGCGCATGCGCCGCGCCGTGGTGGCCGGCCTCGCCGGTACCGCTGTACTGGGCGCGCCCGCCGCGTTCGCCGCGGACAACTGGCCGGCCAAGCCGATCACCCTGGTAGTGCCCTTCGCCAGCGGCGGCACCACTGACATCCTCGCCCGCACCATCGGCCAGAAGCTGGGCGAGGCGCTGCAGCAGCCGGTGGTGGTGGACAACCGCCCCGGCGCCGGCGGCACCCTCGGCGCGGCCAACGTGGCGCGCGCGCCGGCCGACGGCTACACCTTCCTGCTGGCCACCGTGGCCCACACCATGGCGCCGGCCATCTACAAGAGCCTCCCCTACGAGTTCACGCGCGACCTCGATCCGGTGGGCCTGGTGGCGCTGACGCCCAATGTGCTGGTGGTCAATCCTGCGATCCCGGTGAAGTCCGTGTCCGACCTGATCGCCTATATCAAGGCGCATCCCGGCAAGGTCAACTACGGCTCGGCCGGCATCGGCAGCACCGAGCACCTGTCCGGCGAGTTGTTCCGCGCGCTGACCGGCACCGACATTGCGCATGTACCGTATAAGGGCGGCGCGCCGATGATGACCGACCTGATCGCGGGCCAGATCCAGATGGCGATCGAGACCAGCCCGTCGGCGTCGCAGCACGTGCGCAGCGGCAAGGTCCGGGCGCTGGCGGTCACCACCGCGAAGCGTTCCGCCGCCTATCCCGGCGTGCCGACGCTGGCGGAGAGCGGCGTCAGGGGCTATGAAGTCACCACATGGTTCGCGCTGATGGCGCCGCGCGGCACGCCCGCGGCGATCGAGCAGCGCGTCTCGGCGGAGCTGGGCAAGCTGCTGAAGGCGCCGGAGGTGCAGAAGCGGTTTGACGAGCAGGGCGTGACCGCTGGCGACATGACGCCAACGCAGCTTGCTGCCTTTATCCGCGCCGAAACCGACAAGTGGGGCAAGGTGGCGCGGGAATCGGGGGCGAAGGCGGAGTAACGGCCTCGCTCACAAGGGCGGCGCTGGCGTTACAGGAGGAGATCGCGCAGGAGCGGCCGCGGCAGCCGACCGGCTGCCAGAACGGGGGCTGAACACCCCTTGCCGGCAACAGTCCAATGGATGTCGCCAGCCTGAATACGGAGGATCCCAAAATGCATGACCTTTCCTTCGTTCACGCTGACGCGGCCCACGTCGAATGGCAGGTCGCGCTGGCGGACTGCCAGCGCCAGCTGGACACGCAGGATTTCCTGCGCCAGGCGAAGGCAGACAACGCGCCGCCGCTCACGCTCGGCTGGTGCTACCTGAGCGACTACTACGCGCTGGCCGCCGAGGCCATCCTTGCCGCGCTGCAGCAGAACTGGCCCGGCGTGTCCTGGGTCGGCACGGTCGGCCTGGGCGTATCCGCCAGCGGCAAGGAGTATTTCGACGAGCCGGCCATGGTGCTGATGGCGGCGCCGTTTCCGCGCGATGCGTTCCAGCTGTTTTCCGGGCGCCAGCCCTTGCCGCCGGCGTCTTCCGGCTTCGTTCCCCATACCGCGCTGGTGCATGCCGAGGGCAGTACGCCGGACGTGCAGGACCTGTTGCACGAGCTGAGCGCGCGCACGGCCACCGGTTACCTGTTCGGCGGCTTGTCGTCGGCCCGCAACCGTACCTTGCATATTGCCGATGGCGTCTTCTCCGGTGGGCTGTCGGGCGTGCTGTTCGGCCCCGGGATCGAACTGGTCTCCCGCGTCACGCAGGGCTGCCAGCCGATCGGGCCGGTGCGCGCCGTGACGCGCAGCGATCACAACCTCCTGTTCGAGCTGGACGGCAAGCCGGCCCTGGATTGCATCCTGAATGACCTGGGCGTCGAGCGCGATGCCCAGGTGGAGACCATGGCGGAGGCGCTGGCCGGAACGCTGGCCGGCCTGAATTCAGCCGCCGACGATGCCCCGGTGCTGCCCGGCAGGTTCGGCTCGGACACGCTGGTGCGCCACCTGATCGGCCTGGACGTGCAGCATCGCATGCTGGCGCTGGCCGACATGGTCGAGCCCGGCATGCGGCTGGCTTTCTGCATGCGCAATGCTGACGCGGCGCGCGCGGACCTGGTGCGCGTCGCCACCGAGATCCGCACGGAGATCGAACGCGGCGGCAGCCGCGCACGTGGCGCGCTTTACATCAGTTGCTCAGGCCGGGGCGGGCCGCATTTCGGCGCGCCGCATGCCGAGCTGCAGACCGTACGCCGCGCGCTTGGCGACCTGCCGCTGGCTGGCTTCTTTGCCGGCGGCGAGATCGCAAGGGATCACCTCTATGGCTATACGGGGGTGCTGACGGTATTCACCGGCCATTGAATCCGCGAATGACTGCATCGATGTTGCGCATCTGGCGCGCAAACCAGATGCGCAACAAGCTGTTCGACAGGACCATCGGCAGCGAATACGCAATGATCCGATACACCTTGCCGCGCTGCAGTCTGGACGCCTTTGCCGGGTCCAGCCAGTCGTCGTTGCGCACCAGCAGCAACAGCGTTTCCATGCCGATAAGGACGGGCCACAGGCAGGCCAGCCGCAGCCGGATAAAACGCGGGTGAATGGCAAGCGTGTACGCCATCGCCTCGCAAAAGTGGTCCAGCGTCTTGCGCACGAGCTCGAGCATCAAGGCCCGAGCGCGCAGCGAGGCGTCCGGCAGCAGCAGATCCTGCGGGCTCAGGCCATGCTGGTGCAGCATCGTGGCCGGAAGATAGCAGCGGCCGATGCGCAGGTCCTTGCCGCAGTCCCGCAGCACATTGGTCATCTGCAAGGCTTTGCCGAAGCGGACCCCGCGGCGCAGCATGGCGTCGGGCTTGCCGATCGCGCCAGGCATGTGCGCGGCGGTCATGCTGGTCCAGAACTCGCCCACGCATCCGGCGACCAGGTACGTGTAACGGTCAAGCTCTTCCGGCTCGCGCAGTGCGACGATGCGGCCTGCGTTTTCATCGGGGAAGGTGCGCAGGTCAAATTCCAGGCCCTCGCTCAGGGTCGATACGATCTGCCGTACCGCTTGCCGGTCGTCCGGCTCCAGCTGCGCCAGCACCGCCAGCGCAGGGCCCAGTGACTCGAGCAGGATGCGCTCGTCCGACTGTTCCTGCCGGCCTGCCACCTCGGTGGCGATGCTGTCGGCCAGCGCCGTGTCTGCGGTTGCACCGTTGACCTGGTCGCGCAACGACAACAGCAGCGCCAGGCGCCGTTGTGGCGGGATCAGCGAGGTATCGGCAATCGTGTCGGCGGCACGCGCCAGCAGATAGGCCAGGCCGACCGGATCGCGCATCCGCTCGGGCAGCACGCGCAGCGTGAGATAGAACGAACGCGAGACGCCTTTGAGCAGCGGACCGAGGAGGAACGCCCGGCTGGGTTCGCGCATGGGTGGTGTCCTGTTCCCTGGGAGGTTGGTGAAAGTGACAATGCCCGGGTGGCCGTCAGGCCGGGCCCGGGCATTGTACCTTCGACGCCAGGGGCAGATTGCTGGCCCTGTTCAGGGCGAGTCCTTGCCGAGATAACGCTCGAACCACTGCGCCGCCAGGCGAGCGACCGATTCCAGTGCGCCGGGCTCCTCGAACAAATGGGAGGCGCCGGGCACGATCACCAGCTTCTTGGTGCATGTCAGCTGGGCATACGCCGATTCATTGCGTTCCAGGACGCTCAGGTCCAGCCCGCCAATGATCAGCATGGTGGGCGCAAGCAGTTTCGCAAGGGCGTCGGGGCCCGCCAGGTCGACCCGGCCCCCGCGCGAAACGACGGCGTGTATCGGGACAGACGACTGGCATGCGGCACGGATCGACGCGGCGCCACCAACGCTGGCGCCGAAGTAGCCGAACCGCTGTGGCACGGCTTGCTGCCGCGCCACCCAGCTGGTTGCCTGCGCCAGCCGTGTTGCCAGGAGCTCGACGTCGAAGCGGATGGCCTGCACCTGGTCTTCGTCCGGCAGCAGCAGATCCATCAGCAGCGTTGCCATGCCGCAGCGATTGAGCTCCGCGGCCACATATCGATTGCGCGGGCTAAGCCGGGAACTGCCCGTGCCGTGCGCAAACAATACCAATGCGACCGCGCCGGGCGGCAACGTGAGTATGCCTTGCAGGTCCACGCCGCCGGCCGGGATCACAACCTCGATGGCTTCTGAATTGCTCGGCATGGCGCAGTCCTCCGACGGGTGGTGCGTAGACGTGCATCGCGTTGCAATCGCGCCCATCCAAGTCCACTATAGGGCGGGCGTGGCGGCGAGGCCAGTCGCCGTGTGCAGGTCTCCTGGCGCGCGCAATCGACAGCAATCCTTTGGATCAGGAGGAAACATGAAGACCCTGTTTCTCGTCCGGCATGCCAAGTCAAGCAAAGACGATCCCTCCTTGCCCGACCGTGAGCGCCCCCTGAATGACCGTGGCCTGCAAGACGCCCCGGAAATGGGCAAGCGCCTGGCCGAGCGCAAGCTGAAGCCCGACCTGCTCCTGTCGAGTCCGGCCCTGCGTGCGCTGACGACAGCGCAACTGATTGCCGACGAGCTCGGCTATGCACGCAAGGACATCGCGCTCGATGACCAGCTGTATGCCACCAGCGCGGAGGCGTTGCTGGCCGTCGTTCGTGCGCTCGACAAGAAGCTAGATTGCGTGATGCTGTTCGGTCACAACCCCGAGTTCACCGACTTCGCGCATCGCTTGTCGGACGAGATCACCGACATGCCGACCTGCGCCGTCGCCAGATTCCGCTTCGACACCAAGGCGTGGGAGGATGTCGGCGAAATCACCCCCTCGAAAGTCACGCTGGAATCGCCAAAGAAGTAATCCGATGCCGGCTGCCGTCGGCGTGAACAGTGATATATCCGGCTTGACCATACGGGGCGAAGCGATAAGAATTTGTGATCGCAGGCGAAAGCCTGCCCTCACGCTTCCCTACGCTTGGTCCCACCCATGATCCCACCCGTCAGCACCCTCCACGGTCGCCTGAAAATGCAGCACCTGCGCCTGCTGCTGGCGGTGGAGGAGCGCGGCTCCCTGCGCCAGGCCGCCGAGGCGCTGACGCTCACGCAGCCCGCGGTCAGCAAGATGCTGCAGGACATGGAAGACCTGCTCGGCGTGCCGCTGTTCGAGCGCCATGCGCGCGGGCTGCGGGCCACGCGCTTCGGGCTGGCGGCCACGCGCTATGCCCGGCTGGTGTTTGCCGACATGGGCGGGCTGCGCGATGAACTGGTGGCGCTGGAGTCCGGCAAGATCGGGCGCGTGCGGGTCGGGGCGGTGATGGCGCCCACGCCGGGGCTGCTTGCCGATGTGATCCGGCGGCTCAATCGCGATCACCCGCGGCTGGAAGTGGCGGTGCACGTGGAGACCAGCGATGTGCTGATGCCGCAGCTTGAGCGCGACCAGCTCGATATCGTGCTGGGGCGCGTGCCGGATGGCTGGGACAGCAGCGGCCTGGACTTCGAGCAGCTGGGCGACGAAGGCCTGGCCATCGTGGTCGGGCCGCAGCACCCGCTGGCGCGGCGCCGCAAGCTGTCGTTCGAGGAACTGACGGGCTACCCGTGGATCATGCAGCCGCGCCCCAGCCCGATGCGCGCGCTGATCGACCGCTCGTTCGAGGATGCCGGCGTGCCGGCGCCGCCGTCGACCATCGAGACCGCGGCGGTGCTGATGACCACGTCGTTGCTGGCGGACAGCGAACTGATCGCGGTGCTGCCGGAGTCGGTCGCCGCCTACTACGGCAGGCTTGGCGCGCTGGCGGTATTGCCGCTGCCCCTGCCGCGCAAGCTGGGGCCCTATGGCATCGTCACGCGGCGGGGCCGCCCGCCGACGGCATCGATGAGCCTGCTGATCGATGCGTTGCGGGCGTTGTCGAGATGAGCCTCAGCCGGGCATGCCTTGGCGCTTGCCGTCGAGGCGCCACGCGTGGCGTTGCGGGCTGTCCGGGCGCAGCGACGCGGGCAGCAGGCCGGGCGGCATGTCCTGGTAGCTGACCGGGCGCAGGAAGCGCGCGATGGCCAGGCTGCCGACCGAGGTGCTGCGGCCGTCGGACGTTGCCGGCCAGGGCCCGCCATGCACCATCGCATGCCCGACCTCCACGCCCGTGCCGAAGCCATTGACCAGGATGCGTCCCGCCAGGCGTTCCAGCGCGGGCAGGAAGGTGCGGGCGGCGTCGTGGTCGGCATCGTCGATATGGAGGGCGGCGGTCAGCTGGCCTTCCAGTGCGTCGATGACGCGCCGCATCTCGGTGAGGTCGCGGCAGCGCACCACCAGCGAGGCGGCGCCGAAGACTTCGTGGCGCAGCGCTTCGTCGGCCAGGAAGGCACCGGCGTCGGTGGCGAACAGCGCGGCCCGTCCCTGTGCAGCCGATCCCGCCGCGCCACGCGCAACGGTCTGCACTTGCGCATGGCCAGCGAGCCTATCGACGCCGGCGCAATAGGCACGATGGATGCCGGGCGTCAGCATGGTCGCAGCCGGCAGCGCCCCCAGCCGCGCAGCCGCGGCATGCAGGAAGCGCTCCAGGTCATCCCCCGCAACCGCCAGCACCAGGCCGGGGTTGGTGCAGAACTGCCCCGCGCCCAGCATCAGCGAATCCGCAAACGCCGTGCCGATGGCTTCGGCGCGATTGGCCAGTGCGTGCGGGAACAGGAGTACCGGGTTGATGCTGCTCATCTCGGCAAACACGGGGATCGGCTCGGACCGTGCCGCCGCGATCGCCATCAGCGCCATGCCGCCGGCGCGTGAGCCGGTGAAGCCGACGGCCTTGATGCGCGGGTCGGCCACCAGCCCTTGCCCGACCTCCAGCCCGGCATCGAACAGCAGCGAGAAGGTGCCTTCGGGCAGGTCCATGTCGTCGACGGCCTTGCGGATGGCGCGGCCGACCAGCTCCGATGTGCCCGGGTGCGCCGGATGCGCCTTCACGACGACCGGGCAGCCCGCGGCCAGGGCCGAGGCGGTATCGCCGCCGGCCACCGAGAATGCCAGCGGGAAGTTGCTGGCGCCGAATACTGCTACCGGCCCCAGCGCGATATGGCGCAGGCGCAGGTCGACGCGCGGCAGCGGCTTGCGTTCAGGTAGCGCGGGGTCGACGCGCAGTTCAAGGAAGTCGCCCTGGCGCAGCAGGCTTGCGAACATGCGCAACTGCCCCACGGTGCGGCCGCGCTCGCCTTCGATGCGGGCGCGCGGCAGGCCGGATTCGGTGGTGCAGCGGTCGATCAGGGTATCGCCCAGCGCCAGGATGTTGGCGGCGATGGCTTCGAGGAAATCGGCGCGCCGCTCGGGCGTGGTCTCGCGGTAGGTGTCGAATGCCTGCCATGCCAGCGCGCAGGCCTGGTCCAGCTGTGCGGGCGTGGCGCCGCCGAATGCCGGTTCGAGGGTGGCTCCGGTGGCCGCGTCGATGGCGTGGATGGTGCCGTTGCCGCCGCGTTCAGCGCGGCGGCCGATCAGGAGTTCGCCTGAGATTGTCATGCCTTGTCCTTTCGATGAGATCAGCGGGCCCAGCGCAACACCAGCGGATCCAGCCTCCGCGCAATCTTCAGCAGCCCTTCGCGGGTGGCCGGGTGCATCGGCTGCAGCGGATGGCGCACCGCGTCCGACGCGATCACGCCGCCTGCCTGCATCAGCACCTTGCTGGTGGCCAGCCAGCCTTGCCGGTTTTCATAATTGATCAGCGGCAGCCATTGCTGGTAGCGCTGCGCGGCCAGTTCGGCATCGCCGGCCTGCCAGGCATCGAGGATCTGGCGGATGCCGTCGGGGAAGCCCGCACCCGTCATCGCACCCGTAGCGCCCGCTTCCAGGTCGGCCATCAGCGTGATGGCCTCTTCGCCGTCCCAGGGGCCGACGATGGCGTCGCCGCCCAGTTCGATCAGCTCGCGCAGCTTGGCCGCGGCCTGCGGCACTTCGATCTTGAAGTACGACACATTGCCGATCTCGCGCGCCATGCGCGCCAGGAACGGTGCGCTCAGCGTGGTGCCGCTGACCGGCGCGTCCTGGATCATGATGGGGATGTCGATGGCATCCGAGACCGTGGCGAAGAATTCATAGATGCTGCGCTCGGGCACGCGGATGGTGGCGCCGTGGTAGGGCGGCATCACCATCACCATGGCCGCGCCCGCATCCTGCGCCGCGCGGCTGCGCTCGGCGCACAGGCGCGAGCTGAAATGCGTGGTGGTGACGATCACCGGCACCCGGCCGTCCACGTGTTCCAGCACGGTCTTCATCAGCACGTTGCGCTCGTCGTCGCTCAGCACGAACTGCTCGGAGAAGTTGGCCAGGATGCAGATGCCGTGCGACCCCGCATCGATCATGAAGTCGATGCAGCGGCGCTGGCCGTCGAGGTCGAGGCCGCCCTGGGCGTCGAAGATGGTGGGCGCTACCGGGAATACGCCGCGGTAGACGGTGGGGGATGGGGTGCGGGTCATGGTCTCCTCCGGCTGCTTGTGAATTGGTTCGGGCCAATATACGAGCCGCCCCCCTGGCTGTATATTGAAACCTTTCCATCTGGTGATCGCTTTTGCGACTCACAGACCCTTCATGAACTCCACCCTCGACACCCTGACCGGCCGGTTGCGCATGAAGCAGCTGCAACTGCTGATCGCGCTGGACGAGCATTCCTCCCTGCACCAGGCCGCCGCGGCGATGGCGATGACCCAGTCGGCGGCCAGCAAGTCGCTGCAGGAGCTGGAAGGCATGCTGGAAGCGCCGCTGTTCGAGCGCTCCAGGCGCGGCATGCGTCCCAATGCCTTCGGCCATTGCGTGATCCGGCACGCACGCCAGCTGGTGGCAGACCTGGGCGCCATGTGCGAGGAGGTGGCGGGCATCCGCGCCGGCAGCGGCGGGCGCGTGGCCATCGGCGTGATCATGGGCGCGGTGCCGGAGGTGCTGGTGCCGGCGCTGGCGCAGTTGCGCCAGGCGCAGCCGGAACTGGCGCTGGAGATCATCGAGGACACCAGCCTGCGCCTGCTGGGGCTGCTCGATGACGGCCACCTCGACGTGGTGATCGGCCGCTCGCTGGTCAGCGGTGAGCCGGCCCGCTACCACTACCACCCGCTGGACGATGAGCAGGTCGCGGTCGTGGTGGGGCACTCGCATCCGGCGCCGCGCGCGCGTGCGATGGGGTTTGCCGACCTCGCCGGTTATCGCTGGATCACCTACGCCGGGCATATGCCCATGCACGCGCTGCTGCAGCGCGAGCTGGACCTGGCCGGCATGAGCTTCCCCGCCAATGCGATCTCGACCTCGTCGGCCTTCGTCACGGTGGCCATGCTGCAGGGCGACCCCGGGCTGGTGTCGCTGCTGCCGACCGGCGTGGCGGCGATGTTCGTGCGCCAGAAGATGCTGCGCATCCTGCCCGTGCGGCTGCAGTCGCGGCAGCAGACTTTTGGCATCGTGACGCGGCGCGGCGGCGCCTTGTCCGCGGCGGCGCGACAGCTGGTCGCGATCCTGAAGGCATTGCCGCGCACTGCGCAGCAGGCGGCTGCCGAGGTATAACGCCAGGTGATCGCCAGTTCAAAAAACATCAGTAGTGGCCAATCACTGATGCTCCTATAGTCTGCCCATCCGCGCCGCAGAGCCGGACAGCAAAACGACGGAGACAGCAATGAAGACATGGATCGCCGGCGCACTCGCCGGCCTGGCCACGGTGGCGGCAGTCACGGGCAATGCCTGGGCGCAGGACACACGGCCGGTGCGGCTGATGGTGGGTGCCGCGCCCGGCGGCGGCACCGACGTGATGGCGCGCATCGTCTCCGACAAGCTCGCCGCGCAGCTGAAGCAGCCGGTCGTGGTCGACAACCGCCCCGGCGCGTCCAACACCATTGCCGCGGACATCACCGCCAAGGCGGCGCCGGACGGCAACACGCTGCTGATGGGCGTGGTGACTTCGCAAGCGATCGCCCCGCACCTGCTCAAGCTGCAGTTCGATCCGCTCAAGGACCTGGCGCCGGTGGCGCTGGTGTCGTCGGTGCCCAATGTGCTGGTGGTCAACAACCAGGTGCAGGCGCGCGACGTCAAGGCGCTGGTGGCGCAGATCCAGGCCAATCCGGACAAGTTCCGCTACAGCTCGTCCGGCGTCGGCAGCACCCAGCACCTGGCCGGCGCGTCCTTCGCGCGGCAGATCAAGGGCAAGCTGCTGCACGTGCCGTACAAGAGCAGCAGCAGTGCGCTGGTGGACCTGATGGGCGGGCAGGTGGACATGAGCTTCGAGACCATGCCGTCGGTCATCAGCCATATCAAGGCCGGCAAGCTGCGCGCGCTGGCGGTCACCGCGGACCAGCGCTCGGCGCTGCTGCCCAACGTGCCCACGCTGGCTGAAGCGGGCGTGCCCGGCATCCAGATGAGTGCGTGGTACGGTGTCTATGCGCCGGCCGGCACGCCGCCCGCGACGCTGCAGAAGCTGGGCAGCGCGCTGGCCACGGTGATCAAGGACCCTGACACCGTGCGCCGGCTGGCCGATGTGGGCGCGGTGCCCGGCGCGCTGACCGCGGCGCAGTTCGATGCCTTCTCGCGTGCCGAGTATGTGCGCTATGGCAAGCTGATCGCTGAACTGGGCGTCAAGCTCGACCAATAACAACCCCGGAAGTCCAATGAATTCCCGTCCAAGAATCGCCATGGTGCTGGGCGACCCCGCCGGCATCGGCCCTGAACTGATCGCCAAGCTGCTGGCCGACCCCGCGACCGCCGCGCAGGCCGAGATCCTGCTGATCGCCGACCGCGACGAATGGCGCCACGGCATGCGGATCGCAGGCGTCGACCTGGCGCTGGCCGAGACCGAAGCCCCCGCCTTTGCCGATGATGGCAAGCCGCGCCTGTACCACTGGCAGCTGCCGGAGCGCCCGGCATATGCGCGCGGCCAAGCCAGTGCCGAGGGCGGGCGCTACAGCCTGGGCACGCTGGCGCTGGCACTGCAGCTGGCGCAAGCGGGCCACGCCGACGCGATCCTGTTCGGGCCGCTGAACAAGAGCTCGCTGCACGCCGCCGGCATGGCGCACAGCGATGAGCTGCACTGGTTTGCCGAGCAGCTTCGCTACCACGGCAACTTCTGCGAGTTCAATGTTCTGGACGGGCTGTGGACCTCGCGCGTGACTTCGCACGTGGCGCTCAAGGACGTGCCGGCGATGATTACGCAGGAACGCGTGGGCGGCGCCATCGACCTGATCGACCAGGCCCTGCGCCGCACCGGCATGGCGCGCCCGCGCATCGCGGTGTGCGGCCTGAACCCGCACAACGGCGACAACGGCGCCTTCGGCCGCGAGGAGATCGACGTGATCGCCCCGGCCGTGGCCGCGGCGCGTGAACGCGGCGTGGCGGCGGACGGTCCGTTCCCGGCCGACACCATCTTCCTGAAGGTGCAGGGCGGGCCGTCGCAGCGGCAGTTCGATGCCATCGTCACCATGTACCACGACCAGGGCCAGATCGGCATCAAGCTGATGGGCTTCTCGCGCGGCGTGACGGTGCAGGGCGGGCTGCCGGTGCCGATCACCACGCCCGCGCACGGCACCGCGTTCGACATCACGCAGCAGGGCCGCGCCGATCCGGGCGCCACGCTGCAGGCATTCCAGATCGTCTGCCGCATGGGTGCGCAGCGGCGCGCCACAGCCTAGCCACCACTTTCACCACACCAAATCCAGCAAGACCGCCCCCGGCGCGGCCGGGGAGCGTTCGCGCCAACGCATCGCCATCAGGAGCTGAATATGAAGATCACCAACGTCCGCGCCCGTGTCTTCGAATGGAAGGGCAAGACCGTGCCGCCGCAGGCGCATTTCTGCACCAACGCCACCGATATCCTGTTCGAGCGCGGCGACGCCATGGGCTCGTTCCGCTTCCATGGCTGGCTGGTGGTGGAAGTGGAAACCGACACCGGCCTGGTCGGCATCGGCAACTGCGCGCTGGCGCCGCGCGTGGCCAAGGAGATCGTTGACCAGTACCTGGCACCGGTGGTGATCGGCCAGGACCCGTTCGACAACGAATACCTGTGGCAGAAGATGTACCGCCGCACCCATGCCTGGGGCCGCAAGGGCATCGGCATGGCGGCGATCTCGGCGGTCGATATCGCGCTGTGGGACCTGATGGGCAAGGCGGTTGGCAAGCCCGTGTTCAAGCTGCTGGGCGGGCGCACCAAGGAAAAGATCTGGTGCTATGCCTCCAAGCTCTACAACAATGACGACCGCGACGCTTTCCTGGCAGAAGCGCAGCGCTACCTCGACCAGGGCTTCACCGCGATGAAGATGCGCTTCGGCTACGGCCCCAAGGACGGCCCCGCCGGCATGCAGAAGAACATCGAGCAGGTGCGCCTGCTGCGCGAGCTGGTCGGCGATGGCGTCGACATCATGCTGGAGTGCTATATGGGCTGGACGCTGGAATATGCGCGCCGCATGCTGCCGCGCCTGGCCGAGTTCAACCCGCGCTGGCTGGAAGAGCCGGTGATTGCCGACGATATCGAAGGCTATGCCGAACTGAAGAAGGCGAGCCCGTTCCCGATCTCCGGCGGTGAACATGAATTCACCTCTTACGGCTTCAAGGACCTGCTCGAGCGCCGCGCGGTGGACGTGATCCAGTACGACACCAACCGCGTCGGCGGGATCACCGCGGCGCAGAAGATCAACGCCATGGCGGAGGCCTGGTCGGTGCCGGTGATCCCGCACGCGGGGCAGATGCATAACTACCACCTGACCATGGCCTCGACGGCTTCGCCGATGTCGGAGTACTTCCCCGTGCACGACGTGGAGGTGGGCAATGAGTTGTTCTACTACATCTTCAAGGGCGATCCGGCGCCGGACAACGGCTACCTGCAGCTCGACGACAACCTGCCGGGGCTGGGCCTGGAGCTGAACGAGGAGTACTTCAGCCAGTTCGACGTCATCGGCTGACGGGCCAGTTGCCGGGCTCTGCCCGGCCGGGCAGCGCGCCATGTTTCACGATGCACGCCGCCGCTTCAAGGCCGCCTTTTCTTCCACTCATAGTCCGGCGGCGGATCCGCCGCCCCGGCTCGTCCTACCGAGTTGGGATTCTCCGAGCACAGCGTGACAAAGCTCACCGGCTCGCCCGCATGCTGGCGCTGGCGCAGCGCTTCGGTAAAGTGCAGGGCTTCACGCATCGCATCGCTTGGGAATGACTGCGCGTGGGGGCTGAGCCCGCTGCCGTCGGCTTCGGACCAGTAGACCATATACATAAGGCTTCCTCTTCATTGCGGCAGGCGATTTTGCAGGATCCTGCAACCTTCGTTCCCGGCGCCGGGAGTGTTGCATGATGGCGCGGGAGGCAGGCAAGGCACGCCGGTTGCAATCCCTGCATCACGCTTTGCAAGCCTTGGCATGCGGCGGCACAATGATCGCTTCCCGACACCTTGCCGGCGCTGCGCCGAGGCCGACCGCCGCCTATCATGCCCGATCTTGCGCTGATCTCCGCCACCGCTGCCGATGCCGACCGGCTTGCCGCCATGCACGCCGCCAGCTGGCAGCACACCTATCCCGGCATGTTGCCGGCTGCTTACTTGCGGGACCAGGCCTACCCGGAACGGCTGGCCGCCTGGCGCGCCCGCATGCACAACGGCGCCGACGGCCCCGTGGAAGTCACGCTGGCCATGGTCGACGGCGAAGCCGCTGGCTTTGCCTGCCTGCTGCCCGAGGCGGAGCCCCGCTTCGGCATCTATCTCGACAACCTCCACGTGCTGCCCGCCTTCCACGGCCAGGGCCTGGGCAAGCGCTTGCTGGCCCACTGCGCGCAGCGCGTGGCCGCGCACTGGCCCGGGCGGCCGCTGTTCCTCTATGTGCTGGAAGCCAATACGCAGGCGCGCGAGTTCTACCAGCGGCTGGGCGGCGAGGAATCCGAGGCATTCGAGGATGATTTCCACGGTCCGGACCTGCGGGTCATGGTCCGCCGCGTGACCTGGCCGGACGTGGCGGCGCTGGTCAGGCGCCTGGGCTGACCAGGGCGGCGAGTCCGGGTCAGCCGCCGGCAAAACACTCCCACAGGAATCCCTTCCCCATGCTGCAAGCCATTGCTCTCGTTGTGCCAAGCAAACCATGCCGGGCATTGGCCGGTGCCGCCATCGCCATGGCCGTACTGGCCGGTTGCGCCAGCGCACCCGACACGCGTTCCGCCGCCAGGGCGATAGAGGCGGCGGCCACGCCGGCCCAGGCGAAGCCGCACTGGCAGCGCGTGCACCTGGGCACGGGCGCGGGCTATGACTTCCCGGTCTACGCCAACCATCCGCTTGACCAAGACCTGTCGCGCATCCGCGAGGTGGTGTTCGTGCAGCACGGCCTGCAGCGCAACGGCGATGACTACTACGCCGCCGGTGCTGCGCTGCTCAAGGCCAGCGGACGCAATCCGGACGAGGTGCTGCTGGTCGCGCCCAACTTCCCCGGCACGCCAGACCACGGCAAGGGCTTCGACGGCATGCCGCAATGGTCGGTGCAGGGCTGGATGAGTGGCGAGAACGCGGTCAACGCGCCGTTCACGGTCAGTTCACTGCAGGTCCTCGATGACCTGATGGCCTTCGTCACCGACAAGGCGCGCTTGCCGCGGGTGGCCAGGGTGACCGTGGCCGGGCATTCGGGCGGCGCGCAGATCGTGCATCGCTATGCCGTGCTGAACAATGTCGACGAGCGCATCCGCGCGCGCGGCATCGACCTGCGCTATGTGGTGGCCAACCCCTCGTCCTACCTGTACTTCACGCCGGTGCGCCCGGCCGGCGCGGACGGCCGCTCGTTTGCGCCGTACGACAAGGCGGTGTGCCCGGATTACGACAAGTACCGCTATGGCATGCAGGACATCGTGCCCTACGCAAAAGGTGCCAATGGCCAGTCGCTGTACCAGCGCTACGCCGGGCGTCAGGTGACCTACCTGGCCGGCACGGAAGACAACGACCCCAACCACCGCGTACTGGACAAGGCGTGCGGCGCTGAGGCCGAAGGTCCCACGCGCCTGCAGCGCGCCCGCGGCTACCTGCGCTATGAGCGCTACCTGGCCAGCCCCGGGCTGGTGATCCGCCACCAGGCCTATGAAGTGGTGGGCGTGGGGCACGACCAGGCACGCATGTTCGGCTCGCAATGCGGCGCCAGGGCGGTGTTCGGCATGGCGGAAACGGCCAACCCGGACGGCGCGGCCTGCCGCGCGCCGCAGCTCTGATTCCGCCGGCCAAGAAAAAACCCGCGAATTTCGCGGGTTCAAGTCCCTGCCCGCAGGAACGGGCTCGGAGGAGACAACCACAGGGAAACGGTTACGTGCCCGGTCAGCCCAGGCTGAATTTGACAACCTGTTCTTCGACGCCGACAAAGCGCACTAGCTGGCGTAGCCCGCTGGCGTATTCCTTGATATGGTGCCCGTCCGGCGTATCGGGCAGGCGGTAGTAAATGGGCGCCTTGTCGCGCATGGGCGGCAGGATGCCGAGCGGGAGTTCGACGGCGTCGGCTTCCCAGGCCACGTCGCGCTCTTCGGCAAGCAGGATTCTTCCGGTCATGGACACACTCCAGGATTGCTGCAAGGTGCGGCCGGGGGTGGGTATGCGCTCGCACTGGATTTCAATGTATGGAATGTATTGCATCCAACGCAGAAATGCCATTCAGCGTTTTTTAATTCTGTCTGCCAGGAAATTTCCAAAATGACAAATTTAACGAATGTATGGCATCTGCTGGCGACGCCGATGGCGACATCGCTGAGGGTGCTGCCCAAGGCCCGCATTGCGATACCATAGCGCCAGCCCCGCGAAGTGCGGCTGCCGGCGCGTCCCGGTTCCGGGTCTGCCGCATCCGCTTCCAACCATTTTCCATCGCCCCCCGACGGGCCACTGCCCAGACGCATGTCGACCCAGCACGCCTTGTTGATTTCCCTGATCGAAAAACCGTCGTCCGGTTATGACCTGGCACGGCGCTTTGACCGTTCCATCGGCTATTTCTGGCATGCCACGCACCAGCAGATTTATCGCGAGCTGGGACGGATGGCTGACAGTGGCTGGATTGCCGCGGATGAAACCGAGGCGGCGGAAGGCGAGGCCGGTGGCGGCGACCGCAAGAACCGCAAGAAGGTCTACCGGGTGTTGCCGGCCGGCCGTGAAGAACTGGCACGCTGGGTGCTGACCCCCGGCGCCAGCCTGGACCAGCGCGAGGAAATCCTGGTCAAGCTGCGCGCCGATGCGGTGATCGGGCCGCTTGGCCTCGGTGACGAGATGCGGCGGCTGATCGCGCTGCACCGGGCCCGGCTGGAGACTTACCTGGCCATCGAGCGGCGCGATTTCTCGGCGCCGGACATGGACCGCGCGCAACAGTTGCGCTATGCGCTGCTGCAGCGCGGCATCCGCTTCGAGCAGGACTGGGTGGCCTGGGGCGAGGAACTGCTGCCGCTGCTGTAGCCGCGCCCGCTTGGGCGGCGGCTACGGCCTGCCAGGCCAGCTGACCGGCTGCGTCAGGCCAGGTCGACGGCGCGCGTGCCGGCCTGCGTGGCCTCGCCCAAGCCCAGCCGGCGGCGTGCCAGCGCATATTCCTCGGCAAAGCGGCGCACCAGCTCGCCCGCGGGCACCACGCGCTTGATTGCGCCCACGCCCTGGCCGGCGCCCCAGATGTCCTTCCACGCCTTGACGCTGGTGGAGCCGAAATTCATCTTCGACGGATCTGATTCGGGCAGCGCGTTCGGGTCCAGGCCGGCGCGCTCGATGCTGCCGCGCAGGTAGTTGCCGTGCACGCCGGTGAACAGGTTGGAGTAGACGATGTCGTTGGCGGTGCTGTCGACGATCATCTGCTTGTAGCCGTCCTGCGCGTTGGCTTCCTGCGTGGCGATAAAGGCCGAGCCGATATAGGCCAGGTCGGCGCCGGCGGCCTGCGCGGCCAGGATGGCGTCGCCGCTGGAGATCGAGCCCGACAGCAGCAGCGGGCCGTCGAACCATTCGCGGATCTCGTGCAGCAGCGCGAACGGCGACAGCGTGCCGGCATGGCCGCCGGCCCCGGCGGCAACCGCCACCAGTCCGTCCGCACCCTTCTCGATGGCCTTGCGCGCGAAGGTGTTGTTGATCACGTCGTGCAGCACGATGCCGCCGTACGAGTGCACTGCGTCGTTGACTTCCTTGCGTGCGCCCAGCGAGGTGATCACGATCGGCACCTTGTAGCGCACGCACAGCTCCAGGTCATGTTCAAGCCGGTCGTTGGACTTGTGCACGATCTGGTTGACGGCGAACGGTGCCGACGGGCGGTCCGGGTGCCTGGCGTCGTGTTCGGCCAGCTCGGTGGTGATGCGGTCCAGCCATTCTTCCAGCTTGGGTGCCGGGCGCGCATTCAGCGCGGGGAACGAACCGACCACGCCGGCCTTGCACTGGGCGATGACCAGGTCGGGGTTGGAGATGATGAACAGCGGCGAGCAGACCACCGGCAGCGACAGCCGGTTCTGGAGTTGGGCGGGAAGGGCCATGGGTGAAGTCTCCTGGGTATTTCGGTAAAGCGAAAAAGCGGTGCTGCGAAACAGGGTTGCGTCAGGCCGCACCGGTCAGCACGTCCTTCTGGCTGGCCAGGCGCGCGCCCATGGCGGCGGCCAGCGCCTCCAGGCCCGAGCGCGGGCGCACCATGACTTCGAACTCGGCAATGCGGCCGGCGCCGTCGAAACGGATCATGTCGATGCCCTTGAGCGCCTTGCCGTCCACGGCCGCGCTGAATTCCAGCACCACGCTGTGGCCGTCCTCGCTGACAAAGCTGCGGTGATAGCGGAAGTCCTGGAACACCTGGTTCACCGTGGTCAGCACCAGCCCAATCGCGTCGCGGCCGGGATAGGGGGTGTGCGCGACCGGCGAGCGGAACACCACCTCATCGGCCACGATGGCGTCGAGCCCGGCCATCGAACCGTTGGCCAGCATCTGGTGCCAGGCTTCAAGTGAGGCCTGTGCGGCGGGAATCAGGTTGGTGGTGGTCACGTCGGTCTCCTTGGCTGGCGTCGGTGCGCGGGCATCTCGTTGAGGGGGCTGGTTACAGGTTTATATGCAACCAGTTGCATAGTGAGTGGAAAAATAGCATGCGCCGGGGCACCGTGCAAGCGATGCGGGGCCAATGGTGCCGGCGCCCCGCCGGGCAGTGACGGGTTGTCTACAATAGGCGGGATCCCAACCTCGCACGCCGGCCCCCGGCAGGAGAGTCAGTGACCACCAAGCCCTCGGCTGCCCATCCCGACCAGGCGGCCTTGTTCGATGCCGACCTGGCCGCCTGGCGAGACCATCCGGAGCGCGCGTTCGACGGCTGGCTGGCACGGCATGGCTTCCGGCACGGCACCAGCGTGGTGTACCGCGCGATGTGGGGCAAGCTGCTGCGCTGGTCGGCCGAGCGCGGGCTGCCGCCGCTGAGCTGGTCGGCGGAGCAGATCGGTGAGTTCCTGGACGCGCAGCAGCTGCACAAATCGCACCGCTATCGCTATACGCGGCTGATCGAACGGGTGTTCCATCACCTGGCGCGGCTGCGCGAGGGCATGCACAACCCGGCCAGCCAGGCGGTGCGCGCCCACCTGGCCGATGGCGAGAACGATCCCACCGCGTTCCTGCTGCCGGGCGAGCGCGACTTGCTGGTGGCGCGGATACTCGGCCCGGCCGGCATGCCGGCCGGCGACATCCACACCGCGGCATCGCCCACCCAATGGAAGCGCGCCCGCGATGCGGCCCTGCTGGCGGTGCTGCTCGGCGGCGGCCTGAAGGTCGCCGAAGCCCGGGCGCTGCGGGTCGATGCCATCGAAGCTGGCGCACCCGGCCGGATGGCGCTGCGCATGGTCCGCGCGGACAACGGCCGGGCCTATACCGTGCCGCTGTTCAGCCTGGCCCATGCGCCGTTGCGGGCCTGGCTGGCATTGCGCGAAGCCTCCGGCACGCTTGGCGGCCTGGTGTTTCCCGCCATGCCGGCGGGCCGGCCGATGCATGCCGCCTCGGTCTACCGGCGCGTGGAGATCCTGCTGGACGAGGCCGGTGTGCTGGCCGGCCGCAGCGAACGCGCCTCGCCGCAGACGCTGCGCAATACCTGCGCCGCCATGCATTTCGAGGCCGGCACGGCGCCGGCCGAGGTGGCCCAATGCCTGGGCATGCGCGACCTGGAGTCCGGCTGGCGGCTGCGCGCCGCCTATGAGGCCTGGCAGGCGCGGGCGGGGCTGGTGGCGGAAGCGCCGGGAAGCCGGGTCTAGCCCCGCGCGCCGGGCCGGCTACCCTGGGCGCATCGGCAGATCGTGGATAATAAGCAGCTTCGCCGGCCTACGCGGCGGAAAGAGGTGCTTGCGCCACGTTTTGAATCCGCCAGGCCAAGGCCCGGCCCTGAATCGAATTCCGACACCTATTTTCCATGCCTGAAACCTTGCTCCTGACCGGTGCCACCGGCTATATCGCCTCGCATACCTGGGTTGCACTGCTCAATGCCGGCTACCACGTGATCGGCCTGGATAATCTGTGCAACAGCAGCCCGGTGGTGCTGGAGCGGCTCGCCACCATTACCGGCAAGACTCCGCATTTTGTGCAGGGCGACGTGCGCGACCGCGCATTGCTGGACCGGCTCTTTACCGAACACCGCATCAGCGGGGTGATTCATTTTGCCGCACTCAAGGCAGTGGGCGAATCGGTGAGCCAGCCGCTGGAGTATTACAGCAACAACCTGGGTGGGCTGCTGACGGTATGCGCGGCAATGGGCGCGGCCGGGGTGAAACAGCTGGTGTTCAGTTCTTCGGCCACGGTTTATGGCAATCCCCATGCGGTGCCGATCCTGGAGGATTTCCCGCTGTCGGCCACCAACCCGTATGGCCAGACCAAGCTGATGGGCGAGCAAATCCTGCGCGACCTGGAAACATCGGATCCGGACTGGCGCATTGCCTACCTGCGTTATTTCAATCCGGTCGGCGCGCATGAAAGCGGGCTGATTGGCGAGGATCCGCGCGGTATTCCGAACAACCTGATGCCATATGTGGCGCAGGTGGCCGGCGGGCGCCGTGAAAAGCTGATGGTATTCGGCGGCGACTACCCGACGCCGGACGGCACCGGCGTGCGCGACTATATCCACGTCTGCGACCTGGCGGACGGCCACCTGGCGGCGCTGGGTTACCTGCGCGGGCAGGGCAAGAGCATGACCGTGAACCTGGGAACGGGCCGCGGCTACAGCGTGCTGGAAGTCGTGCAGGCCTACCAGCGTGCCAGCGGCAAGCCGGTGCCGCATGAGATCGTGGCGCGGCGCCCGGGCGACATCGCCTCGTGCTACGCCGATCCCGCGCTGGCCAACCAGCTGCTGGGCTGGCGCGCGCGCCATGACATCGACCGCATGTGCCAGGACTCATGGCGCTGGCAGTCGATGAATCCGCAGGGGTTTGACGCCTGACGCCCGGGCCGGTCTGCGCGGTGTTGTGCATGTGCCGCGGAGGGCCAGAAAACAAAAACGCCACGGATGAATTCCGTGGCGTTTTGCCATCTGCCGATCGCGTATTTCAGCGGATCAGGAAGTCTTCAACTGCCTTGCCCTGGGCCAGGGCCTGGGTCAGCCAGCCCGGGCGCTTGCCGCGGCCGGTCCAGGTATTGCCGGCGCTGTCGCGATAGCGTACCGGCACCTTGCGGTTGACCGCCTTCTTGCCGGCCGGCACCTTTGCGCCAAAACCCAGGTCTTCCGCGGTCAGGCCATATTGCTCGATTTTCTCGCGAATATCCGCGATCACCGTGGCTTGTTCGCGTGCCTTGATTTCCTCGGCCTGCTTCTGCAGTTCACTGATTTTCTGAACGATTTCCTGATACGTCGCCATTGGGTCCTCGGTTTCCGGTGGAGTGGAATGCGGTGGGTGTGTGCGGGGGGTGAAAATGCTGAAAACAATTATAACGGGGTCGCCGCCCGCTGCAAATCCTGCCGTACTAATCGGATGCTGTTTTTGCGAAAATTCTTGGCGCCGATAATTGTGTGAACTTTCGGTGTCGTGGTCTGTCATCGGCATTTCCGTCGACGACGATGTTGCCCGGCTGCAGTTGCGGCTGCAGTTCGGGGTTCAGGCCCGCAAATGGTGCGGCCGTGCGCAAACCGGTCCGGCGGCAGCCAGCCGCCGCCGCCAAAATCAAATCGCCATAATCGGCCGCGGCAAATTCGGCACGGCGTTCGCGGCGATAGCGGGGCAGCCTACGTGGCGTATATCCGACATACCGGTTATGGCCGAGTAATTGCACCCGCCACTGGCGCGGCGGCTCAAGTACGAGAACGCGGCGCCGTTATCCGGGCAGGGCGGATCATCTGGGCGTCGATCCTGCCGGAACGGGGCCAGGGGTGTGCCCCGCGGGTTGCCACAGTCTTCTTTCATCATGTCCTTGCACAACAATATCCAGATCAAGACCCTGCTGCGGGGCGCCATGGGAATGCTGTCGCTGCTGCTGTTGCTGGTCGGCGGTGCCGGCCTGCACGGCATTTCACAAAGCAATAATGCCCTCAGGGAGACTTATGCCAACCAGCTCGGCTCCACCGTCGCGCTCAGCGAGGCGATGCAGGCCACCACGCGTATGCGCCTGGCACTGGACCGCAACGTGATGCAGGGCGAGCAGGACGACCCCAAGGTTCACGTGGACCGCTCCAGGGTGTTCGTCGAGGCTTCGGAGGCTGCCTGGAAGCGCTACCTGAACCTGCCGCAGAATCCTGAGGAAAAGGCGCTCGCCGCGGAACTGGGCAAGCAGCGCCAGGCGTTCATGGAGCAGGGCGTGCTGCCGCTGCAGGCGGCCTCGCTGGCGGGCAACCAGGAAGAGGCCCTGCGGCTGGCGAAGAAGGTGCTGCCTGACCTGCAGCGCAGCATGTCGGGCGTGCACGAAAAGCTGCAGAAATTCCAGATGGCAGCCGGGCAGGCCAACTTCGATGCTGCGCAGGCCAGCTTTGCGCGTATCCGCACGCTGTCGATCATGCTGATCGTGCTGGGCCTGGCGGTCGCGGTGCTGTGCACGGTCACGCTGAACCGCGCCATCGTCGCGCCGGTGGAAGAAGCGCTGGCTGTGTTCGAGCGCATCGCCCGCGGCGACCTGACCTCGCGCATCGCCAGCGTCTCGAAGAACGAGATCGGCCGCATGATGCAGGCGCTGGCCGCGATGCAGGCCAGCCTGTCGGGCATCGTTGCCGACGTGCGCACCGGCGCCGATTCGATGGCATCGGCCACGCAGCAGATTTCCGCCGGCAACCTGGACCTGTCGCAGCGCACCGAGGAACAGGCCTCGTCGCTGGAGCAGACCGCCGCCAGCATGGAAGAACTGACCACGGTGGTGCGGCAGAATGCCGACAACGCGCGCCAGGCCGGCGTGCTGGCCAACGAGGCTTCGCAGATCGCGCTCAAGGGCGGCGACGTGGTGGGCCGCGTGGTCGACACCATGAACGAGATCAACGGCGCCTCGCGCAAGGTGGTCGAGATCATCAGCGTGATCGAGGGCATTGCCTTCCAGACTAATATCCTGGCGCTCAATGCGGCGGTGGAAGCCGCGCGTGCCGGCGAGCAGGGCCGCGGCTTTGCCGTGGTGGCGGGCGAGGTGCGCAGCCTGGCGCAGCGCTCGGCCTCGGCCGCCAAGGAGATCGAGGCGCTGATCGGCGAGTCGGGCCAGCGCGTGGAGAGCGGTACCCGGCTGGTGGCAGAAGCCGGCCAGACCATGGGCGAGATCGTCCAGGCCGTGCGCCGCGTGACTGACATCATGAACGAGATCGGCGCCGCGTCGCAGGAACAGACCAGCGGCATCGAGCAAGTCAACCAGGCGGTGACCCAGATGGACGAGGTGACGCAGCAAAATGCCGCGCTGGTGGAAGAGGCCGCCGCCGCAGCCGGTGCGCTGGAAGAACAGGCGCAGAAGCTCAAGAACGTGGTCTCGGTGTTCAACCTTGGCACGGGTACGGGAGTAGGGGCAGGCACGGCCGCGACGGCTGTCGCTGGCCGCACCGCACGCACCATGTCGGTGCGGCCGGCGGCAGCCGCGGCGCCGCGTGCCGTTGCCGCCCGCCCGGCCGCGGCGCTTCCGGCAAGCCGTCCGGCTGCGAGGCCCGCGCTTGCCGTTGCCGGGGCCGATGATGACTGGAGCGCGTTCTAGACCATTGTCCCCACCATTGCCCTGTTCACACGGCGACCGCAAGATGCCATGATGCGGGGTTTGCCCCGCGTCCTGACCTTCTTCGCGCATTCTCTTCATCATCGCGCAGCCTAATGATTGCCCTGAGTTCCGTCCTGTTGCTGCTGGCTGCCCTGCTGGGCGTGGCCGCCGCCCTCGGCGTTCGTGCCGGGCGTGCGGACCAGTCAGCCGGTGGCCGCTCGCTGCGCACGCTGACCTGGTCGGCGGCACTGTTGTCGCAGCTGAGCGTAAGCCTGCCTGTACTGGTGGTGATGCTGTCGGGCAGCGTGCCGGCGGCCAACGACACCGCGCAGATGGCGGCCAGCTTCGCCGCCGCCGCAGCAGCCACCGCGGCTGCCAAGCTGCTGGTGCAGTGGCTGCGCCAGGGTACGCGGCTGTGGCGTGGTGCGGCGATCATGGCGGTCGTCGCTGGCGCCGGGCTGGTGGCCGCGGCTGGCACCCACCTGGGCCGCGCCTGTAGCGCGGGCCAGGTCTCGGCGCGCAGCTGCATCGATGCCGCCGGCCTGCCGCACCCCGCCTGGCTGGCGGGCGGGCTGACCGCGCTGTGCGCGCTGATGTTCGCCGTCCACCGCGCGCAGTCGCGTGGCTTGCTGGCTGCGCACCACGAAGCCGGCCTGGCCGATGAGCTGGCGGACGAGGTGCACGGCCTGCCGCGCGGGCTCGAGCCCCGCCTGGCGCGGCGCGGCGCGCGCATTCCCGGCCGCCCCGGCCGTCTTACCGTGCGTGCCGCCGCGCGCGGGCAGGGCACGGTGGGCGAGTACAGCGTGGCAACGACGATGCCTGACCGCGTCGCCTTCGGCCGCTGGCTGGACCAGGCCATCGCGCAGGCGCGGCTGGCCGAGACCGGCTGCGCCGTGTTGCTGATCCATATTGCCGACTACCGTGAAGTCGACGAGGTCTTCGAGATCCGCGCCGACGATATCCTGGCCCAGGACGCCGGCGCGCTGGCGCAGGCCGTGCTGGAGCCGCATGACTTCCTGGCCCGGCTGGCGCGCGACGAGTTTGCCGTGGGCGTGCCGGAGCTGGTTCATCATGGCCGCGCGCAGGAACTGGGCTCGCGCATGCTCGGCTCGCTGGCCGAGTTCATCGCCGCGCGCGGCTTGCAGATGCAGATCGGCGTGAACATCGGCATTGCCATCTACCCGCGCGATGCGCAGACCTCGGAGGCGCTGATGCAGGCCGCGCGCGTCAGCCTGGCCGAGGCCCGCCAGAGCGGCTCGAACCAGGTGCGCCTGTTCAACAGCGCCGCCGGCGAACGCGCGCGCCGCACTCGCGTGATCCGGCGCGACCTGTGGCTGGCGATCCAGGACGACGCACTGTCGCTGCAGTTCCAGCCCAAGTACGATGCGCGCCGGCGCGCGCTGGTGGGGGCCGAGGCGCTATGCCGCTGGCGCCATCCCGCGCTGGGCCAGGTGAGCCCGGCCGAGTTCATCACCGTGGCCGAGCAGTCGGGCCAGATCGACAAGCTCGACGACTGGGTCCTGACCAGCGTCTGCCGCCAGGTGCGCCAGTGGCGCGACGCCGGCGTGCCCACCGTGCCGGTGGCGATCAATGTCTCGGGGCTGCGCTTTGCCAGCCGCAATTTCCCGCAATACCTGCTCGAGCAGATCCACCAGCACGACATCCCGCCCTCGGCGATCACGCTGGAGATCACCGAGACCGCGGCGATGAAGGACATCGGCAAGTCGCTGGAAACGCTGGCCGAGCTGCAGTCGCTCGGCATCCAGGTGGCGCTGGACGATTTCGGCAGTGGCTATTCCAGCCTGGGCTACCTCAAGCGCCTGCGCGTGGGCACGCTCAAGATCGACCGCACCCTGATCGGCGGGCTCGACACCGATGCGCAGGGCCGCGCCATCGTCGGCTCGATGGTGGCGCTGGCGCATGAGCTGCGCATGAAGGTGGTGGCCGAAGGCGTTGAATCGGCATCGCAGCTGGAAATCCTCAATGAAATGGGGTGCGACGAGGTGCAGGGTTACCTGCTGTCGCTGCCGCTGGATGCTGCCGGTTTTGCCGATGCCTTGCGCGGGCAGGGCGGCGCCTGACCCTAAAGTTTGTCAGCAACTCGGCCGATAACCGGTCTGGCAGGCTGCCCGCGTTTGCGGCGCAGCCCTGCGCCGGCCCGTCCGTCGCCGCCGCGTTGCCCATGCTGTCCAACTTCCTGGCGGATCAACCGAGTCCCGCAAACCGGAGGCCTCCATGTCATCGCCCAGCATCCTCGTCGTCGACGATTCCCCTTCGCTACGCCGCATGATCGGCGCCTGTCTGCGCGCAGGAGGGTTTGACGTGACCGAGGCGGCCGACGGCGACCAGGCGCATGCGCTCGCAGCCGGCGCCAGCTTCGGCATGCTGGTCACCGACCAGGTCATGCCCGGCATGGATGGCCTCACGCTGATCCGCAGCCTGCGCGCCACCGAGCGCTATGCGTGCATTCCCATCCTGATGCTGACCACCGAGCAGGACGGCACCATCCGCGAGCAGGCCCGCGCCGCCGGCGCCTCGGGTTTCCTGCCCAAGCCATTCGATCCTGGCCAGCTGATGCAGGCCGTGACGGCGCTGCTGTCCACCGCGCACCCTACCTCGGAAGGGTAAGGAAGGCCGGGCGTCGCGCTTCAGTCCCCCGGATTGCTGCCGTAAACACTGGTGGGCGAAGTCATGCCCCGGTGCCAGCCAGCGGCCTTGGCCGCGGCAGCGCCAGCAAACCAGCATCAGCCAATTTGGGGGGCTAGACGATGAAGCACATCGACAAGGCAGACGGCGCGGGCGAAGAGTTCCTGGCCTTTACGCTGGGCCGGGAAGAATACGGCGTCGACATCCTGAAGGTCCAGGAGATCCGCGGCTACGAGTCGGTCACCCAGATTGCCAACGCACCGGACTACATCAAGGGCGTGATCAACCTGCGCGGCATCATCGTGCCGATCATCGACCTGCGCATCAAGTTCCGCCAGCAGAACGTCAGCTACGACCAGTACACGGTCGTCATCATCGTCGACCTCAACGACCGTACCACCGGCATCGTGGTGGATGGCGTGTCCGACGTGCTGACCCTCGCCGCCGAGCAGATCAAGCCCACGCCGCACTTCTCCGGCGAACTGGCGACCGACTACATCCGCGGGCTGGGCTCGGTCGAGCAGCGCATGCTGATCCTGGTCGACATCGAGAAGCTGCTCAACACCGAAGAACTCGCCGCGCTCGAAGCGGTGGCGTGATCCCGCGGCAGCGCCAACGTTGTCCGGCCGGCGCCCCGCCTGCCGGACCGAACCCGCCCGGGGTGCAGCAACTTGCCGCGCCCGGGCCTGCAGTACTGTCATAGATGCGAAACAACCAACCCGTTACGCAGCGCGAATACAAGCTCTCCCCATCGGACTACCTGATCTCGCGCACGGACCTCAAGGGCCGGATCACCTTTGCCAACCGCACCTTTATCGAGGCAAGCGGCTTTGCGGCCGAGGAGCTGCTCGGTGCGGCGCACAACCTGGTGCGCCATCCCGACATGCCGCCCGAAGCGTTTGCCGACCTGTGGCAGGACCTGCAGGCCGGCCGCACCTGGATGGGCGTGGTCAAGAACCGCCGCAAGAACGGCGACTTCTACTGGGTCAATGCGACCGTGACGCCCACGCGCGTCGATGGCAGCGTGGTCGGCTACACCTCGGTGCGCTCGATGGCGACGCGCGAGCAGGTGGAAGCCGCCGGCGCCGCCTACGCACGCTTCCGTGGCGGCCGCGCGGACGGGCTGGCGATCCGCCACGGCGCCGTGGTGCGCACCGGGCTGCGCGGCCTGGTGCAGGGCCTGCTGCGCCTGAACCTGAAGCGCCGCATCCTGTGGGCGCAGGCCGGCGGCATGGTGTGGTTCCTGGCCGCACTGGTTGCGGTGGAAGCCCTGGGCGGCGCAGGCGTGGCCGCGGTGCGTCCGTGGCTGTGGGGCGGCTTTGCGCTGGCGCTGGCGTCGTCGTTCGCGGCCGGCACCATGCTGCTGGCGCGCGTGCACCGTCCGGTGCGCCACATGCTGGACTTTGCGCTGCGCATGGGCGCGGGTGACCTGACCACGCGCTTCGAGCACCGCAGCGCCGACGAGATCGGCGCGCTGGCGCAGGCCATGCAGACCATGCAGCGCAGCCTGCAGTCGGTGGTGCACGAGATCCAGGAAGGCATGGCCAGTATCTCCACGGCAACGCGCCAGGTGGCCGCGGGCAACAACGACTTGTCGCAACGCACCGAGCAGCAGGCGGCGGCGCTGGAGCAGACGGCGTCGAGCATGGAAGAGCTGACCAGCACGGTGCGCCAGAACGCGGACAACGCGCGCCAGGCCAGCGGGCTGGCGGCGAACGCGTCGGAGACGGCGCTGCGCGGCGGCGAAGTGGTGGGCCGGGTGGTGCAGACCATGGACGAGATCAACGATGCGTCGAAGAAGATCGTCGACATCATCGGCGTGATCGAAGGCATTGCGTTCCAGACCAACATCCTGGCGCTGAACGCGGCGGTGGAAGCGGCGCGCGCCGGCGAGCAGGGCCGCGGCTTCGCGGTGGTGGCGGGCGAGGTGCGCGGCCTGGCGCAGCGCAGCGCCAACGCGGCCAAGGAGATCAAGGGGCTGATCGGCGATACGGTGGAGCGCGTGGACAACGGCTCGGCGCTGGTGGGCCAGGCGGGCAAGACCATGGAAGAGATCGTGCAGGCGGTCAAGCGCGTGACCGACATCATGGGCGAGATCAGCGCGGCGTCGGCCGAGCAGAGCGCGGGCATCGAGCAGGTCAACCAGGCCGTGGCGCAGATGGACGAGGGCACGCAGCAGAACGCGGCGCTGGTGGAAGAAGCCGCCGCCGCCGCGGGCTCGCTCGAAGAGCAGGCCATGCGCCTGCGCGACGCCATCGCCACCTTCCGCGTCAGCATGCAGGCCGAGGTGCGTCCGCAGCGCCTGCCGGCCCATGCGCGTGCCGAGGCGGCCCAGTCGCTGGCACAGGCCTAGTCCGAATCAAAGACGAGGCAGGCGCGGAGCACCGGCCTGCATGCGTACCAAGCGGGTGCGGCACGCCGCGCCCGAGGCTTCAGTTACAAGGGGGGAGTTGCTATGCATTGGTTCAATCAATTGCGCGTCACGACCAGGCTGGTTGCCGGATTCCTGGTCGTTGCCGTGATCGGCGCCGTGATGGGGCTGCTGGGTGTGGTCAACATGGGGCGCATGGCCGACTGGACCGGCAAGATCTACCACGGCGACCTGCAGGCGCTGAAGGCCGTGCAGGACGCCAATATCAACCTGGTCTATGCCAGCCGCGCGCAGATCGGGCTGCTGTCGGCATCGACCATGGGCGAGCGGGCGGCCGAGAAGGAGCAGATCGTGAAGTCGCTCGGCGCCATGGACGAGCGCATCCGCCAGGTCGCTGGCGCGTTCGAGAAGGCCGAGGGCAAGGCACTGGTCAAGCAGTACCAGGAGCTGTCGCCGGCGTTCCGCGCGCGCATGGAGAAGTACGTCGAACTGGTCAGCAAGCAGCCGCTGGATACCTCGCAGTTTGAAAGCCAGGTGTTCTCCGAGAGCGCCGAGCTGCTCAAGGACAGCCATGCGCTGGAAGCGGTGATGTTCCAGATGGTCAAGCGCCGCGACGACCGCGCCCGCAACAACATGGAAGAAGCGCGCAGCGTCTACGACGCGACGCGCCTGTGGATGCTGGGCCTGGTGCTGGGCGGCCTGGCGCTGTCGGTGCTGCTGGGCGTGCTGCTGGCGCGGGCGCTGTCGCGCCAGCTGGGCGGCGAGCCGGGCTATGCGGCCGCGATTGCCGCGCGCATTGCCGAAGGCGACTTCTCCGCGCCGGTGGCCACGCGCGCAGGCGACAAGGGCAGCCTGGTCTATGCGATGCAGCAGATGCAGCAGCAGCTGTCGCGCATGGTGCGCGATTTCAAGGTGTCGGCCGAATCCATCGGCAGCGCCTCGCGTGAAATCGCCGCGGGCAACAACGACCTGTCGCAGCGCACCGAGCAGCAGGCGGCGGCGCTGGAGCAGACGGCGTCGAGCATGGAAGAGCTGACCAGCACGGTGCGCCAGAACGCGGACAACGCGCGCCAGGCCAGCGGGCTGGCGGCGAATGCGTCGGAGACGGCGCTGCGCGGCGGCGAAGTGGTGGGCCGGGTGGTGCAGACCATGGACGAGATCAACGATGCATCGAAGAAGATCGTCGACATCATCGGCGTGATCGAAGGCATTGCGTTCCAGACCAATATCCTGGCGCTGAACGCGGCGGTGGAAGCGGCACGCGCCGGCGAGCAGGGCCGCGGCTTCGCGGTGGTGGCGGGCGAGGTGCGCAGCCTGGCGCAGCGCAGCGCCAACGCGGCCAAGGAGATCAAGGGGCTGATCGGCGATACGGTGGAGCGCGTGGACAACGGCTCGGCGCTGGTGGGCCAGGCGGGCAAGACCATGGAAGAGATCGTGCAGGCGGTCAAGCGCGTGACCGACATCATGGGCGAGATCAGCGCGGCCTCGGCCGAGCAGAGCGCGGGCATCGAGCAGGTCAACCAGGCCGTGGCGCAGATGGACGAGGGCACGCAGCAGAACGCGGCGCTGGTGGAAGAAGCCGCCGCTGCTGCCGGCGCGCTGGAAGAGCAGGCCAGCCGGCTGCAGGCGGCCGTGGCGACGTTCCGCCTGGCGGCCGAGGATGCCCGCGCGGATTCGTTCGTGGCCCACTCGCTGCCTGCGGCGACGGCAGTGCCGGCCAAGGTGTCTCCTGCCGCCGGCGCGGTGCGCGCCATCGCTGCCGGCAAGCGGGTCGCCAAGGCCCTGCCCGCCAGCACGAAGGCCGCGGCTGCGCCTGCGGCGGACCATGCCGCCGCAGCCGAGGCGGCTGATGCCGTCGCCGCGCAACCGGCGCGGCTGGTGGCAGGCAGGACCGCGCGGCCCGCGCTGGCAGCCGCCGACAACGGCGACTGGAGCGCGTTCTGATCCCCACTGGCAACGGGCCGCGCGGCGTCCCGGATGGCAAGGCTATGACGACCGAGATCAACCTGGCTCTGCCGCATGACGATGCGGCCCGTCTGCGCAAGGAATTCGAGCAGTTCGTCGGGGTCTCGACCGGCCTGGACCGCGAGTTCCTGCCGCCAGATTTCCAGGAATTCCTGCGCGCGCGGCTGCTGCAGCATGACGGCCCGCTCACCGAGCGCGCGGTCTCGCGGCTGCTGTCCGGCGGTGAATACGGCTGGGCACGCCGCGTGTTCGACAAGCAGTTGCCCAATGCGCTGGCGGCGCTGATGCGCGATGCCCAGCGCTTTGGCTTCGGGCTGGCAGTGCAGCCCGACTGGACGCCGGAGCAGCGCCTGGCGCATGCGCGCGAATGGGCGGCGCAGGTGCTGTCAGAATGCGGCGCCGATGCGGCCTTCACTGAGGCGCTCGCCACGCAGGTGGCGGCCTCGGCGGAAGACGTGCGGGCGCTCGAAGCGCGCATGCGCACGCCCGCATGGCGCCTGGCCGAAAGCCTGCGCCAGCGCGCCTATGACCTGATGTACGCGCTGCAGACCGAAGACAGCGAAGCCACGGGCCGCGCACGCGTGGGCGAGTTGCGCGGCATGCTGGGCCTGGCCCTGGAGTACGGCTCGGTGCGGCCGGAAGAAGCGTCGCGGGTGCTGGAGCAGGTGGAGCGCATGCGCCCGGCGCTGTTCCGCGAAGCGCCCGACGATGTGTTCGCCCGGCTGGCGGCGTGGCTGCGGCGCATGTTCGCGCACTGAGGGCGCGGTGGGTATCTGGCCCGCTGCATCCGGCCACGAATTTCGTGCACGGATGACGGGCGGCGCTTGCGTGCTGAACGCCACACACGGCACTCGTCAATAGAGGAATCCAGCAGGCTACCGGGGGCACCCGTGGCGCGTTTGTGGATATGACGTTTGCGAAACCCGCTTGCGCCAGATCAAGTGTCAGCGGCGTGAACTGTTACAAAATGTGCGCGATCATGTATGTTTCATGCGACATTTGGTTCCCCCCGCGTAAGTAGGGATTGGCATTGCGGGTGAATTGCCGATATAAACGTAACAGTCTAACTTACACTCTGTAACACTTGTAACGGGGTTGATTACAGTTGGACACGGGCGTAGTTCCTTAGTCGTACGTTGTACCCGCCCAGCCGCAAACAAACGATCTGGTCGCCGGGCCCGCGAGGGCATCGGTAAGCGCCGGACAAGCGGCCACGGCGGGCTTTTGGTAGCGGGGATAAATTGGAAAGCAGTGACGTTCTCCAGGAGATCAGGGAGGTTAACCTCGCCTATCTGCTGCTCGCGCAACGCCTGGTGCGCGAAAACCAGGTCGAAGCCATGTTCCGGCTCGGGGTCAGCAAGGAAATCGCGGATATTCTTGCCAAGCTGACTTCCGCGCAACTCGTCAAGCTGGCGGCATCCAACATGGTGCTGTGCAGGTTCCGCTTCGACGACCATGCGCTTCTGTCCACTCTCACCCACACGGCCAAGAGCCATGACATGCAGCAGATCCACGCCGCGATCCTGCTTGCACGCCAGCCTGTGGAGTCGCTCAATTGACCGCGCTCCTGCAGGCCGAGCCTACCCGGAGTTACACGGCCACCTCCGTCCCCAGCCGCAAGAGCGTGCTCCAGGACGCCAACCAGACCCAGCTCGCCATCGAGCTGATCGGCCTGGGTGCGCGCCTGCAGGTGCTTGAAGCCGAGACCACGCTGTCGCGTGACCGGCTCATCCGCCTGTACAAGGAGCTGCGCGGCGTCTCGCCCCCCAAGGGCATGCTTCCCTTCTCGACGGACTGGTTCACCACCTGGCTGCCGAATATCCACTCGTCGCTGTTCTTCTCTGCTTACCAGTTCATGGTGCAGGAGGGCGAGACCGTGGGCATTCGCGCGGTGGTGGCTGCCTACCGCCTGTACCTTGAGCATGTTTCGCTGCTCGGCGGCGAAATTGTCTTAAGTTTCACGCGTGCCTGGACGTTAGTACGGTTCTTCGAGAGCAACATGCTGCAGCTGTCCCGGTGCACGTGTTGCGGCGGGCAGTTTGTCACGCACGCGTATGAGCCGCACGCGAATTTTGTGTGCAGCCTGTGCCGTCCGCCGTCACGCGCAGGGAAAGTGAAGAAGCTCTCGAAAGACGCCGCCGCCGTGCAGACCAACGCCTGATCCTGGTCAAGGTCCGCCGGCTGGCAGGCTTGCTGCGCTGGCGGACGGATTCTCTCCGTGCGCCCGTGCAACGGGCAAATGAGCGTGGCTGACGCGCGTTTTTAGACGGGGATCCGATCGTGCTAGTAGTTCTTGGCTATGTCGTCGTGGTTGTGGCGGTGCTTGGCGGTTACGCCATGACCGGCGGCCACATGGGCGCGCTATATCAACCGGCGGAATTTGTGATCATCGGGGGCGCCGCGTTCGGCGCCTTTATCGCCACCAATACAGCAAAGGCCATCAAGGCCACCGCCAAGGCGCTGCCGGGCCTGTTCAAAAGCTCCAAGTACAAGAAGGAGCTGTACCTGGACGTCATGTCGCTGCTGTACGTGCTGCTGTCCAAGGCACGGCGCGAGGGCATCCTGTTCCTGGAAAAGGAAATCGCGGACCCCGCCGCCAGCAGCGTGTTCAGCCAGTACCCGCGCATCCTGTCGGATCCGGTGGTGATGGAATTCCTCACCGACTACCTGCGCATGATGGTCAACGGCAACATGAACGCCTTCGAGATCGAGGCCCTGATGGACCACGAGATCGAGACCTTCCGCCACGAGGCCGAGATCCCCGCCCATGCGCTGTCGCGCGTCGGCGACGCGCTGCCCGCCTTTGGCATCGTTGCCGCGGTGATGGGCGTGGTGCATGCGCTGGGCTCGGCCGACCTGCCGCCGGCGGAGCTGGGCGCGCTGATCGCGCACGCCATGGTCGGCACCTTCCTGGGCATCCTGCTGGCCTATGGCTTTGTCTCGCCGCTGGCCGCGCGCATCGAGCTGCAGGTGTCCGAGAACGTCAAGGTCTACGAATGCATCAAGGTGGTGCTGCTGGCCTCGCTCAACGGCTACGCGCCGCTGGTGGCGGTGGAGTTCGGCCGCAAGGTGCTGTACTCCACGGTGCGGCCGTCGTTCCTTGAGCTCGACGACCACGTGCGTGAAGTCAAGAGCCTGAATTAAGCGCGCAAGCAGCAAGGGGCACCGTCATGAGCAGCGCACACGATATGCGTCCGATCATCGTCCGCCGGGCGAAATCGCACGCCAGGCCGCACGGCAACCACAGCTGGAAGATCGCCTACGCCGACTTCATGACGGCGATGATGGCGCTGTTCCTGGTGCTGTGGCTGCTCTCCAGCGCCAACAAGAAGACGCTGGAAGGCATTGCCGAGTACTTCCGCATGCCGCTCAAGGTCGCCATCGTCGGCGGCGAAAAGAGCAGCCAGTCGCCCAGCGTGATCCCGGGCGGCGGCATGGACGCGCTGCGCAAGGACGGCGAGACCATGCGCGCGCGCAACAACGAACCCAGCGACGAGCAGCGGCGCAACGAGCAGCAGGAAGCGCAGCGCTTGCGCGCGCTCAAGCAGCGCCTTGAGCAGATCATTGAGAACAACCCGGTGCTGCGCCAGTTCCGGCCGCAGCTGCTGCTGGACATCACCAGCGAAGGGCTGCGCATCCAGATCCTGGATACGCAGAACCGGCCGATGTTCCGCACCGGCAGCGCCACGGTCGAGACCTATATGCGCACCATCCTGCGCGAGATCGGGCCGGTGCTGAACGAGCTGCCCAACAAGGTCAGCCTGTCGGGCCATACCGATGCGGCCAACTATTCCAACGGCGAGCGCACCTACAGCAACTGGGAGTTGTCCGGCGACCGCGCCAATGCCTCGCGCCGCGAGCTGATCGCGGGCGGCATGCAGGAAGGCAAGGTGCTGCGCGTGCTGGGCCTGGCCGCGACCATGCCGCTGGACAAGGAAGACCTGCTCGCGCCGGTGAACCGGCGCATCAGCATCGTGGTGCTCAACCAGAAGGCGCAGGCGCGCTTCGAGGCCGAGAACGCCAGCGCCGCGGAGGTCTCGGTGGCGGCACAGGCGGGCAAGGCCGCGCAGGAGATGCAGGCAGGACTGGCGGCAGCCTCCGCACCGGCAGCCGCGGCAGCCAAGGGCAGCAAACCATGACGCGGGGCCGCGCCGCCGGCGCGCCTTGCGCAGTAACCAAGTGACTCAGGACGCCATGTCTGTCGATATCGATATCACTCAGTTTTACCAGACCTTCTTCGAGGAAGCGGAAGAACTGCTCGTCGAAATGGAGCAGCTGCTGCTCGGCCTGGACATTGAGTCGCCCGATCCCGAGCATCTGAACGCGATCTTCCGGGCGGCGCACTCCATCAAGGGCGGGGCTGCCACCTTCGGCTTCGCGGCGCTGACCGAGACCACCCATATTTTCGAGAACCTGCTGGACCGCACGCGCCGGCAGGAGCTGGCGTTGACCAGGACCATCATCGACACCTTTCTGGAAACCAAGGACGTGTTGCAAGACCAGCTCAACGCCTACCGCAACGGCACCGAACCCGATCCGGAAACGCTGGCGCGCATCTGCGCCGTGCTGCAACAGCTGGCGCAGGAAGCCGCCGGCCATGCCGGCGCAGCTGCCCCGGCCCCGGTGCCCGCACCTGTTGCCGCAACGCCCCCCGCTGCTGCTCCTGCGGGCGGCGGGCTCAAGATCCGCCTGATCCGGGTTTCCGCCTCCGACCAGGCGCTGCTGCGCGAGGAACTGGCCAACCTGGGCGAGATCACCGGCCAGCAAGAGGTGAATGGCGAACTGGTGGTGTGGCTCAACACCCAGTGCAGCGCCGACGACATCATCGCGGTGTGCTGCTTCGTGATCGACCTGGACCAGATCGTGATCGAAGCTGAAGCCGAGGCCCCTGCTGCTGCCCCCGCGGTGGTCGAGGCCCCTGTCCCGGCGCCCGTCCCGGTCGCCACGGCCCCCGCCCCCGCAGCGGCAGCGCCCTCCGCCGCGCGCGAGAAGGCCAAGCCGCAGGCGAGCGCCGCGCACGGCGAAGGCTCGATCCGCGTGCCGACCGAGAAGGTCGACCAGATCATCAACCTAGTGGGCGAGCTGGTGATCACGCAATCGATGCTGGCGCAGACCGCCTCGGCGCTGGACCCGGTGCTGTTCGACCGCCTGTTCTCCGGCATGGGCCAGCTCGAGCGCAATGCGCGCGACCTGCAGGAAGCGGTGATGTCGATCCGCATGATGCCGATGGACTATGTGTTCTCGCGCTTCCCGCGGCTGGTGCGCGACCTGGCCAGCAAGCTCGGCAAGCAGATCGACCTGGTCACCTTCGGCAAGGCCACCGAGCTGGACAAGAGCCTGATCGAACGCATCATCGACCCGCTCACGCACCTGGTGCGCAACAGCCTGGACCACGGCATCGAAACCCCGGACAAGCGCGTGGCCGCCGGCAAGGACGCGACCGGCCAGCTGATCCTGTCCGCGCAGCACCATGGCGGCAATATCGTCATTGAAGTCAGCGACGACGGCGGCGGCCTGAACCGCGAGCGCATCCTGGCCAAGGCCATCCAGAACGGCCTGCCGGTGTCCGAGACCATCACCGACGAGGAAGTCTGGCAGCTGATCTTCGCGCCGGGCTTCTCCACCGCCGAGGTCGTCACCGACGTGTCGGGCCGCGGCGTTGGCATGGACGTGGTCAAGCGCAACATCCAGGAGATGGGCGGCCATGTCGAGATCAGCTCGCGCCCGGGCCTGGGCACCACCATCCGCATCGTGCTGCCGCTGACGCTGGCGATCCTCGACGGCATGTCGGTCAAGGTGGGCGAAGAGACCTTCATCCTGCCGCTGAACTGCGTGATGGAGTCGCTGCAGCCCAAGGCCGAGGATGTCCACACCGCCGCCAACTCCGATCGCGTCATGCACGTGCGCGGCGAATACCTGCCGCTGCTGGAAATGCACCGCGTGTTCAACGTGGCCGGCGCGCTGCAGGAGCCCACGCAGGGCATCGCCGTGATCCTGCAGGCCGAAGGCAAGCGCTTTGCGCTGCTGGTGGACCAGCTGATCGGCCAGCACCAGGTGGTGCTGAAGAACCTGGAAACCAACTACCGCAAGGTGCCGTGCATTTCCGCGGCCACCATCCTTGGCGACGGCAGCGTGGCGCTGATCGTCGATGTCGGCGCGCTGCAGCGCACCGGCGTGCGCCGGCAGGAACCGGCGCTGCAGCAGTAATCGTCCAATCACAGGAGAACAAGAGATCATGGCCGGCATCGGACACATCGATACCCCCGGAAGCGACGCTTCGGGCCAGGAGTTCCTGGTCTTCACGCTGGGGTCGGAGGAATACGGCATCGACATCCTCAAGGTGCAGGAGATCCGCAGCTACGAGACCGTGACCCGCATCTCCAGCGCACCGGACTTCATCAAGGGCGTGACCAACCTGCGCGGCGTGATCGTGCCGATCGTCGACCTGCGCCTGAAGTTCCGCCTGGGCAACGTGCGCTACGACCACCAGACCGTGGTCATCATCCTGAACGTGGCCGGCCGCGTGGTGGGCATCGTGGTGGATGGCGTGTCGGACGTGCTGACGCTGACCGGCGAGGCGATCAAGCCCGCGCCCGAGTTCGGCGTATCGATCTCGACCGAGCACCTGACCGGCCTGGGCACCATCGACGGCCGCATGCTGGTGCTGATCGATATCGAGAAGCTGATGACCAGCCCCGAGATGGCACTGGTCGAGGCCGAATACGCCTGATTCCCGCATTACCGAAGCACAGCCCATGACGCCGTTCCGCACCGCAGCCAGCGTACCCGGGCACACCGGGTCGACTCCCGCGCCGGCCGCCCTGCTGCGGCGCGACGAAGCGCGCGACTTCCTGCTGACCGAACGCGACTTCGAGAAAATCCGCGCGCTGATCCACCGGCGCGCGGGGATCTCGCTGGGCAGCCACAAGCGCGAGATGGTGTACAGCCGGCTGGCGCGCCGGCTGCGCACGCTGCAGCTGTCGGACTTCGCCTCGTACCTGGCGCTGCTGGATGCGGATGACCGGTCGCCGGAGTGGGAATTCTTCACCAACGCGCTGACGACCAACCTGACTTCGTTCTTTCGCGAGTCGCACCACTTCCCGCTGCTGGCCGAGCACGCGAAGAAAACCGGCCGGCCCTACAGTGTCTGGTGCTCGGCCGCCTCCACCGGCGAAGAACCGTACTCCATCGCCATCACGTTGGCCGAGGCGCTGGGCGATCGCGCCGGCACGGTGCTGGCCACCGATATCGACACCCAGGTGCTGGCCAAGGCCCGCAGCGGCGTCTATTCGGCCGACCAGGTCGCGCGGCTGTCGCCGGAACGGCTCAAGCGCTTCTTCCTGAAGGGAACGGGCCCGCGCACCGGCTCGGTCAAGGTCAAGCCGGAGCTGGCCGCCACCATCGCGTTCGAGCCGCTGAACCTGCTCGCGCCCGACTGGGGCATCCGCGAGCAGTTCGACGCCATCTTCTGCCGCAACGTGATGATCTACTTCGACAAGCCGACCCAGGGGCGCATCCTGGAGCGCTTCGTGCCGCTGCTCAAGCCGCACGGGCTGCTGTTCGCCGGCCATTCGGAGAACTTCTCCTACGTCACGCGCGCGTTCCAGCTGCGCGGGCAGACCGTCTATGAACTGGCGCCCGCCGCGGCGGCAGGAAGGCCGTGATGCGCACGCCCCATCTGCCCGAAGCCCTCGCCACGCGCACCTACTTCGACCGCGAGTTCGGCAAGCAGGCCATCAAGCTGCTGCCCAACGAGTATTACGTGACCCGTGAGGACGTGGTGCTGACCACCGTGCTGGGCTCGTGCGTGGCCGCCTGCATCCGCGACGAGACCGCCGGCGTGGGCGGCATGAACCACTTCATGCTGCCCGACGACGACGGCAGCGCCGACCGCATGCTGTCGGCGTCGATGCGCTACGGCAGCTATGCGCTGGAAGTACTGATCAACGAACTGCTCAAGATGGGCGCGCGCCGCGAGCGGCTGGAGGCCAAGGTCTTCGGCGGCGGGGCGGTGCTGGCCAACATGACCACGCTGAACATCGGCGACCGCAATGCGGACTTCGTGCTGCGCTACCTGAAGACCGAAGAGGTGCGCGTGGCGGCGCAGGACCTGCGCGGCCCGCATGCGCGCCGCGTCAGCTATTTTCCGATTGGCGGGCTGGCGCTGGTGCGCCGCCTGACGCGGCAGGACGACCAGGTTTCGGTGGCGCGCGACGAACGCGCGCTGGCGCGGGCCATTGCCACCTCGGCGCGAGAGCCCGCGCGCACGCCTGAACTGTTTGCGCGGCAGCAGCCTTACCCGCGCCCGCTTCCCTGAAACCCTTACAAGCACGATCAATCATGACTGCCGCCAAGATCAAGGTGCTCTGCGTGGATGACTCCGCGCTGATCCGCAGCCTGATGACGGAGATCATCAACAGCCAGCCCGACATGGAAGTGGTGGGCACCGCGCCGGACCCGCTGGTCGCGCGCGACCTGATCAAGCGCCTGAACCCGGACGTGCTGACGCTGGACGTCGAAATGCCGCGCATGGACGGCCTGGACTTCCTGGAGCGGCTGATGCGGCTGCGGCCGATGCCGGTGCTGATGGTGTCGTCGCTGACCGAGCGCGGCTCGGAAATCACCATGCGCGCGCTGGAACTGGGCGCGGTGGACTTTGTCACCAAGCCCAAGCTGGGCATCCGCGACGGGTTGCTGGAATACACCGACACCATCGCCGACAAGCTGCGCGCCGCGTCGCGCGCGCGCGTGCGAGCAGCAGCCCAGCCGGCCGCGCCATCCGCCACCGGCACCGCGCCCGTGCCGATGCTGCGCAGCCCGCTGCTGTCGACCGAGAAGCTGATCATCCTGGGTGCCTCCACCGGCGGCACCGAGGCCATCAAGGAATTCCTGATGCCGCTGCCGCCCGACAGCCCCGCGGTGCTGATCGTGCAGCATATGCCGGCCGGCTTCACGCGTTCGTTCGCGCAGCGGCTGGACGGCCTGTGCCGCATCACGGTCAAGGAAGCCGTGCACGGCGAGCGCGTGCTGCCGGGCCATGCGTATATCGCCCCGGGCGACTCGCACCTGCTGCTGGCACGCAGCGGCGCCAACTACGTCGCGCACCTGTCGCAGGAGGCACCGGTCAACCGCCACCGGCCGTCGGTCGATGTGCTGTTCGATTCGGCCGCGCAACATGGCGGCAAGAACGTGATCGGCGTGATCCTGACCGGCATGGGCAAGGATGGCGCGCGCGGCATGCTGCGCATGCGCGAGGCCGGCGCCTACAACCTGGCGCAGGATGAGCACACCTGCATCGTGTTTGGCATGCCGAAGGAGGCGATTGCCGCCGGCGGCGTGCATGAAATCGTGCCCTTGCCGGCGATGACCCAGCGCGTGATGGCGCGCCTGGCCACGTACGGCACGCGCGCGCAACGGGTCTGAACGGACCCGGAAACCTGAACAAGACCAGACAACAAGCTGAAACAACAAGCTGGACCGACTAGCCAATATTGCATTTACCTGGAGCCCTCAAAGTGGACAAGAGCATCAAGATCCTGGTCGTGGATGATTTCCCGACCATGCGCCGGATCATCCGCAACCTGCTCAAGGAGCTGGGATTCGTCAACGTCGAGGAAGCCGAGGACGGCGCCGCCGGCCTGGAGAAGGCCAGGGACGGCAGCTTCCAGTTCGTGATCTCGGACTGGAACATGCCCAACATGGACGGCCTGTCGATGCTGCAGGCGATCCGCGCCGACGCGAATATCGGCAAGATCCCCGTGCTGATGGTGACGGCCGAGGCCAAGAAGGAAAACATCATCGCAGCGGCCCAGGCCGGCGCCAACGGCTACGTAGTCAAGCCGTTCACGGCCGCCACGCTGGACGAGAAGATCACCAAGATCTTCGAAAAGCTCGGCGGCTGAGGCGGAGGCGCGTTTGTCATGACCCCCACCCTGAGCAATGATTCCGCCGAGCAACTGATCCTCCGCATCGGCAACCTGACGCGCATGCTGCGCGACAATATGCGCGAGCTCGGCCTGGACAAGGAGATCGAGCGCGCCGCGCAGGCCATCCCCGATGCGCGCGACCGGCTCAACTACATCGCCGCGATGACCGAGCAGGCCGCCGAGCGTACGCTGAACGCGGTCGAACTGGCGCAGCCGATCCAGTCTGATATCGAGCGGCAGGCCGAGACGCTGGATAAGCGCTGGGAGGCCTGGTTCGAGAAGCCGGTGGAGCTGGCCGACGCCCGCTCGCTGGTGCTGGACACCCGCGCCTTCCTGTCCGAGGTGCCGGGGCAAGCCCGCGCCACCAACAGCCACCTGCTCGACATCATGATGGCGCAGGACTTCCAGGACCTCACCGGGCAGGTGATCAAGAAGATGATGGACATGATCCGCACGCTGGAGCAGGAACTGCTGCAAGTGCTGATCGATAACGTGCCGTCCGAGCGGCGCGTGGAAGTTCAGGCGCCGTCGACGCTGATGAATGGGCCGCAGGTGAATCCGGAAGGGAAGCCGGATGTGGTGTCGGACCAGGCGCAGGTGGATGATTTGTTGGCGAGTTTGGGGTTCTGAGGTTTTGGTTGGGCTCGCTTTTTAAGAGTTTGCCCATACTCGCGCTTGCTGTCTCTCTTCATACTGGGTTCGTCGCTGCGTCGTGGCGACCGGGTTTAGCAGCCCGGACGAAAGGGCCGAACGACCGCCTCCTGGCGGTATCCTTACGTTCGCCGTGCCTGCGCACGCCCCTTCTTTGGGCGGGCCCTGGCAGGGGAGCCTTCGGGCTCGCCGGCTTTCGCCTCTTTCCCGGTCTGCTAACCCTGCCTTGCGCCCGCCCACCCCTATCAGCACCCGGGGAGCGGGACTGAACCTGTATGGATAGGGGGCATTCCCATGCTTCAGTTCTTACTTGCCCATTCTGGGCGATTGGCAATCTTCAGTATCTGCACAATGCAGCAGCGCGAGCTAGACGCGTATGCGGAGGTGTGCCATGTATAGCCATAGTCATCACGGTATTACAGCGGAACACAATGGTGCCGACATGCTCGTGACCGCCCATAGCCCGGGGGAGAATCCGCTGAGTCTTGCTGTGCAACGTGCGGCGCAGCTTCATGGCCTGTTGCTTATGGCTAGCGATCATGGGGCGTCGAGTCTGGATCCGGTGGATTTGGAGCAGGGCACTTGGGAAAGCGTGCTTTCCCTCGCGGCCTGGCTGGCGCATGAGACGCAGGTTTTGAGTGAGCTGGCTGTGGTGCAGGGGCAGGCGTTGCAGGATGAGTGATGTTGGGGCGGGGTGTGCAGCCGTGTAATCGGCTGCCGCCCCATCCTTGGAGCATTGGCAGTTTGGCCTTGGGACTGAGGGTCGCAGAATGACCCGAAGCTGCCGCTCGACATTCTCCCAAACGGACATCGCTGAGACGAAGGGTTTAATCTATACAGCACCCACTTCTCGGAGTCGTTTTAGAAAAGCCGCGAATTCCCGCAAAAATTTGAGATCGTCGTCATCTAGACCGTCGGGGTCAAAATGCATGACATCATTTCTGATATCTCTTACTCGATTTAATTGACTTACAAGAGCTACCCTATCAATTTCAAGTTTCAGTTTTATCCAGCGGCCAGGGTTGTCTATTAGCCTTATATACTCGCCAAAAGTAAGATCCGCCGGCGTTTCAATTTTCCGATCATCATCTCCGGGCGCTTTTGAATCATTGAGTTCTTGTAATGTAAATTTTGCATGCAAGAGGCGCCTGACCCCGTTTTCGATCTCACCGACAAGTAAAAATGGCTCTGCCAGCAATTGAAATTGATCGTTGAGATCGCTTGCGGTAATGATTCCGCAAATGCTCTTGTCATTTGCCTCTACAAGTACATAATCGTTATCGGATATTATTGAGATGGCGGAAAATAACGATTCTCGGTGATTCAATATCCGCGCGTCCTCCATACAATCCCTTGCGTGATCTGCTGGCCGTTTCAAGGCGAGCCGAGTACCGATGCTCTTCCAGCTTATGACGCCTTTTACATCTCTCGGTCCCGTCATAACGGGGACTTGCGAGAAATCATTGGTGAGTAGAACGGTGACAACCTGTTGGAACGTCGAATCCGGTTTTACAGATACAGGTACTCTGTTGGCCGAAGAAAGAAAATTTATTCTATAAGTTGGGTCGGCCGCGGAGTCATCAGGGACCGCATTTCCATCCGGCGGCGCTTTTTGAAAGGAAATCTGACGATCAATGTATGCCCACTCGAAATCAGGGTCGGTTGTCAGTCCATGCCTACGCAACGCACCTCTGATCCGTCGTGTAGCACGATAGCCTCTGCGTGCGACATTGAACCAAGCCAAGAAGGATCGCACCGTTTCATTTTGCGGAGCGACGCCGTTCTTTATCTGCTCAGCTACCAGCCTTAGTTTGTCGTCTGATTGGGTCATTTATCTAATTTCCTCGATCCGGTGCTATGTACGCAAAGTCCAGTCCCCCATAGGGAGGTCGAAGCAACAAGGCTATAGCAGAGGCGCTTAAACAGTTCAACGCACTTGTTGGGCGTCTGCTGCCGAACGGCCGGCGGCGGAATTGGCCGGGGTTCCTGTTCATCGGGGCTTATGGCTAGCGTTCTCCCTCGCCCGCCGCCTGTCCGAGAGTCGATATAGACCGCGAGTGTACTTCCGGCGAAAAATTCACACAATCTAGGGCTCTATTTGAAGCGACCGCTTCTGGCCGAACTCAGTCTCCGGCGGCAGTTGTGCCGGCAGTTCGCTCTTGGTAGAACTGAGGCCAGGACCACTGCGAACCTTTTTCTGTTTGACGCAGTATCAAGGCACATCGCTCCAGCTAAGTCGCCGGTGTTTGAAAGTCTTCCGAGGACTTTGTTCAGCATCCATTGGGAAAGCTATTCGCTGTCCTTTGACGCCATGACGGCCGAAGAAAAAAGCTGATCCAATAATCTAAATATATCTCGACCCTTGCTATTTTCGTCGCGTCGCGTAATCTCCGCAGACAGCTCGAGAAGTCCGGTGTGTACTGAAAATGAGTCGGTAATAAAATGCAGTGCCTTGACGCAATTCATCTTCGCGCCATCAAACAAATGAACGTCGCCAAAAGACGTGGGAATTAGATGGGTCTCCGGCGTGTACTGGTGGAAGATACTGGTCTGGGAGGGGTGCACCCACTCGCTCAAAGCATCATAGAGAAACTCGAAATGGCTTTCTTTTCGACTGGTGTGTGAGACTTCTGCTTGGTAAAGCGCACGAAGTGCTTTTAGCACATGCGCGCTTGAAGCAAGGCCTTCACGCATTCTCTCAGCGGCTTGTTCGGTAAATTGATAATCTTCTATTTCAAAAACGCCCTTAGCTATTTTGTCCTGTTCGCTTTGTTTTAGTCTTGAACTATTTACAGATTTGACAACAAATTCTAAACATTTATCGACGCTTTTCTGTCCTTCGGAATCCAATAGAATTTTTTCGATTTGATCATCGATAAATTTGGCGGATGCGTATGTCTCGATTAGCCCTCGACTGATGGAGCACGCCGAAGCGAAGCGATTGTTATCCAGCAAAAAAACGGCATCATCGAATATGTCGATCTGACGATTAAGCAAGCATTGAGCGTAATTCTCGAGGTACATGCCTGCCGGCGGATTCTGGACATCACCGACCATGCGGCCTGGTACCTTTGATATCTGAGCACGAGCTGCCTTTGCTTCGGCCAAGGCTTGATTTGTTGATTCGGTTAGCAAGAAAAGCTCCGTTGGTATGTAGCCTGCCACCGTTCCAAGAGCGAGCGGGGCGCAATCGAGATAGGTAAGATTTTACCGTCCTAATCATGTAGCGGAATAACCCCATCTCGAAATCATTTGGCCGCCGCCCTCCCCTCCTCCCGTGGGGTGTCGTTGAATCGAGATCCTACCGTTAGGTAGCGTGACCAAAAATTTCTTCCGGACGAACGACAGTCGTCTCGCCGAGTCTCGGTCGGCAGCCGTCGTACGAGATGTGCAAGACCTGCGTACTGCAGCGTAGATCCGTCACCGATTGAGAATCGGATGAGCTCACCCGTCACTTGTGGGCAAAAACAGATCATCTGGTGTTCTAGGTCGGAGCAGGCGCGTGCACCTGAAAGCGCACGGTAAAGACATGGACTTATAAGTGGGTGGGGATGGACAAAGACAGATTGCAGAATTGGATGGTTCCGCTATTGCAGGTCCAGCACGTGGACGCTCGGCACCGAGATATGAGGGTGCCAGTCGACGCCATGGATAGTTCGGACGTTTCGACTTGGTATGGGAACAAGTTGTGGTTCTACGAGAGTCTGCAGGGCCTTGCCAGGCTTGACGCTAGGTTAATTGAAGGCGATCGAAGACTACTGGCGTGTGCGAATCGTGATCAATATTACGCCGATACCCTGACAGATCAGGTGACGCTCTCGGGCCTGTGGCTCATGGGCGCGTATGAATGGCTTCGCACCTTCAAAGATAGGTTGAAGGAATTCAAGCATCCTCAACAGAAAACGTTTGCCGCGCTCTGCGATAGGTTTGGCACTGTACGCGTGCCCTTGGCAAAATTTGAACCTCAGCGAGACAAAGGCAATAGGAAGCTCAAGGGCTACTCGATTGCTCGTCCAGCGACGTCTCGCGGGGGAACCGGTTGGATCGTAGACGAAGGCGTCTTCATCTCCCGCCTTGAGTTAGCCAATGACCTAATCACAGCGCTCGCGGAATACGATCCCTTTCCCGGCGCTTCGGAGTGGTTCCCTCGCCCGCCCAAGGGGCCTTTGAACCTTACGGAGTTCCTCTGCGATGAGGTGCGGCCGCTGCAAACGTAACTCTAGCTTTCGCGCCGCATTCCAGCGGCTCGACTAGCACTTGATCATTCGACAAAGCGGGCGTCGGACTTCCAAGGGCCGTTCCTGGCCGCATGCGGACCAACGCTGAACACAACAGAGCATTCCTGGCCGCAGTGGCCCGCGTGGGGCTGGAGACGACCCCTACCGGTCGTCGCCGGAACCGATGGCAATGGCAGAGGTTCCTCCGATGGATACACGCTGAATTGTCGATAAATCGGGTATTCCAAAATCCGCGCAAATCGGTAATCTGCGAGGTTTCAGTGAACGAAAAGGCCTCGCTGCCTGAATGCAACCTTTCGGATCCTCCATGACTGAGCCTCGTCTGACATTCCCTGACCAGAATGAATGGGAAAACTGGTTGACGCAAAACGGCGGTACCTCGACCGGGATATGGCTGCGCCTTGCCAAAAAGGGCGCCGGGCAGCCAACCTTGACCTACGAACAGGCGCTGGAAAGTGCCCTTTGTCATGGCTGGATCGATGGTCAAAAACAGACTGAAAGTGAAGAATACTGGTTGCAACGCTTCACCCGACGCTCCGCAAAAAGTATCTGGTCCAAGCTCAACAAAGACCGGGCCGAAGCGCTGATTGCTGCAGGCAGAATGCTTCCTTCGGGCATGCGAGAAATCGAGAAAGCCAAAGAGGACGGCCGCTGGGAGGCTGCCTATACGTCGGCCAGCAACTCGGTCGTGCCGGACGACCTGCAGGCCGCACTGGATGCCAATCCCAAGGCCAGCGCGTTCTTTGCGACGCTGAACGGCCGAAACCGCTACGCCATCCTGTTTCGGATACAGAATGCCAAAAAGCCCGCAACACGGGTGCGCAAGATCGAGGAGTTCATCGGCATGCTCAATCGCGGCGAAACGATTTATCCCTAGACCAGTGGCCGGTCAGGTTCCGCTTGCGGTCGATGCCGGAAGTCTGTGGCTGCATGAACGGCTACGCGACCATGTAGAACGGCCGTTGGAAGGCTACGGCCGGTTGCTTGCTTCAGGACTCTCGCCGGTCAATGGCTTCCCCACATTCCCCCTAAAGTCCCCCAACCCGCCCGCCGTTAACCCCCAATCACCCCCCATTTCCCAAACAACACCCAATTCCCCCGCCTTTTCCCAGGAATGGGAACCCCCCCACGCTTCGATAATCCCTGCTGACGAATAGCGGCCTGCCGCTTCGCACGGAGCATGGATGTCCGAAGAAAGCGACCTCGAGAAAACCGAACCCGCCTCACCCCGGCGCCTGGAAAAGGCGCGCGAGGAGGGGCAGGTGGTGCGTTCGCGCGAGCTGGCCACGTTCATCATGCTGATCGCCGGCGTGACCGGCCTGTGGACGCTGGGTGGCCATCTGGGCCGCAGCCTGAACCAGGTGATGCAGGGGGCGCTGCGCTTCGAGCCGGCGACGGCGTTCGATACCTCGCGCATGCTGTCGCGCTTTGCCTTGATGGTGTGGGACAGCCTGCTCGCCTTCCTGCCCTTGCTGCTGCTGTTCGGCGTGGCCGCGCTGGCCGCGCCGCTGCTGCTGGGCGGCTGGGTGTTCTCGACCAAGTCCTTCGCGCCGCAGTTCTCGCGCTTGTCGCCGCTGGCGGGGCTGGGCCGGATGTTCTCGGCGCATTCGCTGGTGGAACTGCTCAAGGCCCTGGCCAAGTCGCTGCTGGTAGGCAGCGTGGGCGCCTGGGTGCTGTGGAAGCGCCTGCCCGAGGCCATCGCGCTGATGAATGCGCCGGTGCAGGAAGCGCTGCTGCATATGGTCGACCTGGTGATGCATTGCTGCCTGGTGGTGTCGCTGTCGCTGCTGGTGGTGGCGGCCATCGACGTGCCGTGGCAGTACTGGGAATTCTTCAAGAAGCTGCGCATGACCAAGGAAGAGGTCAAGCAGGAATTCAAGGAGAGCGAGGGCGACCCCCATATCAAGAACCGCATCCGCCAGCAGCAGCGCGCCATGGCGCGCCGCCGCATGATGACCGAGGTGCCCAAGGCCGACGTGGTGGTGACCAACCCCACCCACTTTGCCGTGGCGCTGCGCTATGAGGAAGGGCGCATGGGCGCGCCGCGCGTGGTGGCCAAGGGCACCGGCGACATTGCCGCCCGCATCCGCGAGCTGGCCGCCGAGCACCGCGTGCCGCTGATGTCGGCCCCGCCGCTGGCGCGCGCGCTGCACCGCCACGTGGAGCTGGGCCAGGAAATCCCCGCCGGACTCTATACCGCCGTGGCTGAAGTGCTGGCCTGGGTCTATCAACTGAAGCACTGGCACTACTCGCAGGGCCCGCAGCCGCAGGCGCCCGCGGACCTGCCGGTGCCCGATGAACTCGCCGTACCGGAAATGCGCGAATGAACGCTCTGAGCAACCTGTTCAACCTGCCCGGCCTGCGCTCCGCCGGCCAGCTCAAGGCCATGACCGGGCCGCTGCTGATCATCATGATCCTGGGGATGATGATCCTGCCGCTGCCGGCCTTTGTGCTGGACCTGCTGTTCACCTTCAATATCGCGCTGGCGATCATGGTGCTGCTGGTCAGCATGTACACGCAGAAGCCGCTGGATTTTGCGGCATTCCCGGCGGTGCTGCTGTTCACCACGCTGCTGCGGCTGTCGCTGAACGTGGCGTCCACGCGCGTGGTGCTGCTGGAAGGGCATACCGGTCCGGATGCGGCCGGCAAGGTGGTGGAGGCCTTCGGGCACTTCCTGGTGGGCGGCAACTTTGCCGTGGGGATAGTGGTGTTCGCCATCCTGGTGGTGATCAACTTCATGGTGATCACCAAGGGCGCGGGGCGTATCGCCGAAGTCGGCGCGCGCTTCATGCTGGATTCGATGCCCGGCAAGCAGATGTCGATCGACGCCGACCTGAACGCCGGCCTGATCGACGAAGCCGCCGCCAAGAAGCGCCGCGCCGAGGTGGCGCAGGAATCGGACTTCTACGGCGCCATGGACGGTGCCAGCAAGTTCGTGCGCGGCGACGCGGTGGCGGGCCTGCTGATCATGTTCATCAATATCGCCGCCGGCATGGTGGTGGGCATGGTGCAGCACGACCTGGACTTCGGCACCGCCGTGCACAACTACACGCTGCTGACCATCGGCGACGGCCTGGTGGCGCAGATCCCGGCGCTGGTGATCTCCACTGCCGCGGGCGTGATCGTGTCGCGCGTGTCGAACGAGCAGGACGTGGGCGAGCAGCTCACCGGCCAGCTCTTTGCCAACCCGCGCGTGCTGTACCTGACCGCGGGCATCATCGGCCTGATGGGCATCATCCCGGGCATGCCGCACTTTGCCTTCCTGCTGCTGGCTGGCGTGCTGGTGTGGATGGGCCGCTACGTCGCGCGCCGCGCGGCCACGCAGGCGCAGACCAGGCAGCGCGAAGAGCGCACCCCGGCGGTGGCGCAGGAATCGACCGAAGCCAGCTGGGACGATGTCACGCTGGTCGACCCGCTCGGCATGGAAGTGGGCTACCGCCTGATCACGTTGGTGGACCGCGCGCAGGATGGCGAGCTGCTGGGCCGGATCAAGAGTATCCGCAAGAAGGTGGCGCAGGAGATCGGCTTCCTGGTGCCGGTGGTGCATATCCGCGACAACCTCGAACTCAAGCCCAACGCCTACCGCATCACGCTCAAGGGCGTGGAGATCGGCCGCGGCGAAGCCATGCCGGGCCAGTGGATGGCAATCAACCCGGGCCAGGTCAGCGGCACGCTGCCGGGCGCGGCCACGCGCGATCCCGCCTTTGGCCTGCCTGCGGTGTGGATCGATGCGGGCATCAAGGAGCAGGCGCAGTCCTACGGCTATACCGTGGTCGATGCCAGCACGGTGGTGGCCACGCACCTGAACCACCTGATCCACATGCACGCCGCCGAACTGCTGGGCCGCCAGGAAGTGCAGGCGCTGCTGGACCGCATCGCCAAGGACTCGCCCAAGCTGACCGAAGACCTGGTGCCGAAGACCATCTCGCTGACCGCGCTGCAGAAGATCCTGCAGAACCTGCTGGACGAAGGCGTGCCCATCCGCGACATGCGCACCATCCTGGATGTGGTGGCCGAGCACGCGCCCAAGATCAGCGACCCGAACGAGCTGACCGCGATGGTGCGTGTGGCGCTGGGCCGCGCCATCACGCAGCAGCTGTTCCCGAACAATGCCGATCTGCAGGTGATCGGCCTCGATGCCGGCCTGGAGCGCGTGCTGTCGCAGGCGCTGACCAATGGCGGCGGAATCGAGCCGGGCCTGGCCGACGCGCTGCTGCAGCAGACCCAGGGCGCGGTCACGCGCCAGGAGCAGATGGGCATGGACCCTGTGCTGCTGGTGCCGTCGCAGCTGCGCCCGCTGATGGCGCGCTTCCTGCGGCGCACCATGCCGCAGCTGAGGGTGCTGTCGCATGCCGAAGTCCCGGACAACCGCAATATCCGCATCACCGCCATGATCGGCGCGTGAGGAGTCAAAGATGAGCGTAGCCAAGTTTGTCGCGGCCAACGGCCGCGAAGCCATGCGCCAGGTGCGCGAAGCCATGGGTCCGGACGCCGTGGTGCTGTCCAACCGCACCGTCGAGGGCGGCGTGGAGATCGTCGCCATGCGCGATACGGATCTGGGCAGCGTGCAGGCCACCGCGCAGGTCTACGTGCCACCCGCGCCGGTGGTCGAGCCCGCCGCTATCGGCGACCTGCGCGGCGAGCTGCAATCGATGCGCGCGATGCTGGAGCGCCAGCTGGCCGGGATCAGCCCTGCCCCAAGCGCGGTTCCAAGCGCGGCAGCGCACGGCGTGGCCGCCAGCGACCCGCTGCGCGAATCCCTGTTTGAATGGATGGTCGGCGCCGGCTTCTCCGGGCAACTGGCGCGCACGCTGCTGGCGCGGCTGCCGCTGGGCTATGACCGCCCCGCGGCCATGGGCTGGATCCGCACCGAACTGGCAAGCAAGCTGCCGGTGCTGGGCGATGAGGACAGCCTGTTCGCGCAAGGCGGCGTGCTGGCACTGGTGGGTCCCACCGGCGTAGGCAAGACCACCACCACGGCCAAGCTGGCGGCGCGCTTCGTGCTGCGCCACGGCGCCGACAAGCTGGCGCTGCTGACCACCGACAGCTTCCGTATCGGCGCGCACGAGCAACTGCGCATCTACGGCGACATCCTGGGCGTGCCGGTGCATGCGGTAAAGGATGCCGCCGACCTGCGCTTCGCGCTGGCGGCGATGAAGGACAAGCACCTGGTGATCATCGACACCGTCGGCATGAGCCAGCGCGACCGCAGCCTGTCGGAACAGATCGCGATGCTGGCCGGCGTGCCGGCGCCGGTGCAGCGCGTGCTGCTGCTCAACGGTGTCAGCCACGGCGATACCCTCAATGAAGTGGTGCATGCCTACCGCCATGACGCCGCGCCCGATGGCGGCGGCATCGACGGCTGCATCATCAGCAAGCTGGACGAAGCCACCCACTTGGGCTCGGTGCTGGACGTGGTGATCCGCCACCGCCTGCCGGTGTTCTACGCCTCTACCGGCCAGCGCGTGCCCGAGCACCTTGAGCTGGCCAACAGCACCGCGCTGGTGGAGCGCGCCTTCCTGACGCCGCGCCGCGGTTCGGTGTTTGCCGATGCCGACGCCGCACGCCGGCGCAGCGCCGGCACCGACGACGAGGCGCCCGCGCGTGGCGGCGCCGACGAGGTGCTGCGCTCGCTGACCGACAGCGCCGACGCGCTGAGCCAGTGCGTGGCGGAACTCAATGGCGCGGGCCTGGGCCTCGACCTGGCCCGCTCGCTGTGGCAACAGCGCAGCGCCGGCGCCCCGGCCCTGCGCGCGATGTCGCAGCAGGTGCGCGAAGCGGTCTGCCGCGACGTGACCCGCCAGTGCGAGCAGTACGTGCTGGCCTGCGCCGCCACGCTGCAAGTGGCCGTGCCCGGCCGCCGCACGCCGCAGCCGATGCAGCACACGCTGTGGCTCGCCGACCGCGACGGCATGCCGCTGGCCGCCACTGTGACCCCGACCGGCCGTGCCGGCCAGCCGTTGGGCGAGGCCGAGACCGATGCCGCCAGCCTGCGCGCCGCCATGAGCGCCGCGCGCAAGGTGGTCAACCTGATCGATGCCGTGCCGACCGCCGCCACGCTGGCGCGCTGGCAGCAGGCCGGCGAGCGCTGGGTGGCCGGCGCGCGCAAGACCGCGCGCGTGGTCAGCGCCGGCGCCGCCTGGAAGCTCGATGCGCTGGCCGACACGCTGACCTTCCACGCCGTGGGCGAGGACACCGTGCGCGAGCGTGAAGCCGTGCGCTGGCTGGCCAGCGCCGAAGTGCGCGTGCCGGACAGCCCGGCGCGTGGCAAGGGCACGCCCGAAGGCGGCATCGATGCCTGCCTGGTGGTGGCACGCCTGGCCGACCGCGCCACCGGCGAACTGCTGGATACCCGCTACCTGCTGTGCGATCCGGCGCTGGCGCAGGACGCCGCACAGGTAGCGCGCTGGGCCTTGTGGACCGACGCAGCCGATGCGCGCCTGCGCACGCTGCGCCACGCCATCGACCACTTCGCCCAGGACGCCGAAAACGGCCACGCCGCCGGCGCCGCGCTGGCCGCGTTGCAGCTGGGCCTGTCCGTGCTGCGCCTGGAACACGCGCCGACCGCGGCCGCGCCCGCCTTCCTCGCGCGCCTGGCTGGCCGCACCGTGCGCCAGGGCGTGCCGGTGCCGGGCACGGTGCTCAATGAAGGCATGGGCCGCATGCTGGCATTGCTCGACGTGCTGGAAAACTATCCGGGCCGCGGCAGCGCCGTGTCCGCTGAAACGATGGAGGTGCTGCAGTGAGCGCCCTCGCCATGGACCAGGCCGAGAGCCTGCGCCGGATGCTGGCGCCGCGCACGACGCGCCGCATCGCCGTGGTCGCCAGCGAACGCGGTGCCGGCGCCACCACCGTGGCGCTGGGCTTGTCGCACGCGCTGGCCATGCAGGGCGAACGCGTGCTGCTGGTCGACGAAGACGCCGCCGCGGCGCGCGCCACGCGGCTGTCCGGCGCCAGGCCCGCCGGCACCCTGGCCGATGTCAGCGCAGGCCGACTGCCGCTGGACGCTGCGGCAGGCACCGGTCCCGGTGGCGTGCTGTCGGTGCTGCCGGCTGGCCGGCCTGTGCCGGGCAGCGCCTTGCCGGCTGCTGCTGCGAGCGGTTTCCGCAGCGTGCTGGTGGATGCCTGCGTCGATGCCGACGGCGCGCTGTCGGCGCTAGCGGGCAGCGCACACAATGTGCTGATCGTGATGCGGCCTGAGCTGGCGTCGATCACCGCCGCCTATGCCTGCATCAAGCGCCTGCACCACTTGTATGCCTGGCGCCAGTTCCACCTGATCGTCAACATGGCGGCGAGCGAGGCTACGGTGCAGGCGATCCTGCGCAACCTGGCGCGCACGGCCAGCCAGTACCTGGGCGTCGAGGCGCTGTGCGCGGGCTGGCTGCCGTCGGACCCGCTGGTGGCGCGCGGCGTGCAACTGGGGCGCTGCGTGGTCGAGGCGTTTCCGGCGGCGCCGGCCACCACCGCGCTGCGCCGCACCGCCGGCAGCATCGGCGCCTGGCCGCTGCGCGCGGACACGTCCGCCCCCGCGCCCGCAGCCGCAATGGCCTGAGCCTGCCAGCCATGCCATCCAACCGAACCAGACCCTGAGCCAGCCCCCGCCGCACGTTGCGGCGGTCCAGCAATCCAGCATTCACGAGAATTGCACCATGTACACGATCCAGGGAAAGCTCGAACAGGCCGATGTGGTCAAGGCGCATGCACAGCTGGTGCGCCGCATCGCCCTGCAACTGGCCGCCAGGCTGCCTGCCAGCGTGCAGATCGACGACCTGATCCAGGCCGGCATGATCGGCCTGCTGGATGCCGCCAAGCGTTATGAAGACACCCACGGCGCGCGCTTCGAAACCTATGCCAGCCAGCGTATCCGCGGCGCCATGCTTGACGAGGTGCGCGCCAACGACTGGCAGTCGCGCAGCCTGCGCCAGTTCACCCGGCGCATCGAGCGCACGCAGCGCGGGCTGGAGCAGAAGCTCGGGCGCGCACCGGTCGACTCCGAAGTGGCCGAGGCCATGGAGATGGCGCTGGACGAATACCAGTTGCTGCTCAATGAGGTCTATGGCTGCCAGCTGCTGCACTACGAGGATTTCGAGCGCTCCGGCGAAGAAGACTTCCTGGACCGGCACCTTGGCGGCAGCGATGACGGCAACCCGCTGACCGTGCTGATGGAAAGCGGCATGCGCGAGGCACTGGTGCGCGCCATCGAACGCCTGCCCGAGCGCGAAAAGCTGGTGCTGTCGCTGTGCTATGACCAGGAACTGAACCTGCGCGAAATCGGCGCGGTGCTCGATGTGACCGAGTCGCGCGTGTGCCAGATCCGCGGCCAGGCGATCACGCGGCTGCGCAACCAGTTGCGCGGCTTGCTGTGATGCAGGCGCTGGGCCGCGCCGCGCGCGGCGCTTGCTGGCTGCTGGCTGCCGTATCGGCCTGCGCCTGGGCCGCCATTGAGGGCGGCACCCGCCATGCCTGGACCGGATCGGTCAACGGGCCGGCACTCCACTGCCGCGGACAGCGCGCGGTGTCGCCGCCGATCCTGCCCACCGGCGTCTTGCCGCAGTCAGAAGGGGTCATCACCTCGGTGCGCTGGCGCTACAGCTTCGCCAAGACCCCACCGCTGGAACTGCAAGCCTATCTCTGCAATGCCCAGCGCTGCGTGCTGCTGCCGCAGGCGGAAGGGAAGACCGATGCGTTCTTCGGGGATGATGCCACCAAGGGCTTTGTATTTGCGTTCCGGGTGCCGGGGCAGGGGAGCCTGGTGCCGGTGCTTCAGGGGCGGAGTAATGAGGTGGTGGTGGGGTTTCGGTAGGAGTGAATGTTCCGTTCTTTCGTCACTTCTGAATAAGTGACGAAAGAACGGAACATCTGGCGATCCCCTCAACCCGCCGCCAGACTCACCCCACCCACCCCAGCCGCCGCCTTCCCATCCTTCCCATACAACCCCGCATCCCCGCCACTATGCTGGCGCAGCGCCTGGATGGCTTCACGGGTGAAGTCGAGATGGGCGTCCACAACCGCCCCGTTGAGCGCATTGGCGTCACGCGCGGTGCAGGCCGCAAAGATCAGCCCGCGCCAGGCATCGGCCACGGCCGGGTCGACCTGGCGGCCGAGCAGCTGGCCTTCGGGGCCGGCGCGCAGGCCCAGCGCGCCCATCTGGGCTTCGCGGGCCTTGAGTTGGCGGGACAGGGCCTGGCCCAGTTCAACCTTGCGCGTCAGCAGTCCGCTCAGGGACTGGAAGTCGCCCCGCTTGAGGGCGTCGCGCTCTTCGGCGAGGAGTTGGCCGAAGGCCTGGATGCCTTCGGTTTCGCGCTGCAGGGACTGGATCAGGCTCTGGTTCATTTGGGCTATCGGGGTTCAGCCTGGCCAAGCTCGCGCAGGGTCGCGAGCAGGCCGTCGGCAATCTTGCCCGGGTCGATCCTGATCCGGCCCTCGGCGATGGCCTGGCGGATCTCTTCGACCTTGGCGGTGTCGATATCGTCGTCCGCGGGCTGCGTCAGGCGGGCGCTGATGTCGCGCACCTGGGCGGCCAGCGGGCTGACGCTCAGGCCGGCGGACGGCGCCGCGGCGCTGGCCGGCGCGGCCTGGGGCCGGGCGGCGGCGGCGTCCGCAGGGGCGTCGGCGGGCCGGGACGAGGCGGTGTGGTTGATCTTCACGGGGCGTTCCTTGCTGGTTTCCTATGGCATTACGGTCGCGCCGGCGAATTCTTTAGGGCGCTCGCCCCGATTTCGCCGCGCGGCGGTTTCGGCGGCATTTTCGCATGCCGCCCGCCACGGGTTTCCAGTCTTTTGGCCACGATCAAGGCACTTTCGGGGGGTTACTGCAGCACCACGGTGTCACCGCTGCGCACCAGCCCGTTGACCACCTGGCCGCTGCGCAGGCGCACCTGCACGGTGTTGCCGGTGGCGGCGTCGGCCAGCACCTTGCCTTCGCTGGTGATCTGGAAGGCATCGCCTTCCACGGCCACGGTGACGGTCTGGCCCTGGCGCACGGCGATGGCCTTGCGCAGCAGGTCGGCGCGTATCGGTGAGCCGGCGGCAATACGGTTGGCGGTGAGCGCGCCGGCAAGCTGCGCCGGGTCGGTGATCACCGCGCGCGGCAGCGTGCCCAGGTCGCCCTGGCGGACTTCGATATCGGCCTGGCCGACCGGCTCGCCCGGGCCCAGCGCGCGCGCGGCGACGTAGTAATCGGTCAGCACCGCCACGCGCGCCTGCATGTAGCGCACCCACGGCCGCTCACCGCCGCAGCGCACGCCGACGGAGACGCGGCCCCACGGCGACGTGCCGGCGGGCAGGAACGGGTCGGGCGCAAGGCAATCCGGCGCGCGCCCACCCGAAGGCGGTGCCACCTGCACGCTGACCTTGCCCGGCAGGCCGGCGGTCTGCTGCAGCAGGAAGCGTTCCACGGCAACGCGCGCGGGGTCTTCGGCAAAGGGGCTGGCAGCGGGATTGCCTGCATGAGCGGCCTGCTGCTGCCCGTGCGCGGCCGGCGCCTGCATGGCGACGGGCATGACCTGCGCGGGCGCGGCACCGGCGGCGGCCGGGCCAAGCAGGCAGGCCGCCAGCAGGGCTTGCGCCAGGCTGCGGGCGTTGCGGCGATTCTGTTTCATCTGGACTTCCCGGCAAGGACGGCACGGCATGCACGGCATGCCTGGCGCCCGGCCCCGTGACTGGCTGCGCGCCCCGTCTACATCTGTCATCGGGGTCCCATTGTAGGCAGCCCCTCGCGCGAGGGCGGGCCGAAATGCATGGATTTCCCGTCCTTATTCATCCGATTGGCGTGACAGGTCGCCGCCTAAGATGGCAACCCTGAAGAAGGTCGTTCGCTCCGTTCATGTGAGCAGGGAGATGCCAGGATGATTGACAGACTCGACGCGGCACTACGTTTCCAGCAGGAAGCGCTGAGCCTGCGCAACCAGCGGCAGTCGGTGATTGCCTCCAACATCGCGCACGCGGACACGCCCGGCTACAAGGCGCGCGATTTTGATTTCTCCAGCACGCTGGCGCAGAGCGTCGAACGCGGCCACCGCAATGAAGGCATGTCGCTGTCCACCACCTCGGTGCGCCATCTGCCCGCGCAGGCCCCGGGGCGCGAGGAATTCGACCTGGCCTACCGCATCCCGCTGCAGTCCAGCGTCGACGGCAACACCGTGGAAATGGATGCCGAGCGCGTGGCCTTCGCCGACAACGCCGTGCACTTCGAGTCCGGCCTGACGGTGATGAATTCCAAGATCAAGACCATGCTGGCCGCGATCCAGCAATAAATCGAGCAGTAAGGGAGAGAGCGCATGCCGGCAATGAACATCTTCGACGTCGCGGGCTCGGCCATGGCCGCGCAGTCGCAGCGCATGAACGTGACCGCTTCCAACCTGGCCAATGCCGACAGCGTGGTCAGCCCCGACGGCCAGGCCTATCGCGCCAAGCAGGTCGTGTTTGGCATGGCGCCCACGCCGGGGCAGACGGACATCGGCGGCGTGCAGGTGCGAGGCGTGTCGGAAGACCCGTCGCCGCCGCGCATGGTGCACAACCCCACGCACCCCATGGCCAATGCCCAGGGCTACGTGGTGATGCCCAACGTCAATCCGGTGGAAGAGATGGTCAACATGATCTCGGCCTCGCGCTCCTACCAGGCCAATGTGGAAGTGCTCAACACCGCCAAGAACATGATGCTCAAGACGCTGACGATCGGCCAGTGACAAGCCCCGGCCTGTATCGGCAACGCCTCCACCAGCACGCAGACAACGAACCGACATGACAACCACCTCCGCGGTAGGCAGCAACACCCAGGGCATCAACGACGCCCTCAAGAGCGGCAGCGCCAGCGCGTCCGAGCTGCAGAACAACTTCCTGACCATGCTCGTCACGCAGATGAACAACCAGGACCCGCTCAATCCGATGGACAACGCGCAGCTGACCTCGCAGCTGGCGCAGATCAGCACGGTCAGCGGCATGCAGACCATGAACGCCACGCTGTCGCAGTTGCTGTCGCAGGTCAGCGCCAGCCGCGCCATGGACTCCGCAGCGCTGATCGGCCATACCGTGATGGTGCCGGGCAAGCAGGTGTCGGTGGCAGGCGGCGTGCCGGGCAAGTTCGGCCTGGACCTGCCGTCGACCGCGGATGCGGTCACCGTCGACGTGCTCGACAAGGACGGCAACGTGGTGCGCACCATTGACATGAAAGGGCAGACCGCGGGCGTGCACAACGTCGCATGGGACGGCAAGAACAACGCCGGCGCGGCCGTGGCCGACGGCGACTACACCTTCAAGGTGACCGCCACCGCCAACGGCACCTCGGTGCAGCCGGTGGCGCTGGTCTACGGCAAGGTCCAGAGCATCAGCGGCGACGCCAGCGGCGTGCTGGTGGACTTGGGCGACGGACAGACCGCGAACGTCGACGACGTGCGCCGCATTCTCTAGTACGCAGGTGCCGGCAGCGCACAGGCGCCGGCCGGCTTCAACGACAGCCTAGTCAAAAGGAAGCAATCATGGGTTTCGGTCAAGGGGTAAGCGGCCTGAACGCCGCCGCGTCCAATCTGGACGTGATTGGCAACAACATCGCCAATGCCAACACGGTTGGCTACAAGCAATCGGCAGCGCAGTTTGCCGACATCTACGCGGGCACCAAGATCGGCCTGGGCGTGCGCGTGAACTCCGTGGTCCAGTCGTTCAACCAGGGCAATATCGAGGCCTCCGGCCGCTCGCTGGATGTGGCCATCACTAACGGCAATGGTTTTTTCCGCCTGACCAGCCCGGAAGGCGCGGTCTACTACTCGCGCAATGGCCAGTTCCAGCGCCAGGAAGACGGCCGCATCACCAATATGCAGGGCCTGCAAGTGACCGGCTATCCGGCAGGCGTGGCTGGCGGCGCAGGCGTGCAGCCGCAGCCGCTGGTCATCAGCAACGCCCAGATGGAGCCCCGCGCCACCAGCAGCATCACCGCCAAGTTCCAGCTGGATTCGCGCGCTACTGTGCCGACGCAGGCCTTCGCCAGTGCGGCCGGCTCGCCGCCGACCAGCAATATGTTCAACTACAGCACGGCGATCAACGTCTATGACTCGCTGGGCAACAAGCAGCAGCTGATGGCGTACTTCGCCAAGTCGGCAGGCGCCCCGACCGTCGCTGGTGGCACCGACTGGCGGATGTACGTGACCGACGTCAACGGCAACGCGGTCGGCGGCGCACCGGTCACGCTCGCGTTCGACAACGCGGGCGCTCTGCAGTCGCCCGCGGCCGGCGCTGTCACCCTGACCCAGCCGGCCGTCAACGGCGCGCAGGCCATGGCGATGAAGCTGGACCTGACCGGCACCACCCAGTTCGGCGCCGACAACGACGTCAAGCAGCTCAGCCAGAACGGCTACACCTCGGGCAGCCTGCTGGGCTTCTCGGTCAACGGCGACGGCACCATCACCGGCAACTATTCCAACGAGCAGACCAAGCCGCTCGGCCAGATCGTGATGGCCGCATTCGGCAACGTCGAAGGCCTGAAGCCGGAAGGCGACAACGTGTGGTCGGCCACCGGTGCCTCCGGCCAGGCGCTGGTCGGCGCGGCCGGCGGCAGCATGGGCACGCTGCGCTCCAATGCGGTGGAAGCTTCCAACGTGGACCTGTCCGGCCAGCTGGTCAACCTGATCGTTGCGCAGCGCAACTACCAGGCCAATGCGCAGACCATCAAGGCGCAGGACACGGTCATGCAGACCCTGGTCAACCTGTGACCGCCACGCTGAGCTGAGCCGCCGCCATGGACCGCATGATCTACACCGCCCTGTCGGGCGCCAAGCAGATACTCGACCAGCAAGCGGCGGTATCGAACAACCTCGCCAACGTCTCCACGCCGGCCTTCCGCGCGCAGGTCAACCTGTACCGCGCGGTGCCGGTGGTGGGGCCGGAGGCGGGCACGCGCGCCTTTGCGCTGGCCTCGACCCCCGGCGCCGACATGCGCGCCGGCCCGCTGACCTACACCGGCCGCACGCTGGACGTGGCGCTGCAGGGCAACGGCTGGCTGGTGGTGCAGGCCCCGGACGGCAGCGAAGCTTACACCCGTGCCGGCGCGCTGCAGGTGGCGCAGGACGGCCAGGTGCAGACCATCTCCGGCCTGCCGGTGATGGGCGACGGCGGTCCGCTGGCGGTGCCGCCGGGCTCGCAGGTAACCATCGGCACCGACGGCACCATCACCGCGCGCGGCCCCGGCGAAGCCTCTGCCGGCCTGGCGCAGGTAGGCAGGCTGCGCGTGGTCAACCCGCCCAACGATGCCATCGCGCGCGGCGATGACGGCCTGTTCCGCCTGCGCCCCGGCGCGCAGCCGCTGGAGGCCGATCCCACCGTGCGCGTGATCTCGGGCGCGCTGGAAGGCAGCAACGTCAACCCGACCGAAGCCATGGTCGAGATGATCGCCAATGCCCGCCGCTTCGAGATGCAGATGAAGATGATCCAGGGCGCCGACGGCAACGAGCAGCGCGCCAACCAGCTGCTCTCGACCAACTGACCTGAATGACTGACCGGCACGGCGCGCCGTGCCAGCACCAACGCAAGGACCCCCATGATCCGCTCTCTCTGGATTGCCAAGACCGGCCTCGATGCGCAGCAGACGCAGATGGACGTGATCTCGAACAACCTGGCCAACGTGTCGACCAACGGCTTCAAGCGCGGCCGCGCGGTGTTCGAGGAACTGATGTACCAGACCATCCGCCAGCCCGGCGCGCTGTCATCGGACCAGACCACGCTGCCTTCCGGCATGCAGCTGGGCACCGGCGTGCGCCCCGTGGCCACCGAGCGCATCCACACCCAGGGCAACCCGCAGCAGACCGGCAATGCCAAGGACGTGGCCATCCTGGGCCAGGGCTTCTTCCAGGTGGCGCTGCCCGACGGCACCACCGCCTACACCCGCGACGGCTCGTTCCAGGTGGACCAGAACGGCCAGCTGGTGACCTCCAGCGGCTTCGTGATCCAGCCTGCCATCACCATCCCGGCCAACACGCTGTCGATGACCATTGCGCGCGACGGCACCGTGTCGGTGACGCAGCCGGGCTCCAGCGCCAACGTGCAGGTGGGGCAGCTGCAGCTGGCCACCTTCATGAACCCGGCCGGCCTGGAAAGCATGGGCGAGAACCTGTACGTGCAGACCGATGCCTCGGGCGCGCCCAACACCACCGTACCGGGCCTGAACGGCGCTGGCGTGGTGCAGCAGAACTACGTGGAAGCCTCCAACGTGAACGTGGTGGAAGAGCTGGTCAGCATGATCCAGACGCAGCGCGCGTATGAGATCAACAGCAAGGCCGTGCAGGCATCCGACCAGATGCTGCAGCGCCTGTCGCAACTGGGTTGACTGGTGTGAACATGGCCACCTTGCTTTCCCGCCTGGGCGCGCATGCGCTGGTTTGCCTGGCCGGCGTGGCAATGCTGGCCAGCGGCGGCTGCGCGCTGATGCCGCGCGAGCCGCTGGTGCAACTGCCCACCACCGCGCGCGCAGAGCCGCGGCCGATGGGGCCGGCCACCGGTTCGATCTTCGCGTCCTCGTATGCCGGCAACCCGCTGTTCGAGGATCGCCGTCCGCGCAATGTCGGCGACATCCTGACGATCGTCATCACCGAGAACGTCAACGCCAGCAAGAACTCGGGCACCAATGCCAGCCGCAACGGCAACACGTCGCTGGCATTCGACGCCGTGCCCAAGGCGCTGGCCGGGCTGTTCAGCAGCAGCTCGAACGCCAGCATCAATGGCGCCAACACGCTCAAGGCCAGCGGCGGCGCCAGCGCGGCCAACACCTTCAACGGCACCATCACCGTCACCGTGCTTGAGGTGCTGGCCAACGGCAACCTGGTGGTCTCCGGCGAAAAGCAGATGGCCATCAACCAGGGTGCCGAGTTCATCCGTTTCTCCGGCGTGGTCAACCCGCGCACGATCACCGGCGACAACGCCGTGCCCTCAACCCAGGTGGCCGATGCGCGCATCGAATACACCGCCAAGGGCGTGATCGACGAAGCGCAGAACATGGGCTGGCTGCAGCGCTTCTTCCTCAATGTTTCTCCGTTCTGACCGCGCCATGTCTGCTCCGATGCTCGCCCGTTTCCTGTCCCGCCTGCTGCGCCTGAGCGTGATCAGCCTGGCGCTGGGCGTGGCCTTTGGCGCCTTTGCCAGCGTCGCCAAGGCCGAGCGCCTGAAGAACCTGGCCACGTTCCAGGGCGTGCGCGAGAACCCGCTGGTGGGCTACGGCCTGGTGGTCGGCCTGGACAACACCGGCGACCAGACCATGCAGACGCCGTTCACCACGCAGAGCCTGACCAACATGCTCTCGCAGCTGGGGATCACGCTGCCGGCCGGCAAGAACATGCAGCTCAAGAACGTGGCGGCGGTGATGGTGACCGCCTCGCTGCCCGCGTTCGCGCAGCCCGGCAGCCAGCTGGACATCGTGGTGTCGTCGATGGGCAATGCCAAGAGCCTGCGTGGCGGCACGCTGCTGATGACCCCGCTCAAGGGCGCCGACGGCCAGGTCTATGCCATCGCCCAGGGCAATATGCTGGTGGGCGGCGCGGGCGCGTCAGCCAACGGCAGCAAGGTGCAGATCAATCAGCTGGCGGTGGGGCGCATCGCCAACGGCGCGATCGTCGAGCGCGCGGTGGCGCCGTTCCAGCCGGATGGCGGCGTACTCAACCTGGAACTGAAGGACACCGATTTCGGCACCGCCGAGCGCGTGGTGGAGGCCATCAACCGCTCCATGGGCGGCGGCGTTGCCGCGGCGCTGGATGGCCGCGTGGTGCAGGTGCGTGCGCCGGCCTCGGCGGCTGCGCGCGTGGGCTTCCTGGCCCGCATCGAGAATATCGACGTGACCCCGGCCAAGGCCGCGGCCAAGGTGATCCTGAACGCCCGCACCGGTTCCATCGTGATGAACCAGGCCGTGACCGTGGAAGACTGCGCGGTGGCGCATGGCAACCTGTCGGTGGTGATCAACACGCAACCGGTGATCAGCCAGCCCGCGCCGTTCAGCGGCGGCCAGACAGTGGTGGCGCCGGTGTCGCAGATCGACATGAAGCAGCAGGGCGGCTCGCTGCAGATCGTCAAGGCGGGTGCCTCGCTGGCCGCCGTGGTCAAGGGGCTGAACGCGCTGGGTGCGACTCCGGCCGACCTGCAGACCATCCTGGAGGCCATGCGCGCGGCCGGGGCGCTGCGTGCCGAGCTGGAAGTCATCTGACCATGAACACGGCACGACCCCCGCAGGCGGCGGAGCTGACGCAGCGCTTCGCGCTGGACACACAGGGCTTCGAGGCGCTCAAGCACAGCGCGCGCGGCGGCGCCGACGCCAATACGCTGCAGGCAGTCGCCAAGCAGTTCGAGGCGGTGTTCACGCAGATGGTGCTCAAGAGCATGCGCGATGCCACGCCGCAGGATGGCCTGTTCGACAATGAGCAGAGCAAGCTCTATATGTCGATGATGGACCAGCAGCTGGCGCAGCAGATGTCGTCGCGCGGCATTGGCCTGGCCGATGTGATGGTGCGCCAGCTGGCGCGCGCCACCGGCACGCCGATGCCGGCCGGCATGAATGCCATGAGCCCGGCCGAATCAGGCAAGGCCGCGGATGCCGAGATGGCAAGGCTGCTTGACAGCCGCGGCGCGGGTGCCATGCCTGCCGACGCCGGCGAGCTGGCCGACCTGCCTGCCATCGGCACCATCGTGCCGGGGCAGAACTGGAATCCCACCGCAGGGCTGCGCCAGTATCAGCCGCAATCCTATGCGGATCGCGGCCAGGGTGACGACCGGCTTGGCAGGCTGCCGGACGACGCGCCGGCCCACGTCAGCGCCTTTGTCGCCCGCATGGCCGGACCCGCGGAAGCCGCCGCGCGCGCCAGCGGCGTGCCGGCGCGGCTGATCGTAGGGCAGGCCGCGCTGGAATCAGGCTGGGGCCAGCGCGAGATCACGCACGCCGACGGCTCCACCACCTTCAACGTCTTCGGCATCAAGGCCGGCGCCAGCTGGAAGGGGCGCGTGGCCGAGATCACCACCACGGAGTATGTCGACGGGCAGCCGCAGAAGGTGCGGGCGAAGTTCCGTGCCTATGGCTCGTATGACGAGGCCTGTGCCGACTATGCCCGCCTGCTGACCAACAACCCGCGCTACGCGGGCGTGGTCAGCGCAGCGTCCGCTGAAGAGGCGGCGCATGGCCTGCAGCGCGCGGGCTATGCCACCGATCCGGCGTACGGGCACAAGCTGGTGAAGATCATGAAAAAGGTGGCGGCCTGAGGGCAGGGGTGTTGCGCTGGCGCCGGCCGTAGCTGACACCGTATGAACCCGGCTCCCCTCTCCCGCACACGGGAGAGAGGAGCAAACCAGCCGGAATCTGGAAAGCGCCACTTCCACACCTAAAGTCCCGCCCCCAACCAGCCGATAACTTCCACATCCACCACCGCCGGCCCTTGCCGCGGCAGTCCTACAAATCCGGGGTCAGAGCACAATGTCTCTCTTCAGTATTGGTCTTTCCGGCCTGAACACCGCGCAGAACGCGCTGACGACGACCGGCCACAACTTTGCCAATTCGGCGACCGAAGGCTATTCGCGCCAGAACACCATCGTGGCCTCGGCCGGCGGCCAGTACACCAGCCAGGGTTTCTATGGCTTCGGCTCCAACACCACCACGGTGATCCGCGTCTATGACGAGTTCCTGACCGGCCAGCTGCGCGGCGCCACCTCGGCCAGCGCATCGCTGGCGGCGTACTCGGACCAGATCGCCCAGATCGACAACCTGCTCGCCGACCAGAAGGGCGGCCTGGCGCCGCTGATGCAGAAGTTCTTCGCGGCGGTGCAGGCCGTGGCCGACACACCGGCCGATCCGGCAGCGCGCCAGGGAATGCTGTCGGCGGGACAGGCGCTGGTGGGGCAGGTGCGCTCGGCCAGCAACTACTTCAAGCAGCTGCAATCGGGCGTCAACGAGCAGGTCGGCACCGCCGTCACGCAGGTCAACGCATATACCAAGCAGATTGCCAACCTGAACCAGGAAATCACCCGCCTGAAGGCTGCCTCCGGCGGCCAGCCGCCCAACGACCTGCTCGACCAGCGCGACCAGGCCGTGGCCGAGCTGACCAAGCTGGTCGGCGCCAAGGTGGTGGTGCAGGACAGCGGCACCTACAACGTCTTCGTCGGCAACGGCCAGCCGCTGGTGATGGGCAATGATGCGTACGAGCTGAAGGCGGTTGCCTCGGCGGCCGATCCCAACCGCACCGTGGTGGCCTACACCCTGCCCAACGGCAACGTGTTCGAGAGCGAGCCGGGCGCGATCACCGGCGGTTCGCTGGGCGGCCTGCTGCAGTTCCGCACCGAATCCCTGGACGCGGCGCAGAGTGCCATTGGCCGGCTGTCGCTGGCGATCGGCCAGAGCTTCAATGCGCAGCACAAGCTGGGCATCGACCTGAACGGCGCCATTGGCACCGACATGTTTGAACTGGGTAGCGCGACCTCGATCCCCAACGCCAACAACACCGTGAAGACCACGGTGGCAACGGCCAGGATCGACAATGCCTCGGCCCTGACCACCAGCGACTACAAGCTGCAGTTCGACGGTACCAACTACACGCTGACGCGCCTCTCCGACAACCAGCAGGTGGTCACGCCGGTGCCCGCCGGCGGCGCCAGCTACCCGCTGCAGTTCAGCGCCGACGGCTTTACCGTCGAGATCAACGCGGCGATGGGCACCAACGATTCGTTCACGATCCAGCCCACGCGCAATGCCGCCACCGGCTTCGACATGGCGATCAGCGACCCGGCCAGGATCGCCGCGGCATCGCCGGTTCGCGCCGACGCGGCGGCATCGAACAAGGGCAACGGAACGGCCAGCCTGGGCAAGGTCGCGCCCGGCTATTCACTGCTGTCCGGCACGATCACCGCCAGGTTCGACGGAGCCAACTATGTCTTCAGCGATGCCAACGGACCACTCGCGACCCAGCCAACGCCCGTGCCCAACGGCAGCAATACCGACTACACCCTCAACGGCCTGACCTTCAGCTTCGGCGGCACGCCCGCGACGGGCGACACCTTCACGCTGAGCAGCAACGCCGGCGCGGTCAAGGACAACGGCAACATGCTGGCGCTGGCCAAGCTGCAGAACGCCAAGACCATCGGCGGCGTGTCCAGCTTCAGCGAGGGCTATGCCCAGCTGGTCAACGACGTCGGCACGCGTGCCAAGTCGGTCAAGATCGCCTCGGCCTCGCAGGACAGCATCACCACCCAGATCAAGACCGCGCAGCAATCGGTGTCCGGCGTCAACATGGACGAGGAGACCGTGTCGATGCTGCGCTTCCAGCAGCTGTACCAGGCCAACGCCCGGGTGATCCAGACGGCCGGCACGCTGTTCGACACCATCATCGGCATCGGCAGGTAAGCGGCGGCACCCACCAGCGTCAGCAGAGTCAGAAGAGGTAACCAATATGCGCGTTGCAAGCTCCACCCTGTACCAGCAAGGCCTGGCTTCGATGAACTACCAGCAGGGCTCGCTGCTGCATATCCAGCAGCAGCTCGGCACCGGCCGCAGCATCCTGACGCCGTCCGACGACCCCGTCGGCGCCACCCGCGCGCTGGGCGTGAGCCAGGCCCAGGCCGTCAACGGCCAGTACGCTACCTCACGCAAGCAGGCCAATATCGCGCTGGCTGCGGAAGAGAACGCGCTGCAGTCGGTGACCACCGTCACGCAGAACATCCAGACGCTGCTGGTGCAGGCCGGCAACGGCACCATGAGCGATGCCGACCGCGGCTCGCTGGCCACGGCGCTGGAAGGCCTGTACAACCAACTGGCGGGTCTGGCCAATTCCGACGACGGCAACGGCCAGTACCTGTTCGGCGGCACCCGCTCCGGCAGCGCGCCGTTCACGCAGAGCAAGGGTCCGGGCACCTACATCGGCGACAACGGCCAGCAACTGCTGCAGGTCGATGTGGCGCGCCAGATGCCCGCCGGCAACACCGGGCGCGAAGTGTTCATGAGCGTGACCGGCGGCGCCGGGTATGTCGTCAAGGGCAATGCCAACAACACCGGCAGCGCCACGTTCGGCACGGTGTCGACCACGAACCCGAGCGATCCCGACTACGGGCTCTCGATGGAGGTCAAGTTTGCGACCAATGCCAGCGGCCAGATGGAGTACACCATCACCAACCTGTCGGCAGGCACGACCCCCGCTCCGGTCGTGAAGGGGCCCGTAGCCTACACGTCGCCAGCCCATATCGACGTCGCCGGCGTCAGCTTCAACGTGACCGGCGATCCCAAGGACGGCGACAGCATGACCATGGCTCCCGCCAGCGAGGCCGGCACCGACATGTTCGCCAACCTACAGACCGTGATCGACACGCTGCGCCAGCCCACTCCCGACAGCAGCGATCGGGCTCATCTTGGCAACGTCATCTCCACCGCCACGCGCCAGTTCTCCAACTCGCTCGACAACGTGCTGACCGTGCGGGCATCGGTGGGTTCGCGCATGAATGAACTGGATGCGCTGGACGACGTGGGATCCAATCGTGACCTGACATATGCGCAGACGCTGTCGGAGCTGCAGGATCTGGATTACGCGAAGGCGATTACCGAGTACTACCAGCGGCAGACGGCGCTGCAGGGGGCGCAGCAGTCGTTCATGCAGATTCAGGGGATGAATCTGTTCAAGTATTTGTAAGGCGGGTGGGGCGCGGCGCTGATGTGCCTCCTTTTGTGAGGGACGAACTTTCCAACCTTTGTTCGTCCCTCACATCGCTAAACCTGAACCGGAAGAAGTCGCACTCGTAGATCGCGTTGAGCACTGAGTGCGGTCCAGTGCGGCTGCGCAATGGCGGAAGCCCAGTTATTGCGCAAACTAATGTGCTATTAGGATGGTGGAACCTCGGCCAGTCAGGAACCACGTATGAAGTGTGCCTAAGCCTTTCGCCTCAATGGCTCCCCGCTCTTCCACAAGGAACTCTCTTCCAAGCAAGCGCCGCGTGGCATCCGTCAATTGCACGCGCCCGGCGACACCGTGGGATTCCATCCGGCTGGCAGTGTTAACCGCATCACCCCATAAATCGTAGATGAACTTCCGTTTGCCAATGACGCCGGCGACCACTGGGCCACTATTCAGTCCGATCCGCATCTGCAACCCGAAGCCCCTGCACTGCCTTAGCCCCGTGCAGTCTCGTACCGGCTGGCGGGAAGCGCCTCGCGTTCGTTCGCCGCATCCTGCAAGCGGAAGTCGAACCGGATCCGGGTGAATGGGGCGGTGATTTCGAGCGACTCGTACCCTGCAGTGCTTTTAGCCTGCTCAAGCTCCACAATGAGCCCGTCACGCGTGGCAAAGGCGAAATCGTCGTCTAGGTAGGTGTCTCCCGGAATGTTGATCTGCGTGGTCAGCGCACGCTTGCCCTCACCGGAAACGAGGAAGTGGATATGCGCGGGGCGGTTGCCGTGACGGCCCAGCAGATCGAAGAGCTCGGATACGGGGCTGTTGGGCGGAATCGCGTAACCGGGCGGCAGGAAGCTGCGGAAGCGATAGCGGCCGAGTTCGTCGGTCTCGATGCGGCGGCGCAGGTTGTAATCTGGCTGGGACGGGTCGAAGTGGGAGTAGCGACCGAATTCATTGCAGTGCCAGACGTCGACCACGGCGTACGGCACGGGTCGGCCATCGGTGCCGAGCACCTGCCCTTCCATGACGAACGGTGTGCCCTTGTCCTCGTTGCCGGCGTCCAGACGAACCTCGTTGCGGCACAGCGGGGCGCCGGGCACGTAGAGCGGGCCCTCGATGGCGCGCGACGTGCCAGAGGCGCGTGCGGCAGCCAGGTCGGCCTCATCCTCGCGGATGTCGAGCAGGCGGTCGAAGCCGAGACCGGCGGTGATGAGGCCGATCATGTCGGCCTGCCCCAGACGGGTTAGCCATTGGGCGGCGGCCCAGAATTCATCTGGCTTGACGTCGAATTCGTCGATGGTGCGGAACAGGTCGCCGACGATGCGCGCGGTGATGGCGCGCACGCGCTCGTTGCCGTCCTTGCCGATGCGGCGGCTGTTCACCAGTTCAAGCAGCTGTGCGGCATGCATTTCAGCCATGATGGAGTCTCCTTTTGTTTGGGGTATTGATGGTTAGAAGCGGCCGCAGGGCCGCCGTGCTACAGATCCAGAACGATGCGGGCCGTGCGCGAGCGCGACACGCAGGCACAGATTTGCTGGTTGGACGCCTTCTCCTTCTTGGAGAGGCAGTTGTCGCGGTGATCCGGCTCGCCCGCGATCACGGGCACCACGCACGTGCCGCAAATGCCTTCGCGGCATTCGGTGTCGATATCGCAGCCAGCTGCCTGCAGGGCATCGACGAGCGAAGTGCCTTCCGGGACGACAATGACCTTTCCACTCTGCGCCAACTCGGCCTCGAAGGCTCCGGCCGCCAGACTCGCCGCCTCGGGATCGGCCTGGAAGTGCTCCAGGTGAACCGCATCCGGCCCAATGCTGCGCTCGCCCTCCTCGACGACGCGGCGCATGAAGGCCGCAGGTCCGCAGGTATAGGCGAGCGCGCCCGGCGCTGCATTCGCCATGCAGCCGGCAAGCACGTGCCCTACAGCATCGCGCTCCTTGGCCATGTGGAACGTCACCTTGCCCTCGAACGCTTCGGACTCCAGCAGATGGACAAAGGCGGCATGCTCGCGCGAGCGCACAAAGTAGTGCAGGTGATACGGCTGGCCGATCTGGTTCAGACGGTACGCCATGCTAAGCAGCGGCGTGATGCCGATGCCGGCGGCGAACAGCAGGTACTCACTGGCGCCCGCCGCGAGGCTGAAGAGGTTGCGCGGGGCGCTGATCGATAATTCCTCGCCTTCCTGCACGCTCTCGTGCAGGGCAGCGGAGCCACCGCGCGAGGCGTCCTCGCGCTTCACTGCGATCAGGTAGCCAGACGTATCGTCGGGCGGGCTGCACAGGGAATACTGGCGTGTGACGCCGGTCGGCCCGAGCACGTCGACGTGAGCCCCCGGCTCATACGGCGCAAGCGCCGCGCCATCACAGGGCACGAGGCGGAATGAGCGAATGCCGACTGCCTCTTCCACAACCTTTTCGACTCTGACTTTGTACATGACTACCCTTCCAGACTAACTACCTTAAACCAGTTTTCGCGCGCAAGATCAGCGCATCAGGAGGCCGCCGTTCGCGTCCCAGTTGGCCCCGGTGACCGCGCCCGCGGCGTCGGCGGCCAGCAGCAGCACGACATCCGCCACATATTCGGGCGACCCAAGCCGCTGGACGGGGATCGACCGGCGAATCGCGTCGAGCCGATCCGCCGGCACGGTTTCGTGCACGATCGGCAGGTCCAGCGGACCAGGCGAGACGCAGTTCACGGTCACCCCATGCGCAGCCAGCTCGCGCGCGAAGACTTTGGTCAGGACCGCGACGCCACCTTTTGCCGCGGCGTAGTGCGCGCCAGTGGCGGTGCCGCCGCTCTGGCCGGCGAGCGATCCGATGTTGACGATGCGGCCGAAGCCGCGCTGCGCGAAATGCGCGCCGAACACCTGCGAGCCGACGAAGGTGCCGCGCAGGTTGATGGCCACCACCTGGTCGAACTCTTCAGGGCTGATATCCATCAGCGCCGACACTTTGGACTTGCCAGCGTTGTTGACCAGCACGTCGGTGCCGCCCCAGCGCTCCTGCAATGCCGCCAGGGCTGACTCGAACGCGCTCTTGTCGGTCACGTCGAGGGCAAGGCCGATGGCCGATGCGCCGGAGGGATCCAGTGAATCGGCGACGGCGCATGCCGCACGGAAGTCGAGGTCGCCAAGCGCCACCCGGTACCCGGCGGCGTGCATGCGGCGCGCGATGACTTCGCCGAGGCCGCGGGCGGCGCCGGTGATCAGGGCAACTCGTTGCATGATGCCTCCTACAGCAGGAATCCGAGAGCGTTCAGGCTGTCGGTCGAGTTGATCAGGCGCACCACCTTCTGTTCCAGGCGGATGCCTTCCTGCGTGAAGCGCAGGCGGTGTGTCAGGTCTGCCGCGAACAGCGTGTGGATCTCGCGCTTGTACGCAACCAGGACCTGCGCCGAGCTGACCTCGATGACGTCGGCCGAACGCGATACTTCGGTGAAGCGCGAGACGGTGCGCACGGTGCGGGCGGCATCGACGGCCGACACAGAGTTGCCGGAGGTCAGGTGCTCGATGCGCATGTCACGCATGCGCGCGTCGTCGTAGGCGTAGTTCAGCGTGGCCTCGAAGTCGGTGGTATCCGGGTCGATCGGCACCACGTAGTGGCCGGTGTCGCTCCACAGTCCGGCCCACTGGTGATAGTTCTTGCGGTCGAGCAGTTCCGCCTCGCGCCAGATGAACTCGGCGGCAAGCTGCAGCGAGGGCGAGACCATGGACAGTTCGTTCGGCTTATTCATCGCTCATCATCCTTTTCCACATGCGGTAGGCTTCGCGCATGCCGCCTTCGTCGGTGGCGTGCGAGATCTTGTCGCCGTTGTCGGCGACGACTTCGCGGTTCAGGCCGCGGTTGACCAGGATCGGCACGTCCTTGCCGGCGTACGAGCCGCGCTGCACGCGCTCCCAGGCTTCGGCGTCGTCAGGACTGCCGAAGCCGAAGGGGCCCTGGAAGTGCTCATGGATGCGCAGCCGCTCGCGGTTGGCGATCTCGGGGCCGCCGTCCATGCCCAGGGCAATGTGGCGAATCTCGGTTTCCGTCGCCGATACCGGATGCAGCACGCGGAAGAAGGCCATCGACATCGCGACGTTGGGGAACAGGTTCAGGTTGAAGCCCGCGCCATGCAGCGCACGGACAATGCGGCGCACCTGCTCGGGCGGCATCTCTTTTGAGAGCGCCTCGGTCACGTGCGCGAAGCGTTCCTGCAACGGCTCCGTGCCGTCGTCCTGGTCGAGGTCGACGTGCCCGGGCACCATCACCATCACGCTGTGGCCGTTGCCCAGCGCGTGGGTGACCGCCTTTTCGTCGGTCATGAAGGACAGCATCTCGGACGTCTCTTCATCCACCGACGACATCCACGACTTGTGGACGATCGGGAAGTGGTAGCCGTCGGTGGTGTTCTCGAGCTGGATCTTCCAGTTGCCCCGGAAGCGGAACTTGTGTTCGCCCTGGGTCTTGATGGGGTAGCCCGCGCCCTGCTTCATGAACAGGTCGATCCAGCGCTTTGCTTCGCCGAGGAAGTCGCCGAGCGGTTCCACGTCCTGGTTGAAGCTGGCGAAGACCATGCCGGCGTAGCTGTCCACGCGCAGCGAGCGCAGCGGCAGTTCCGACTTGTCCAGGATGTCCTCGTAGCCGTCGGGGTAGGTCAGGGCGCGCAGCTTGCCGTCCAGGCCGTAGGACCAGCTATGGTATGGGCAGGTGAAGCCGGTGGCGTTGCCTTTCGACTTCTCGCACACCGTGGCGCCGCGATGGCGGCAGCGATTCTCGAGCACGCGGATGGCGCCGGTCTTGTCGCGCACGACGATGACGGGCTGGCGGCCAATCTTCGTGGTCTTGAAGTCGCCGGGGTTGCGGATCTCGCTCTCGTGCGCGACCCAGATCCAGGTCTTGTAGAAAATGCGCTCTTGCTCGAGCTCGAACAGGCCGGGATCGTAGTACATCGAACCGTCCACGCGGTCCGCCTGCACCAGTTGCTCAGGCTTTGCCGCGAAGGTCAGCGGCTGGTAGCTATCGTGGGTATCGTGGGAACACATGCTAGTTCTCCGTGGGTTCAGTGGGAGGCACCATCGGCAGCGACCGCGCGCTCGATCCGGGTGGCGATGGCGCAGACCGTTTCGTCGTCACGCTTGCGTCCGACGATCTGGAGCCCGGCCCTGATTGGGATGCCGGGGACGCCGGGCAGCGGCACGGGCAGGGTGAGTGCGGGATGGCCGCTCAGGTTGAAGGGCCGCACCAGCGAGGTCAGGCCAAGGATCGGCGCTCCTTCGCGGACTGCGGCAAGGGTTGGGGGCAATCCGGGAAGCGTGGGCAGCACGATCGCGTCGACTTCGTCGAACACGGCGTCGACCTGCGCCATGAATGCGTGGCGCACGACTTCGGCCTGCAACAGATCGTCGCGCCCGACCTGGCTCGCGGCGATCAGGCGTTGCTCGACATCGGCCTGCAATGCATCCGAGCCGGTCAGGTGGCCGAAGGCCGCCCAGGTCTCGGCACTGATGATCTGCATGCCGGCCTCATAAGCGGCGCTCATGCCGTCGAGTCGGACGCGCTGCGTGGAGAAGCCTGATTTGCATAGCGCACTGGCGACGGCTTCGAGAATCGCGGGGTCCGCCTGCACCTCGTCCAGCAGGCCGATGCGGAAGCACCGCCCGGCACCGTGCGCCTGCAATGGATCGAAGCCCGGCGCAATCACCGCCATCGCGGCGACGATGCCGGCGACGTCATCTGCAAAGGGTCCAACGCAATCCAGCGAAGACTCGGCCGGATGCGCACCGCGTCGGCTGACGCGGCCAAAGGTCGGCTTCAGGCCAACGACCCCGCAACAGGCTGCGGGCATGCGGATGGATCCGCCGGTATCGGTGCCCAGCGCGATGCGCACTTCGCCGGCGGCTACCGCGGCGGCGGAGCCGCTGGAAGAGCCGCCGGGAATGCAATCGTGAGCCTGGGGGTTGACCGGTGTGCCGGCGAAGTCATTGATGCCCGAGATACCGAAGGCGAGTTCGTGCATCGTGGTCTTGCCGACGATAGACCAGCCGGCATCGAGAAGCCGGGACACCACTTCCGCGTGCTCGGCTGCGGGCGGTGCGTCGCGCAGCGCCCGGCTGCCCGCGGCCGTGGGGTAGCCCGCGATGTCGATGCAATCCTTGATGGCGATGGCGGGACCGGAGCCCCCCAGGCGGATGCGTGAGACGAAGGCGGTCATTGCAAAGTCTCCGTGCGCGCAAGCGCGACCTCCAGGCACGACAACCGCTCCGTCTGGAATTGCCTGATGCGGGCGGTTCCGTCCGTGTCGACCGCGAATTCAACGGCCAGGCGTGCCGAAATCAGTTCGGTCTTCCCGCCGGCATGGACCGATAGCTGCTGCATGATCCAGTGGCCGCGCACAACGCCCGCTTCCGCGGCCATCGCTTCGCTGGTGAGGAAGTGCACGTTGCGCAGGAAATGCGGCGAGGGCGGAAGGTAGCTGCGCAGGAAGTTGGCGATGGCGGCCGGTCCGACGTGCCGGCCGAACCCCGTGGCGTACTCGGCGCCGACGCCTTCCCATACGGCGTCGCCGGTGAACAGCGCTTCCAGTTCGCCGTCGCGCGCATCGTTCGGCGCCGGCACGTCGCACAACGACATATAACGGGACAGCGTGCGTCGCGCCGCGTTCTGGGCTTCGAGCGCGGCGATCCGGGTTGCCAGGAGACTCGCGGCGGCGCCGGTCTCGCCGGACTGCGCGATGCACTGCGCTTGCGTCATGGCTTCAGGCCGCCTCGGCGGGGATTTCGAGCGCGCGACCCACGCGCGCCTCGATCTTGGCGTAGCGCCACAGGCTATGCTCGCCGACCGGCGTGGTGCGGAACAGGTTGCAGGCGGCGACGACGGTTGCATAGTCCACGACGTCGGCCATGATGTAGACGGTCCATGGCGACGTCGTGGAGGGGCCGACCATCAGGCGGTCATCGTCGATGGCGCCGAGGATCGTGACGCCGGGCAGTGCCGCCATGGATTTCATCATGGCGCTGAATCCCTTCCACACTTCGATGCCCTGGCCCGTCGGCAAGTCGAAGAAGTTCTGGGTGATGCCGATGCAGAAGAGGACGCGCAGGGGAGTTTGGGCAGGTTGCGACATGGGGACTCCAGGTGGTTCTATGGTGGAAGGAGGGACGATGTAGCGGGTCAGATGTACCCCGGCATGGGGGGCACGCCCAGGCACACGGCGCCGGCGGCGTCGTACAGTCCTTCGCCAAGGAACGCGTGCTGGGTCACGACCATCGCGTCGCGCAGGTAGCGCTGCAGCGGGTGCCCGTCGTAGATCGCGGCCGTGCCCGCGAGCAGGTAGGCTGCCTGCACAGCGGATGCGCCCGCGCGCGTGGCCTGCACTGCCGCAAGGCGCACCAGGCTGGTTTGTTCGGCAGAGACGGCGTCGCCGTTCAGGATCGAATCCCAGGCCGCCTCGGTGGTCTCGTAGAAGAAGCCGCGCGCTGACCGCAGCTCGGCTTCCGCCTTGGCCACGGAGATGCGCAGGTATGGGCGGTCGGCCATCTTCGGCGCGCCGGTAATGCCGGTGCGGCCGCCGGCCATCCGCGACACCTCATCCAGCGCCGCGCGGGCGACGCCAAGATTGACCACCGCCAGTACCTGCGCCGCGTAGGCGAGGGACGGGTAGCGGTAGAGCGGTTCGTCTACGGAAGGCGTGCCGCCGCGCACGAAGGTCCACGCATCGGAGACGAATACGTCCCTGACGCGAAGATCATGACTGCCGGTGCCGCGCAGCCCGATCACTTCCCAGTTCTCGACGATCTCCACATCCTCGGGCATCAGCACGGCCGTGCGCGGCTTGCCGCCGTCGCCGACGCCGATGCCCACGCCGAGAATGTCGGCGCCCTTGCAGCCGCTCGCGAACTTCCACAGTCCATTGACGCGCCAGCCGCCATCGACCTTCTCGGCTGGCTGGATGGGAAACAGGCCACCGGCGAACGCGATGTCCGGCCCATTTGCGTAGAGGCGGGCGAGGGTGTCGCGGGGCAGCGCTGCAAGGTAGACCGCGGCCGAGCCGAAGCTCGCGACCCATCCGGCGGAGCCGTCGGCCTCGGAGATCGTCTCGATCAGCTTGAGGAATTCAGACGGCGACCTTGCATCGCCGCCGAAGCACCGCGGCGTGGCCGCGCGATAGACACCGAGCTGCTTCAGGCGGGATACCATATCCCGCGGCACGTGCCGCTTCGCGTCGAATTCGTCCCGGCGGGCGCGGACCTCGTCCAGTACGCGGGCGAGCAGGTCCGGGCGCGGCCCAGCATCGGTGGCCTGGGGCGCAGCGATGCCGGGGTGTTGGTTGAGGAGGCTTTCCGACACGGCGGAATGCAACATAGTTGTCTCCTGTGGATGGTGTGGGCCGGCTCGGGAACCGGCTCTGACGGTGTGGACCGTTGAAACCAGTCTAGCGACGGCCCAGGGGGCCAAACAATTGGAGCGGGGCGTGCATTGCCGCACGGTTTCCCGGGGCCGGGTAAAGGAAATACCTATACGGGTCCGGGCTGTCCCGGCGGTACGCTTCGGGATGGACCTATTCACCAGCGCGGCCGTGGCCTCCGGGCGAGCTTCCGCGCGCAGGAACCACCATGTACTCATTCGGCAAAGATGACTTCTATCGCATGGTCGAGGCGCTGACCCTGCGCGTGATCCTCCATGACGCTGACACCAAGTCCATCCTCTGGGCGAACCGCGCGGCGCGCGAGACACTGGGCTTTACGCTGGAAGAGTTTCCGGCGCTTAAGGCACCCGACATGACCAGCAGCGCGGCGAAGTACAGGCGCGAGGTGGGGCTCAAATGGCTGGATGACGCGGCCCGGACGGGCCAGAGCGTGATCGAATGGTGTTACCGGGCAAAGAACGGCAACGAGATCCTGTCGGAGGCCATCGCCACGCGTGTGTCGCTGGAGTCCCGTGACGTGCTGATGGTGCAGTTCCGGGACATCTCGGCGGAGGAGGCGCTCAAGCGTGAGCTGCGGCGCTCGGAAAGCCGGCTCAGGGAGTTCATGCATGACCTGGCCGAAGGCGTCGTGGTGGTGGATCGCGGCGGGTGCGTGGTGTACGTCAGCGAATCCGGGTGCCGGATCCTCGGGCGTGCCGAGGAAGCCGTGCTCGGGACGACGTTTGACACCTTCTGCGAAGTTCCCCTGATGCCTTTACTGCGCGACAACGTGCCGCCGGATGCGACCACCCGGGGCTCCTTTTCCACGCGGTACCGCGTGCGGACCGCGACGGGGGAGCTGCAGTGGCATCAGGCGGCCATGCGCTACGTAGAGATCGAGGACGATGTCAGCGGCTACCTGCTGCTGTTTCGCGACGTCACGGCGCAGGTCGAGGCCGAATCCCTGGAGCGCGAGCGGGAGCGGGAGATCGAATACCTCGCCCGCTACAACGCGATGGGGGAAATGGCGATGACGATCGCGCATGAGCTGAGCCAGCCCCTCGCGGCAACGCGCAACTTCATCGAGGGCGCGTCGATGCGCCTGGCGAAGAACCATGCCGATCCGCATCCGATCCGCTTCGGGCTCGAGGCGGCGGCCCGCCAGGTGGAGCATGCGTCGCTGATCATCAAGAGCATCCGCGAGTATGTCGTCAAGCTCGAACAGGCCGAAGTGCTGGCCAACCTGAACGACATCGTCAACGACAGCGCGTATTTCATCTCCCTCAAGTGCGAGGAAGCGGATGTGCGGCTCGAACTGGCGCTATCCACCGACCCGTTGCCGATCAGCTGCGAGAAGGTCCTGATCGGTCAGGTGATCCTCAATATCGCGTTCAACGCCATCGAGGAGATGGCGGCGCTCCCCAGCGACCGCCGCACGCTGCGCATCGAAACCTGCGCCGCCGCAGACAAGGCGATCCTCTCGGTGCACGACCAGGGGCGCGGGCTGCCGCATGCAGACAGTCAGCGGATCTTCGACGGATTCTTCTCCGGCAAGCCGGGCGGCAACGGGATCGGGCTCGCGCTCTGCAAGAGTATCGTATCGCGGCATCGCGGCGACATCTGGGCGCAGAATCGCGTGCCCTACGGCACGTCATTCGCCTTTTCCGTGCCACTGTGCGCGAGCCCTGCCGACCGCAGGCGCCGTGCCGCAGGCCGCCGCGCCAGCTAGCCCGGCGTGCCGCCCGAACCCGACGCCCAGACCTCCATCACCTCACGCACCAGCGTGGCCGTGCTCACCACGCCGAGTTTCTCGCGGATCTTGGTGCGATGGACGTCGACGGTCTTCACGCTGATGTGCAGTTCGTCCGCAATCACCTTGCTCGCCTTCCCGTCCAGCACGCGGCGCAGGATTTCCTGTTCGCGCGCGGTGAGTTTGTCCAGCTTCGCGCGGATCTTCTTGCGTTGCTCGGCGCAGTCGTGCAACTGGATCGCCCGCTTCAGTGCCCCCTGGATCTTCTCGAGCATCTGCTGCGGGTTGTAGGGCTTCTCGACGAAGTCGATCGCGCCGTGCTGCAGCGCCTTCACCGACATCGGAATATCCCCGTGCGCCGAGACAAAGATGATCGGCAGCGTTGCGCCTTGCGCGTTGAGCATTTCCTGCAGCTGGAATCCGCCGGTCTCGGGCATGCGGACGTCCAGCACCAGGCACGCAGGGCGCTCGGGATCGTAGGCGGCCAGGAAGTCCCGCGCGCCGGCAAAGCACTCGGCCTGGACCGACACCGTCTCAAGGAGCCATGCCAGGGAAGTACGGAGTTCTTTGTCATCGTCGACGATGTAGACGATAGCCGAGGAAGCAGTCATGTCGGGGGCGCTTTCGTGTATGACGTACCGCACCAACGGGTCGGCGGGTGCACATCTGAGTGGGCTGCCCGGTCGGGTGCTTGAAGTGTCAAGGGTACACCAAGCCCGCTGACTACCAGGATAAAGAAAACACGTAGATGGCCTCTCACTAGCCTGCCAATCCGGGTGGTTCGCATGAATAGCGGCCACGCCTGGCATTGCCCTACGCTTTTAGCGAAGCCGATAACGTAGGGAGGCCCCCCGATGAATGCCGTCAATCAAACAGATTTCCGCCAGGCCATGGCGCACCTGCCCGCCGGGGTCAACATCGTCACGACACAGGGCTCGGCAGGCCGGTGCGGTATCACCGCCAGCGCCGTGTGCTCGGTAACGGACTCACCGCCGACCATCCTCGTTTGCGTGAACCGGGGCAGTGCCTCGCACGCCATCTTCCAACGCAATGGCCGGCTGTGCGTCAATGTGTTGAATAGCGAACAGGAAGAGCTTGCCCGGCATTTCGCCGGTATGACGCAGGTGCCCATGGAAGACCGTTTCGCGTGGGACATCTGGGACGAAGGCGATGCCGACCAGCCGGCCCTGCGCGATGCCATTGTCAAGCTGCAAGGCAGCATCAGCGATTGCAAGGAGGTGGGTTCCCACTCGGTCATCTTCGTCACGCTCGATCGTGTCGCGGTCGGCCACCAAGGCGGGAGCCTGGTGTATTTCAACCGCGATTTTCACCGCGTGCAGCACGCGAGATAGCGCCTGCCGTTTTGTGCCGAGCGCACCGCCGGGGCACGTTCTTGCAACGCGGTTCCATCGTCGCCCTGTTGGGCGGCATCACCAACTGGCGCGGGTCTAAGGGAATTACCTATGCGCCCCGCCAGAATCCTCTATGCGAGCGCAAACGCGACCCAATATCGCACCCCCGCGGTACGTCATACGCTGCGCTGGGAATTTCATGAAAGGAGAGAGGCAATGCCAGTCGTGCAGATTTACCTGATCGAAGGCCGGTCGCAGCAGCAGAAGGAGGCGTTCATCACCGATGTCACTGACGCCGCGGTCAATGCGCTTGGCGTCGACCGCTCTTCGGTCAGGGTGATGTTCCTCGACGTGCCGAAGACCGACTACGCCATCGGCGGCCAGACCGCGAAGGCGCTTGGCCGGTAGGCCTCCAGTCACTCAAGCAAGAAACGCGACACCGGGCCGTCCGCGCATCGCACACGGCCTGACAAAGGCGCACGCCCACCACGGTTGTCGCGGCCATTATCCACAAAGGAGACAAGTCATGCGACCAGATAGCGATCTTACGATCGATGCCATGCCCGCCGCTGCCATGCCGTTGCCGGGGGAAAGATTCCGCGAAGCAGACGCCATGGCCGGCGAACGCGGAGTCCGAAGGTTCTACCGCCGGTTGCTCGCCCTCTTCGTTCCGCTGCTGGTGCCGCTGGCGGGACTCGCCGCTGAGGGACGGCCCATGGAATGGGTTGTCGGCTATGCCGCTGGCGGGGGCTCCGATGTTGTCGCCCGCATGCTGGCCGAAGCGATGGGCAAGACGCTCGACCGCACCATCGTCGTCGTCAACAAGCCGGGGGCCGGCTCCAATATCGCAGCCGACTACGTCGGCAAGAGCAAGGACATCGGCAACGTCGTGATGACCGCCGATTCGGCGATGTTGGCCGCCAACCCATCGCTCTACAGCAAGCTCACCTACAGCGCGGAGAAAGACTTCGCGCCGGTCGGATCGATCGCTCGCTTTCCGCTGGTGCTGGTGGTGGCGCCGAACGTGCCGGCGACGAACCTGAAGGAGTTTCTTGCCTGGGCCAAACGCAACCCGGAGGGCATGACCTACGCCTCGCCGGGACCAGGCAGCCCGCACCATCTGGTGACCGAACTGTTCCGCCAGCAAACAGGACTGAAGCTTACGCACGTGCCGTACCGCGGCGCGGCGCCGGCGCTGCTGGACCTGATCGGCGGGCGGGTGCCGTTCATGTTCGTCGACACCTCGAGTGGGGGCGCCTACATCACGTCGGGCAAGGTCAAGCCGATCGGCGTGGCCAGTGCCTCACGGCTCAAGACGATGGGCGAGATTCCGACCTTGAGCGAGCAGGGCATGGCCGGCTTCGAGGCCTATGCGTGGCAGGCGCTGGTGGTGCCGACGGCCACGCCGCGGGAGGCAGTCACCGCCCTCAACAAAGCGTTGGTCGAGGCGCTCGGCACGACGGCCATCAAGGCGCGCCTGCAGGCACTTGGCATCGAGCCCGCGCCGAGCACGCCGGCCGAGCTCGCCACCTATGCGCGCAGCGAGCGTGAGCGGTGGGGACGCGTGATCCGTGATGCCGGAATCAAGCTGGATTGATTCGCACGCGAGCAAGGAGACCTTGGCATGAGCAGGTACGGCGACAACCGAGACGCCGTGCGTGACCGCGCGCACCGCGACGTCTACATCGACCCGGAGCTGTTCCCGCTGGAACAGGAGCACTTTTTCGCCAACACCTGGAACTACGTTGGCTATGAAAGCAAGAAACGCGACACCGGGCCGTCTGCGCATCGCACACGGCCTGACAAAGGCGTACGCCCACCACGGTTGTCGTGGCCAATCCACAAGGGAGACAAGTCATGAGACCAGGTAGCGATCCCACGATCGATGCCATGCCCGCCCCTGCCATGCCGTTGCCGGAGGAAAGATTCCGCGAAGCAGACGCCATGGCCGACGAACGCGTGGTCGGAAAGATCTACCGCCGGTTGATCGGCTTCCTGTTCGTCCTCTTCATGCTCTCATCCCTAGGCCACATCAATATCGGCTTCGCGGGACTGACGATGGGGCGCGACCTCGGCCTCTCGGCAACGGAGTTCAACCTCGCCTCGACCGTGCTCTATGGCGCCTACATTTTTTCGGGGTGCCGAGCAACATCATGCTCGGCAAGCTCGGCGCGCGTCGCTGGGTCGCGATCATCATGGTGGCGTGGCGCATTGCATCGACCGCGACCATGTTCGCCTCGGATGCCAACAGCCTTTACGTCCTGCGCATCCTGGTCGGCATCACGGAAGCGGGCTTCCTGCCCGGCGTCCTGCTGTACATGATGTTCTGGTTCCCGTCGGCGCATCGCGCACGCGCCAACGCGTTCTTCATGATCGCCATGCCTGTGACGTCGGCCCTCGGCGCCTAGCGGAGGCGCATGACGTGTCGCTGGCGAAGACGCTGTGCTCGCTGCCGGTGATGCAACTGGCCGTGGCCTATTTCCTGCTGGTCAAAGTTGGACTGGCCGAAGTTGCCGAACATGCCCGACGACGAAGTGGTCATCACGATGCGGCCATACTCCTGGGCGCGCATGATTTCCCAGACGGCCTTGGTGCAGTAGATCGAGCCCATGAGGTGCACGTCCAGCACGGCCTTGATGTCGGCGATCTCGAGCTTGCTGAATGACTTGTCGCGCAGGATGCCGGCGTTGTTGACTGGGTGTCCTGGTACAACCATCACCGGCTGCTCGGCTCCATTGGGTACGTGCCACCGGCCGAAGCCGAAGCCGAAGCCGAAGCAACGTATTATCGGCAACTTACCGAGCAGGCCGCCACGGCCTGACTTAAACCAACTAGCCTCCACGAAAGCCGGGGCGATTCAGGACGCTGATCGTCACGTCGTTGCTTCCCTCGTTGAAGCCGTTCGCCGTGGCGACGATGATGGAAACGGCGCCGGTGATGCTGGACGACGCCGAACTGAGCCCGGAAACCAACACGCTGGGAATGATCAGCACCTGGGTGCCGCAGATTGTCAAGAGCTGCTCTCAGGCCTGATGCGGCGCAAGCTGCTGCGTGCAATGGGTCTTGCCGACGTCAGGATTGCATATATCGGTTCAGCCGCGGTGCCCACATACCTGCTGCGCTGGTATCGCCGGCTTGGCCTGGAGTTGCTCGAGGGTTACGGGATGACGGAAAATTTCGGATACTCGCATTTCAACAGCTTGGGTAGCGCGCGCGAAGGATATGTCGGACAGTGTTCTCCCGATGTGCAGTGCCGTATTGCGCCAAACGGCGAGATCCTGGTCAAGAGTCCAGCACAGATGCTTGGGTACTACAAGGAATCCGGCCTGACGGCCGACAGCCTGACGCCAGACGGCTACTTCAAGACCGGCGACCGTGGCTACATAGACGCCCGTGCGTTCCTGCGCATTACCGGTCGCATGAATGATCCATTCAAGACGGCCAAGGGTATCTTTGTCAACCCGGCACCAATCGAAGCCAGCCTGACCAGCCATCCATGGATCGAAGCTGCCTGCGTGACCGGGGCTGGCCGCACGCAACCGTTTGCGCTGCTGATGCTGAACCAGGCGGCCCGCGAGTTCGTGGCGCGGGGAGCATGCGCAGCCGTGGCGCGGACCCTGGAACAGTTGCGCCATCGGATCAACACGCAACTGCCGGCTCATGAGAGGCTCGATATGATGGTGGTTGTCCGCAAGCGCTGGAGCGTGCAGAGCGGCGACTTGACGCCGAGCCTGAAGATCCGTCGTGCCTCCGTCGAAGACCGCCATTTGTGGCAAGTGAATTCGTTCTCGAGTTGCGGGGACACAATCGTGTTTGAATAGCGAGGTATGCCAGCATGGCTTCACCCTCTTCAGGAGGGGCGCGCGCTGCAGTCAACGCTGGTGCTGGGTCTCGTTCAACGCTACAGCTCTATAAGCGTGCGGCTGTTGCCGGTATCCGTGGCCGCATGAACGGCTTACGCGAGCACGTGGAACGGGCGTTGGAAGGCTACCGACCCGGCGTCTTGCCCGGGCGTAGCTTCCGCAGAGGGCGGAAGGTCCAGCAACGCGCGCACATCCCGCTCGATCGTTGCGAGCGAAGCGGACCTGGACAGGGCGCGGGCAAACCGGCCGTCGAGGCCTGGTGGCAGACGCAGCCACATATTGTCCGAGACCAGCAGCAGGCGCCTTGGCTTCAGCACCAGGCTGGCCAGGCGCAGCAGGTGCCAGCCTTCGGCAAGATCCGGCGGCATGCCGAACACAAGCAATGCCGGAGCCGGCAGGCGCGCATTGCGTGCCGCCAGGGCGTCCGTTTCCACGAGTTCGACCCGGCCAATGCCCGGCATTTCTCCGAGCAGGCGCATGACTCCGTGCCGGTACACCGGCATGTCGTCGATCACCACGGCATGTGCCTCGCGGTTGCGCCCCAGGACTTGCTCCCAGGCGGCCGCTCCACGGTTCGTCCAGCTCATCCTTGTCTCCTCCGGTTTGCCTGCGCTGGCTTCGTGACCAGCGCCCTGCACCAGTACCAGCAAGGGCAATGCCAACTCTGGCACGGCCGCCTCGTGCCATCGCGCACAAGCGCGGGAGCCAGGCCCGCTGCGGGTTTCCGGGAGGTCGACGCGGACCTGCCGGCCTTTGCGGACGACTGACGGCCGCGGCGGGGTGTTACGTGTAACGTAACGTGTTACGCGACCGGCCTCGGCCGGACGCCGGAGGCTGTCGAAACCAGCGTCCCGCGCAGGGCAGGACGCCAACGACCGAAAGCTGGTGCTCAATCGCGATCGGTCTCAATTCGCCTTAATCTGCCACAGAGCCCCACCCTGGAACCGCGCGATGCAAGCACATCCCTTACGCCTTTGTCCCGGCGACGATCTGCGTGCCGCACTCGAAGACGTCGGACGACCGCCTTACGCATGAAGCCTATGCCTTGGCACACTTGATGACGGTATCGAGCGTGCGAGTGGTGATGCCCTTCCCGAACGAGCGTTCGAGCAGGCGCATGAACACCGGGCCTTTCTTCGGATCGGGCACGTAGGCGCTGAAGACCTCCGTGGCATTGGCCTTGACGATGCTTGCGCCGTCGCGCTCGATGGGCAGCTCCACGTCTGGCGGCACCGGGTTGCGGAGAAAGGTGACAACCCGCTTGGCCGAAGGCGCAAGGCTGAGCCCGGCGAAAGGGTCCGAGTCGATGAGGTCCTGGAGATAGCGGGACGGCCGGACGAAGGTGTCGAAGCTGTGGCCCAGTTCAGACTGCATCGCCTTCTCGGCGCGTCGCTCCAGGCTGGCCAGTGACGACGATCGCGCGTTGAACACGACATTGCCGCTGGAGAGCAGGGTTTTCACTTCGGAGAAGCCCGCCGCCTCGAAGCAGCGCTTGAGTTCGGGCATCCGGGCGTTCATCGGGCTGATGCCGCGAAGAAAGGCAACGTATCGGGACATGGCTATCTCGTGATTGCTGGCGAATCGCCACACAGCTTGCGGTCAACGGTAGACAGGCTGGTTCGAATGGCTGCAGACATGATGCGAGCAATGCGCTGGTGTGTCTGCCACCTTGCCATGTCCCGTGCATGAACGGCACGGAAGTTGGCGGCCCAGGCTTGCGGCAAATGCGCTGGCGTCAGCGGCGCCACTAGCGGCGAACCCGCCGTGGCGGGCGCTGGATCGCAAATCCAGGCCGCTGCGGCCGGGTTGCCCCCTCCATGCCCACATAAGAAGAAAAATAGGCATCGAGCTGATCCCGGGTAAAGACGTTTCCTTGCATTTCCTGCTGCATCCCGCGCAGCAGCGCCGGCAGTGGCTACGCCTTGATGGCCTCGCTTGCCGCCTCGTCGATCAAGGCCGCGACTTCTGGTGCCTGCGACGCCAGCGAAGCATGGCTTGCCGCCAGGGTGATGACTTTCCTGGCATTGAGCCGGGCCGCCATCTTCTGCTGGTTCTCCGGGGCGATCATCCGGTCTTCGCTTGAGACCTGGTACCAGGACGGCTTCTTCTTCCACGCTGGCGCGGTGATGGTATCGCCAAAGGTGCTGGCAAGCGGCGCCTTCTGCGTCACCGCCATCACCAGGGCTTCGTCGGGCGACAGGTCCTGGCAGAAGCTCTCGTGGAACTTGTCGGGGTTGAGCCAAAGGTAGCCATCGCTGTCGGGCACCAGGTTCGGCGCTGCGGCAGGAAGATGCTGCTGCGTGATTGCGCCGGGGCTCTCCCCCGCGTCGGGAGCGAAGGCCGCGATATAGACAAGCCCGACCACATTCGGCTGGTCACCCGCCTGGGTAATCACGGCGCCGCCGTACGAATGCCCCACCAGCAGGACAGGGCCTGCCTGCTGGGCAATCATCTTGCGGGTGCGCTCGGCATCGTCAGCCAGCGAGGTCAACGGGAGCTCCACGGCGCGCAGGGACGGATACCCCTTGCGTGCCAGCTCAATGATGACGTTGCGCCAATGCGCGGCGCCGCCCCAGAACCCGTGCACCAACACAACCGTAGGCTTGTTGCTCATGACCTGGACTCCTGTTCGTGGATGAATACGGCTCGCCGATCATGGCGGCGAGCCGTGGGTCTTCGGCGGAGCGGCCCGGCTTGAACCGATGCCACGAAGGCTCGGCCTGGCGCCCCATACGACTATAGGAACAATGGCGCAACGGGGCGAGCCATGATCGCGGGCCCTGAGGTATGCGGAATTTGCCGCGCTGGCATCGGGGCTGCGCGTCTGCGCCGAAGGAGCGCAGGCGCATCGGCAAGCTCAGCCTGCGGCGTTCTCCTGCGCCGCGTCGTATTGACCCAGGCAGGCCATGGCATTCAGCCGTGAGCGCTGCAGCAGCGCCCGTTGCGCTTGCGCGGCGTTGGCGGCGTCGCCGCGCCAGGCCAGCAGGGGCGGCTCCTGCAAGGCGCGCCCGTAGGAGAAGGACAATCGCCAGGGCAGCGGGGCAAGCCGGTTCATGGCGTCCAGATTGACGGTGGCCTCGGTGGGCGTCTGGCCGCCGGACAGGAAGAAGATGCCCGGCACCGCCGCCGGCACCGTGCGCCTGAGCACCTGCACGGTCTGCATGGCGACCTCGGCCGGGGCCGCGTGCCCGGCCTCCTTGCCGGGCAGCACCATGCTCGGCTTCAGCAGCATGTGCTCGAGCACCACCGCATGCCGGTGCAAGGCATGAAAGACTGCGTGCAGCACGGCCTCGGTAACCTCGGCGCAACGCGCCATGGAGTGCGCGCCGTCCATCAGCACCTCGGGCTCGACGATGGGTACCACGCCTGCTTCCTGGCAGATCGCGGCATAGCGTGCCAGCGCTTCCGCATTGGCCTGGACGGCAGCCCAGCCCGGCAACTTGTCCGAAACGTTGTAGACCGCACGCCACTTGGCAAAGCGCGCGCCCTGCTGGCGATAGCCGGCAAGCCGCTTGGCCAGCCCGTCGAGACCCTCGGTGATCTCGTCCCCGGGTGCCAGGGCGAGCGCGATCTTGCCCTTGTCCACCTTGATACCGGGCACGATGCCCTGGCGCGCCGCCAGTTCCGGCAGCGGCGTGCCATCGTCGGCGCGCTGACCCAAGGTTTCCTCGTACAGGATCACGCCGCTGATGAACTCGCCAAGACCTGGGCTCGACAAGAGCAGGTTGCGCCACGCGCGGCGGTTTTCCTCGCTCGACTCCACGCCGATGCGTTCGAACCGCTTGGCGATGGTCGGCCCGCTCTCGTCGGCTGCCAGCAACCCTTTGCCCGCTTGTGCCAGGGCGTCCACGGTGGCTTGCAATTCGCTTTTTCTGTCCATGATCAGGCTCCGTGCAGGTGACATAGGAACAAGCATTGGCGCGAAAACGCCGTCGCGCAAGCCAGGCGGGGCGCGTAGCGCCTGCCTAAGGTGGCCGCCCGAACGCTTCGCGCAGCTTGCCCTTGGCCTTTTCCAGCGTGGCGCGGCGCGCCTTGGGCAGATGACGGCCGGCGCGATTGATGTAGAAATTGAGCATCGACATCGCCGACTGGAACGCCGTGCCCTTGCGGCGCCGGCTGCTCACGGCGGAACGCTTGAGCGAGGCGGCAATTTCCTCAGGGTTGTCCGAGGCGAAGAGGTGCGGTTCGAGGTCCAGCGCGTCGCTGTGCTCGGTTACCTGCTGCGACCAGCGCCGCGTCTTGCCGCGGCCCTTTGCCGGCTTGCGGGTGGATTTCGTGGCGGCCATTTCCGGTCCTCCCACAGCGTTATCGGGATCCGTCTAGCGTAGGCAACTTCTCGCCGTCCGTGGGGGCTCAGGCGGGACCGGTGCGTGGTGGCAAGACCGCCCGAGCGGTGTGGGATAATTGCGCTTTTGCCCAGGGCGCAGCTCAAGAGGTTGTTCGCAACGGGCGCGCAAGGGCCCTTATTCCTGTGGCCCGCTTCCTTTCTGCGATATTTCTTCAGCAATAAAAAATGCCCACATACCGTTCCAAAACCTCCACCGCCGGCCGCAACATGGCGGGGGCGCGCTCGCTCTGGCGCGCCACCGGCATGAAAGACGAAGATTTTTCCAAGCCCATCGTTGCGGTGGTCAACTCCTTCACCCAGTTCGTGCCCGGGCACGTGCACCTGAAGGACCTGGGCCAGCTGGTCGCGCGCGAGATCGAGGCCGCGGGCGGCGTGGCCAAGGAGTTCAATACGATCGCGGTCGATGACGGCATCGCCATGGGCCACGACGGCATGCTGTATTCGCTGCCCAGCCGCGACATCATCGCGGACTCGGTGGAATACATGGTCAACGCGCACTGCGCCGACGCCATGGTGTGCATCTCCAACTGCGACAAGATCACCCCCGGCATGCTGATGGCCGCGATGCGGCTCAACATCCCGGTGATCTTCGTCTCCGGCGGCCCGATGGAAGCCGGCAAGACGCGCCTGGCCAACCCCGTCACCAAGGCCATGGAGTTCAAGAAGCTCGACCTGGTGGACGCCATGGTGATCGCCGCCGACAGCGCTTATTCCGACGCCGACGTGGCCGAGGTGGAGCGCTCCGCCTGCCCCACCTGCGGTTCGTGCTCGGGCATGTTCACCGCCAACTCCATGAACTGCCTGACCGAGGCGCTGGGCCTGTCGCTGCCCGGCAACGGCACGGTGGTGGCCACCCACGCGGACCGCGAGCAGCTGTTCAAGCGCGCCGGCAGCCGCATCGTGGAACTGGCGCGCCAGTACTACGAGCAGGAAGACGCGCGCGTCCTGCCGCGCGCGGTAGGCTTCAAGGCGTTCGAGAACGCCATGACGCTGGATATCGCCATGGGCGGCTCCACCAACACCATCCTGCACCTGCTGGCGATCGCGAGCGAGGCGGGCATCGACTTCGGCATGACCGATATCGACCGTCTCTCGCGCGTGGTGCCGCAGCTGTGCAAGGTGGCGCCCAACACCAACAAGTACCACATCGAAGACGTGCATCGCGCGGGCGGCATCATGGCCATCCTGGGCGAGCTGGAGCGCGCCGGCAAGCTGCACACCGACGTGCCCACGGTGCATGCCCCCACGCTCAAGGACGCGCTGGAGCAGTGGGACATCAGCCGGACCCGGGACGAAGCCGTCAGGAACTTCTACCTGGCCGGCCCGGCGGGCGTTCCCACCCAGGTGGCGTTCAGCCAGAACACGCGCTGGCCCAGCCTGGACCTGGACCGCGCCGAGGGCTGCATCCGCTCCTACGAGCACGCCTTCTCCAAGGAAGGCGGCCTGGCGGTGCTGACGGGCAATATCGCGCTCGACGGCTGCGTGGTGAAGACCGCCGGCGTGGACGAGAGCATCCTCGTGTTCGAAGGCACGGCCCACGTCACCGAATCGCAGGACGAGGCGGTGGAGAACATCCTCAACGACAAGGTCAAGGCCGGCGACGTGGTGATCGTGCGCTACGAAGGCCCCAAGGGCGGCCCCGGCATGCAGGAGATGCTCTACCCCACCAGCTACATCAAGTCCAAGGGCCTGGGCAAGGCCTGCGCGCTGCTGACCGACGGCCGCTTCTCCGGCGGCACCTCGGGTTTGTCCATCGGCCACTGCTCGCCCGAAGCGGCGGCTGGCGGCGCCATCGGCCTGGTGCGCGACGGCGACAAGATCCGCATCGACATTCCCAACCGCACCATCAACGTGCTGCTGTCCGACGAGGAACTGGCGAGCCGCCGCGAAGAGCAGAACGCCAAGGGGTGGAAGCCGGCCAAGGCGCGTCCGCGCAAGGTGTCTGCTGCGCTAAAGGCTTACGCCAAGCTGGTGATGTCGGCGGACAAGGGCGCGGTGCGGGACTTGTCGTTGCTGGATGACTGATCCTGGGGCGACCCTTTACTTCGTTTGCCGGGAAGGCCGCTCTTTGGAGCGGCTTTTTTTTGGTGCGCCCGGCAGGGCGCACCTACTTGGGGGTGGAAGTCCCCTACACACCCGGCAAGGGGAAGTGTTAGCCAGAGGCAAGGGTTCCCCGGGCGACTGGGGGTCTGAAGGAAGCCCGAGGCAAAGCGCTGGCCTGACGAACAGGAAGCGGATACGAGGCGACGCAGCGGGGTGAGGCCGCCAAAATAGCCAAAGCCCAGTACTTGCACGGAACGATGCGGCGTATATCCGACAGGCATAAGCGTGAAGGTGGGTGCGTCATACCCGGGGAGATCTGCACTGCTGCCATGGTGTGCTACCGGCGTCGAGAGGCGCTGGGATGGCGGTGCAGAAGTCAGCAGAGGCTATATTAGGCGCGCAGTTGGCGCTGAAGGGCCGAACACGAACGAGCGCGATTAGGACGACAGACCTCGATGCTTACCGACGAAGCCCAAATGCACGAACGAGTGCAGCCCACAGCGGAGGAAGGCGGGCGGAACCTGCCTGGGCCGATGGGGGTGCGGAGGCTGGCACGGCGGCTGTTGGGCAAACGAAAGCGCAGGCGCCATCGCTGATGGAGGCGGTGGTCGAGAGAAGCAACATGCGGCTGGCGTACCGGAAGGTGGTCGGCAATGGCGGCGCGGCCGGGGTGGATGCCCTGGAGGTGACGGCGTTGCGGGACTGGCTGAAGGTGAGTTGGCCGAGCGTCAAGGCGGCGTTGCTGGCCGGCCAGTACATCCCGCAAGCGGTGCGTGCGGTGGACATTCCCAAGCCCGCGGGCGGGGTGAGAACACTGGGCATCCCGACGGTGGTGGACCGGCTGATCCAGCAGGCGCTGCTGCAAGTTCTCCAACCGATCTACGAACCGGGGTTCTCCGAGTCGAGCTACGGCTTCCGGCCGGGGCGCAGCGCCCAGCAGGCGGTCTTGCAGGCACAGCGGTACGTGCAGGAAGGCCGGCGCTGGGTGGTGGACATTGACCTGGAGAAGTTCTTCGATCGGGTCAACCACGACATCCTGATGGCGCGGGTGGCCCGACAAGTGAAGGATTCCCGGGTGCTCAAGCTGATCCGGCGGTATCTGGAAGCGGGGCTGATGCGTGGCGGGATGGTCGAGGCAAGGAGGCAGGGCACGCCGCAGGGCGGGCCGCTGTCGCCACTGCTGTCGAACATCCTGCTGACGGATTGGGACCGTGAACTGGAGAAGCGGGGGCTGTCGTTCTGTCGCTACGCGGATGACTGCAATATCTACGTCCGAAGCAAAGCGGCGGGGCAAAAGCTGTTGGCTGGGATGACGGCGTTCCTTGCGGAACGGCTGAAACTGCAGGTCAACGAAGGCAAGAGTACGTGCGGGCGCCCGTGGGCGCGCAAGTTCCTGGGCTACAGCGTGACCGCACATCGTCAGGCCAAGCTGCGTATCGCCCCGGAGAGTCTGCAAAGACTGACCGGGCGAATCAAGGAGCTGATGCGTAAGGGGCGAGGAAGGAGCCCGGCTCACACGATAGCGGTGCTGAATCCGGTGCTGCGCGGGTGGATTGGGTACTTCCAATACACGGAAGCGAAAGGCGTGTTGGAGACACTAGACGGGTGGGTGCGGCGGCGGCTGCGCTGCGTAATGTGGCGGCAAGCCAAGAGCCGCGCTACCCGCACTGTGATGCTGCGTCGACAGGGCTTAACGGAGGACCGCGCGTGGCGCTCGGCCCGCAATGGGCAAGGCCCATGGTGGAATGCCGGGGCCAGCCACATGGGCGCAGCCTATCCAAAGAGCTACTTCGACGCCATGGGGCTGGTCTCGCTGCTGGATACTCAGCGGCGCTTGCAGTCTCGTTCGTGAACCGCCGTATGCGGAACCGCACGTACGGTGGTGTGAGCGGGCTGAGGGGGCGACCCCTCACCCGACTCGATGTTCTTATATGAACGCGCCCCGTGGCTGGCCTTCCGTCGATCCAGGAGGTCGTTTGCTGGCTACTGGGGCGAAGTGCTGACGGTCGCGGCCGAGGCGGCGGGCATTGCCGCACTGGTGATCGACGGCGGCGTACGCGATATCGCGGCACTTACCGCGCGGTGACGGCGTAAGCCCGCGTGTTTAAGCGATTCATGCCGCCACGCAAAAGGAAGCTGGACGCACCAGGCCCGAGATGCAGTCCTATGGTAAGGTTGCTGGCATGAGTTTACGGACTTTCAACCAGTGACGCATGGGCCGCAGCCATGTGGTGCTGGGAGAGTGATGCAGCGTGAGTGATGCGAAGCAGGATGCGCGGCGCGCGCCGCCGACTGAGAGAGTTTCAACCAGCAGGGCTTTGCGCCTGAGCGTGCCGCCAGAGGCCAGGCCTGCGCCGGTCAACGGGAAAGACTGGCTGCGGCAGAGGAAAGAGCAATTGCAGGCTGCCCGTGCCGCTGCCAGGCAAAGGCGCGATCTGCTAAGAGCCGAAATCATGTCGGCCGTGCAAGATGTTGCCCGAGAGGAACGCACTGCCGCGCGGCTGGAGGCTGAACGCCTGAAGGCGGAAGCCAAGACCGCGCGGGCCTACGCGCGGGAGGATGCACGCGCCGCCGCCAAGTTCGAGCGCGGCCAACCAACCCGCTCGGCGTCCAAACGAAAGACGCTTGCCAATGAGAAACGCAAGCTGGTTTCTTACGCTGATCTGTTGCGGATGCGTGGGTGATCCGGTCATTCCATGGGCCTTGAAACGGACGGTTAATCCGATCCGCCTGCGGGAGCTGACTATCTGCCCTTGGTCAAGGGCCACTCCCCGCCGCGGCCAGACTGCCTGATAAAGCGCGCTGCGCAACATCGCGCGATTCATGGATGGTGCGGGGGCAAACGCGATACGTGGCGTTCCATCAATTCGCCCACCCAATCGATAAACACCCTGAGCTTCACGCTGACGTGCCTGTTCGGCGGATAAACGACGTACATGGGCATGGGATCGAGGCGCCAGCTCTCCAAGACCGGCACTAGCTGGCCGCGCGCCACATATTCCCGGGCCATGTAGTGCGGTAGCCAAAGGACACCTACGCCGGCGAGACCCGCCGCGAGATAGGCATTGCCATCATCGAGCGCGGCCAGATAGCGGCCTCGGACACTGATGCTCTCGCCATCGCGTTGCATCGTAACCGGTGCGACCTTGCCGCTGCTGGCTCCCAGGAATCCGACGATGCGGTGGTGGGTGTCTTCCAGTTCGCCCGGATGCATGGGTGTGCCCGCTTGCTCGAGATAGCCGGGGGCCGCGTAGACACCGAGCCTTAGCTCGCCCACGCGGCGCGCTTGCAAGGAGGAATCGGTCAACTCCCCACCCCGCAATACGCAATCCACGTTGTCGCCAATCACGTCCACCATCCGGTCGCTGACGCCGATGTGAAGCTGGAATCGACGCTGACGCATGGCTCTACGGCTTCCAGTTTGAGATCAAGGTGATCGCCAAACTGCCTGGCCCGGTGTCCGACTAGCTGAGCGGAAGCGTTGCCACGGAAGAGGGGAGCGCCGTAGTGTAGGGGACCGGATTCGTCAGACTGCGTTTTCCGAAAGAGTTATTAGCTAATGACGTCGCCGTGCGCCCGCCCAAGAACCGGAATTAACGAGACTGCGCTGACGAGAATAGCTGGACTGCACGGCAGACGCCATTTGACGCAGATTTATTCGCTCTCCAAAGCGAAAAAAGGGGACATCGCCACCAATGCCCCTGCCACGTCAGAAGATATGTTTGATGCCGGCAACCACGCCGGTCTGGTTGACACCTGGCGCTACGGTTGAAGCGGTCGCGGCACGTCGACGTTAGATGCCAAGCCTTGCCAACCTAGTCGTCCCGGCTAAGAACGTGTGTCACCAGACGAGCGAGCGTCGCATTGAGCAACGCACGTTCCTCCTCGGTCAGGATCTCTTGCGTGTCAGCGGCGATGTCTTTGGCCGCAACGTCGACTTTGTCATAGACGGCCTCTCCAACCGGCGTCAATCTCACCTCAACCACTCGAGCGTTGGTCGGGCGCTTATTCCTCACGGCAAATCCGCGTTGCTCAAGCTGATCAACGATGCGACTCACCACCGACTGCTCGATGATCGTCTCCTTGCATATCTCCCCGATTGTCGCAACTGACACCCATCTCAAGTGCTGCATCACGCGGAACTGCTGAATGGTGATCTCGACGGGACGTAGCGCCCGCGAAAGCCGGGCGTTCATTGCGTTCATCAACCTGCTGAGGTTGTAAGGCAAGTAACCCGACACGGGCTCGAGATCGCGCGATTGGATGTTGGACGTTCTTCGCATAGCGGCACCGATTGTAGCACTGGGAAGGCCGTCTGAGCGTGCTCTGCCACGATTCTATGCATACACATGTTTTGGAAGTATGTGTTGCTACGTGATTTTATTAGGTGTAAACGATATGTTAAGTCTAAACAAATGTAATTGCATATGTTGCGGACGTGCGGTAACTTTCCTCACCGAACAACAAGACGTCTACCCCGACAAAAGTGGTGGAGGAACTTATGAACAGAGCTTGGCCCTTGGTCCCGGCAGTTGGTGCGCTTGCGTCTGCAGTAGCGACAACTACTGCATTTGCGCAGTCGACGGTCACCGCATATGGCGTATTCGACACTGGAGTCGAGTACGTGAATCGCATTGGCAGCGCCCACGACAGTGTGGTTCGAATGCCAAGCGCGACCGGCACGGTGCCTTCACGTTGGGGACTTCGTGGCTCGGAAGACTTGGGCGGCGGCCTGAAAGCGAATTTCCAGCTCGAAGGTGGATTTGGTCCCGATACCGGTGCCTTGCTAAACGGAGGGCGGCTCTTCGGTCGCCAGGCGTGGGTAGGCGTGGCGGGGTCCTGGGGCCAAATTAGCGTGGGCCGTCAGTACACGATGAGCCTCTGGTCGACTGCAGACCCGGACGTACTGGGGCCGAACATCTACGGCACCAGCAATCTCGACGCAAACCTCGCCAATCCCCGCTCGGACAACTCCGTTGCTTATCGCGGCAAATTTGGCGGCCTGACGCTCGGCGGCACATACAGCTTTGGCAGAGATACGGTCAACGCGGGTCCAAGCCTGGCCGGCCAGAACTGTGCTGGAGAGAATCCTTCAGACCATCGCGCGTGCCAGCAGTGGACCGCGATGGTGATGTACGAAGGAAGTAATTGGGGCGTCAGTGCAGCTTATGACGCGATGAGAGGCGGGCCGGGCGCATTCGCCGGCCTCTCATCAAGCGGCATGCGAGATACCAGGATGATCTTTGCGGGCTACGCCATCCTGGCCCGCGCAAAAATGGGTGCCGGACTCCTGCGCCGGGATAACGACGCAAGTCCAACTCCTCGGAGCGATCTCTGGTGGGCCGGGGTTGCCTACGACATTACCCCCGCCATCACGCTCGGGACACAACTGAGCTGGCTTGACTACCGCCATAGCGACAACCGCTCAATCCTCTTTGCTGTTCGAGGCCTGTATAGCTTTTCCAAGCGTACTTCTGTCTATGCGACGGCTGGCTATATCGATAACGGGGGAACACTCACCAACTCAGTCAGCGCCGGCGGGCCGGGCTCGACCTCCCCGGGAGGCAACCAGCTTGGGGCCATGGTCGGCGTCAAACACATTTTTTGAGTTTGTCCTGGCACTCCGATGCCGGGAAAGAGTAACCGGGCAAGCGCCCGCAGCAATAGAGGTAAAAAAATGTCAGTACGGCATGTTGAAATTTCAGGGGCAGGCTTCGCAGGTCTGACCGCAGCAGCGGCATTTGCGCAACGCGGCTGGACAGTTCGGGTGCATGAGCGAGCCTCCAGCCTCCGCACAGCCGGGGCTGGCATCTTCATCTTTGAGAATGGATTGAAGGTGCTGCAAGCTATCGGTGCGTATGAAGACGCAGTGCGCGGTGCGCACTTGACGCCGGCTCGAGAGACGCGCAACGCGGAAGGCAAACTCCTTGCCCGTCATCCATCCAGCCCCAACCAACGTGTATTCACGATCGTGAGGCAGCAACTGCTGGAAGCAGTCGCTGCCGCAGCCCGGCGCGCCGGGGCGCAAATCCTGATGGGTTCCGAAGTGGTGAGCGCAACTCCCGCGGGGGTAGTGGGGCTAAGTACGGGAGAGATGGCCAAGGCGGACCTCATCATCGCAGCAGACGGCGTGCATTCACATATTCGGGACAGCCTGGGACTTGTGCGGTCACGTGTGAAACTCGGGGATGGTGCAATTCGTGTTCTTCTTCCGAGGAACAACGATGCCACAGATGCTAAAGCGGAAATCGTCGAACACTGGTCCGGCAAGCGCCGGCTCCTGTATGTGCCTTGCAGCCAGGACTGGTTGTATCTGGCACTGACAACGCTCAACTCGGATGTTGAGGGAAAAACGCTTCCGCTGAATGTCAAAGCCTGGGGCGACTCGTTCCCGCACCTACGTCCGCTCATCGATCGAATTCGCCACGAAGGGCGATGGGACGAGTTCGAAATGATCCACCTTCATCGCTGGTCGTCGGGCCGTGTGGCGGTAGTTGGCGACGCAGCACATGCCCAGGCTCCCAATCTCGGCCAGGGTGGTGGGTGCGCAATGATGAATGCGTTGGGGTTAGCCGCAGCGGTCGAGAACGAGGCTGATATCCAGATCGCGCTGCAAGAGTGGGAGGCCCGCGAACGGCCACTGACCGAACATACCCAACGCGTTTCCAAGCTCTACAGCACCGTCGGGCGCTTGCCGGACTCTCTGCGCAGCGTCGCCTTCAGCTTTGCGGGACGCTCGCGCTGGCTGGTACAGCAGCGCATGCGCACCGCAAACCACTGTCCGACGGGAGCCCTCTGATGGCGTTCGATAGATTGCCCGAGTTGCCGGCGATGCTGCATCCCGGAGCGGATGAATATGCGAAAAAGGCCCTTGCAGCGTCTCGCATTGCCGCGAACCAGATGCTGTTTGCGGGCGACCTGCCATACGGCGAAGACCCCTGGCAAAAGCTCGACATATACATTCCCCGCGATACCGACAAGACAGACAAGGGACTGCCGGTCCTATTCCTCCTTCATGGCGGTGCGTGGATGAACGGCTTCAAGGAGTGGATGGGCTTCATGGCCCCGGCGGTTGCCTCTGCACCCGCGATGCTTGTCTCCGCATCCTATCGGCTTGCACCGGCCGTTCGCATGGAAGAAATCGTGGCTGACTGCTTCCGCGCGCTGTCCTGGGTGCATAAGAACATCGCTGAATATGGCGGCGACCCGGACCGCGTCTATGTTGGCGGTCACTCCGCCGGCGGGCATCTGGCGGCAATTCTGGGCTTGCGCCCAGATCTGATGAGCGCCTACGCCATTCCATCCGATGTAGTAAAGGGATGTTTCCTGATCAGTGCGGCACTAGATCTCTCCTTCCTCACCTCGCCGTCTACCGATGCCGAAAAAAAACTCGGCGATGCGCTAGGGCCGGGGGCTTCTGTGTGGAGCCCGAAGGCATTCGTGCATAACGCCAAAACGCCCTTTTATCTGAGTTGGGGCGAAAGCGATTTCCCGCGGACGGTGACGCAGAACCAGGAGTTTGTGGCCATCCTGGAGCAGAGAGGCGTTCCCGTTTGCTGGGACCAGGTTGTCGGACATGATCATTTTTCAGTCCATCTGGCGAGTGGTGCTCCAGACAGCGCCTGGGCCAAGCGAATCGGTACATATCTAAATAGGAGGAATCCATAATGCAGCAACAGCGTCTCGACGGCATCTTTCGTCCACGTCGCCTCGGTCACGTCAATTTCATCGTTGCGAGCCTGCAGCGTTCAATCGATTTCTATCAGCAAGCCTGCGGACTGAACTTGGAGTTCACCGAGAGCGGCATCCGCGCCGGCTTCATGGGTGTAGGGCACACTCCGCATGACGTTGGCATGATCGAGCAGACCTATGAAGCCCGATATGGCCGGGACGGGCACCTGCAAATGCCCAGGGGCGTCGCGAGCAAAATCGGACTGAACCATCTCGCGTGGGAAATGGAGTCAGAAGCAGTATTGGTCGCAGCTTGGGACCGTGCTGTGGCCGAAGGGAAGTCTCAAACGCCAAGGACTGTAGATCATCAGATTGCGCGTAGCGTCTATCTCCGCGACCCTGATGGAAACATGAACGAGTTCTACGCGGATACGATCAAGGACTGGCGTGCGGTCTTGCATGGTGACATCGAACTGATTACCTCGTCCTGGATACCCGGTGCGCCAGCACCAGCTGCCGATCCTCGTTGGCACCCCAATCCCGAAACACGACGCTTTGATGGCGGGGTGATGCAACCCAGAAGGCTCTCGCACGCTGTCCTGGTTACCCAGGATCTTGGGCCAATGGTCGAGTTCTATACGTGCATCGCCGGCCTCGAGATTGTTTGCGATACACCCGACATTGTTCTGTTGCGTCCATCGGCGACCCCTTCTCCCTATCAATTGGCCCTCGTTCTTGGCGAGGAAAAGGGTCTGCACCACTTCGGCTTCGAGGTTGAGGGCAGCACGAGGTGGGAGGAAAGTGCGAAGCGCCTGGATGCCCTTGGGTACCAAGTCATTGCTCCGATCTCCGGTCCGCTAAAAACAAGTCTGTTTGCAACCGACCCTGACGGGTATCGCGTGGAGTTTTGCGTACCGAAAAGCCGAGATCTGGAGCAACTGCAAGGTGTTCGGGATCCTCTCTACCTGGTGTGATCCTCACCGCGTAGATATCGCCAGGCCGCATCCGACCATGCGGCTGGTAATGACAATAGACGACTGAAAGGACTGCACAATGAAAGCAGCCGAATACTCGATGGCGAGGGATATCAACTATCGCCACTCTGCTCACGATTCGCAAGGCGCGATTATTGCCAGACTCGAACGCCTGCAAAAATCCTCGCTGCAGATCCGAGCGCGCTTGTTGATCGGCCTGGCTACGTTCTTCGACGGGTTCGACGCCCTTGTGATCGCAGCGACACTACCCGTTCTGATCAAGGAGTGGGCGCTGTCTCCCGCGCAAATTGGAATGCTTATCGCTGGGAGCTCGGTAGGCGCCCTGCTTGGCACGCTGGTCTTTCCCCAGATCGCAGATCGCTTCGGACGGCTCAAGGCAATCACGATCAGCACAGGGATCATTGGGCTCGGCAGTATCGCGTGTGGCCTTACTCATTCATTCGAGGTATTCCTCATAATCCGGGTGATTCAAGGTGTCGGCATTGGTGGCGAACTACCTGTAGCTGCTACCTATATCAACGAGATCGCGCGGGCACACGGTCGCGGCCGTTTTGTTCTCCTGTACGAAGTCATCTATCCGATCGGCTTGCTGATCTCGACTATCGTCGGAGCGTGGATGGTGCCCCGCGTCGGCTGGCAGTCTCTGTATTTCGTGGGAGGTCTGCCTTTGCTGCTGTGCGTCCTGATTCCCTGGCTGGTGCCCGAGTCTCCGCGCTGGCTCGCTGGGAAGAATCGCTTTGCCGAAGCTCATGTGGCGATGCAGCGTTTCGAGGCTTCCGTCCGAGGCATTCTGGATGTGCCGGAGGATGGCGCGCGCTACGACAAGTTGCTCTCGAAGATGCCGAAGCGCCGCGTGCGAGACCTGTTCGGTGCTGCCTACGTACGCCGTACCCTCGTTATTGCGCTACTGTGGGCAGCCTGCGGATTCATCCAGTCCTGCCTGACGACATGGCTACCTACCATTTATCAGACCATCTACAAGGTGCCGCTGCAAACGGCGCTGAATCTCGCGATCGGGTGTTCTGCCTTGGGCGTGATTGGCTCCATCGTGTGCGCGGTATTGGTTGACAGGGTTGGCCGGAAGCCAGTCATCATTTGGGCTTTCTTCGCCTGCGCTACCGCACTCATCCTTGCTGGCCTGATGGTCAATCAGTCAGTCTATGTCGTAGCGACGCTTTGCTCGATCGCGTTTGGTCTGCTTGCGTGCGGGTTCATCACGGTGTTCGTCTATACGCCGGAAATGTATCCGACGAGCGTTCGTGCGCTCGGATGCGGCCTTGGCGGCGTATGGTCAAAGCTTGCGGCGATTTCTGGTCCGATGGTCGTGACGCAACTCGTAGGCCTTGGTCTACTCAATATGGCCTTCTATTGCCTTGCAGCGGTAACACTTGTCACTGCGGTTACTGTTGCACTGATCGGCATCGAGACTCGGGGCAAGGTGCTGGAGGAACTGGAGGCGTAGGGCGTTACGTGGCAGGCGGCGGCACGCCAGGATGGCCACCGCCGCCGTCAGATTCTCTTAAGCCACCGGCCCGAGCCGAACATTCTGGTGCGGACGAAAGAAGTTGGCCGGGTCGTATTTGTTCTTGATCTCGACGAGCCTTTGGTAGTTCTCCCCATAGGCGGCCCGTACCCTGTCCGTCCGGCGCCTGGCTCGCAAACGCATGGTAGAACGCGCAAGGCGTGTTGCCACCTTGAACCCAAAGTCGGCTCACCACTGCATTGCTGTAGCCACCACGCCTCAGGCGACCGCACCCGGCGGCGCATGGCGTGCCAGGAAGCGGTCCAATTGGCCAGCGAACGCCTTGCTGTCCTGCTGGGCGTACGGTGCCGGCCCGCCGGTATCAACGCCTGAACTGCGGAGTTGTTCCATCACCTCGCGCATCGTCAGGCGCTCCTGGATGTTCTCACGGCTGAACCAGCTTCCTCGCGGGTCGAGCACAAAGGCGCCCTTGTCAAGGGCGGCGGCGGCAAGCACGATGTCCGCCGTGATCACAAGGTCCCCGCTGCTGACCAGCTCGACGATACGGTCATCGGCGACGTCGAAGCCCGCAGGCACTTGCAGTGACTTGATAAAGCGCGAAGGCGGCGTGCGCATGTACTGGTTGGCAACCAGCGTGACGCACACTTCGACACGTTGTGCGGCCCGGTACAGCATTTCCTTGACGACAACCGGGCAGGCGTCCGCGTCAACCAGTACTTGCATCGCGATACTTCCAATGGGGGAGGAGCGCTCATATTACTGCCTGCGCGTCCCGTTCGCTTGTTATTCGGCCAACGCCTGGTCACCTGGGCGGCGCGTCGGATGCTGCCCAACTCGACCGCCTTGGCGAACATGGCGATCGCCCTGAATTCGTTGACCGGCATGGCAATCTCCCGGCTTGGAAGCCGATTATCAAGTTTTTCTTGTAACTGATGCAAACGGGAATGGCCTAGTTGGTTGAGACAGTGGTCTTTACAGTCCCGGGTATCGGACCAATTGGACGGGAGACCACCATGCACAAGCGACAACTCGGCCGTTCTGGCCTGGAAGTTTCTGCCCTGGGCTTCGGCTGCATGGGGCTGAGTTTTGGTTACGGCCCCGGACTGGAACGTGCGGCGGCGGTCCAGATGATCCGCGACGCTTTCGAGCGCGGGGTGACCTTCTTCGATACCGCCGAAGCCTACGGTGCCCTGAACGAGGAAATGGTTGGCGAAGCCTTGCAGCCGATTCGGGATCAGGTTGTCATCGCCACCAAGTTTGGCTTCAAGGACGGCGAGGCCACCAAAGGCATGGACAGCCGCCCCGAGCGCATTCGCTCCGTGGTGGAAACTTCCCTCGAGCAGGGCAATTTCGGCGACTTTACGGTCGCCCGCATTACCGACATGCCTGCCTTCGACGTGCACATCGTGCCCAGTGCCGATGCGCCGACCGGCATGGGTGAACCAGGTCTGCCACCGCTTGCGCCGGCGTTCGCGAATGCCATCGCGCGGCTGACCGGCAAGCGGCAGCGCGGCCTGCCTTTTCAGCTATAGCCATACGCGGGTATCAGCGAGCCACCGCTCGGGCTCTGAGGGTGCTGACATGCTTCTTGATTTTCGTGTTCTTCTTGCCTTGCCACTCATCTGCACAGCGGTCTTCGGCGGCAACGCTCTCTCCGCGCCGCTCGTGCTCCAGGCCCAGGGCAGCTTCGCGGTCGGCGGCACTGTCGTGCGTAGCCCGGGTATCTATGAACTGGGTAAGGCTGGTCCTGACGGACAGACGCTCCATGGTGACCATGCGCGCGTGGCTTACCAGATCCCCGTGAACCCGCGCAAGCTGCCCCTGGTGATGTGGCACGGATTTGGCGAGTTTTCGAAGACGTGGGAGACCACCCCCGACGGTCGCGAAGGATTCCAGACCATCTTCCTGCGCCGCCGCTTTCCGGTGTATCTGCTGGACCAACCGCGCCGGGGCGGCGCGGGCCGAAGCACCGTCGCCGCGCGAATCGCCGCCGAACCGGATGAACAACGCTGGTTCAATATGTTCCGCCTGGGCGCATGGCCGGACTTTTACCGCGGCGTGCAGTTCTCGAAGGATCCGGAGGCACTGAACCAGTTCTTCAGGCAAATGGTGCCGGATACCGGGCCGTTGGATAACCAGGTGGCGGTCGATGCCGTATCGGCGCTCTTCCACCGTATCGGCCCCGGCATCCTGGTCACGCATTCCTACAGCGGCGGGCTGGGATGGCAAGCGGTCATGCGCAACCCGGCCATCCGCGCCGTGGTGTCTTACGAACCTGGCAGCGGCTTCGTGTTTCCGGAAGGGGAGGTGCCTGCGGCAATGCCAAGCCTCACCGGACCCTTGGCCGGCGTGGCGGTGACGATGGCGCAATTCAAGTCGCTCACGCGCATTCCGATCGTGCTCTTCTACGGCGACAACATCCCGACCCGGCCTGGCGCGGACCCGGGGCTGGACAACTGGCGCGTGCGGTTGGCGATGGCGAAGCTGTGGGTCGATGCCGTCAATCGCCATGGCGGCGACGCCAGGCTGGTTCACTTGCCGGACCTCGGGGTACGCGGGAACACGCATTTTCCGTTTTCGGACTTGAACAACCTGCAGGTGGCAGATCTGATGCAGGCGTTCCTGTCGGAGAAGGGGCTCGACTAAATAGAGCAGTCAATCCAATAGCTTATAGCCGGCAATTTTCCCTGGCGCGAGCGGCATGGGTTCCTGGACGTAGGAAGTAACCGCAAGCGCCGCCGGCGCCTCTTCACGCATGCCGGCCACCCCTCATGATCGCGCTGGCTGTGTCGACCACGGCGGCCAGGGCAAGCATGGCGATGATCACCGTGCAAGCCTGGGGCAGATGGAACAGGGACAGCTCGAAATACAGCATCTGCCCAAGTCCGCCGGCGCCGACAAAGCCAAGGATTGCCGCCACGCGGATATTCGTTTCCCAGCGGTACAGGATGTAGGCCAGGAACTGGGGCCATACGCACGGCAGCGTCCCGTACATGAAGACCAGCGCGGCAGGAGTGCCCCCTTCCGTCAGCGCGCGGGCGGGTGCGCGCGGCGCATTCTCCAGCGCCTCGGCGAACAGGCGCCCGAGCACGCCCGCGGTATGCAGTGCCAGGGCGAGGGTGCCGGCAAACGGTCCAAGGCCGACTGCGAGCACGGTTAGCGCAGCCCATACCAGCTCGGGGATCGAGCGCAACAGGTTCAGTAGCAAGCGCGACAACGCGCGCAGCGCATCGCCGTAGAGCCCGGAAGCCGGTAGTGCCAGGCCAAAGCCCAGCACCGCCGCACACAGCGTGCCCACCGCGGAAACCGCGAGCGTTTCGAGCATGCTGCCAGCGGTTCTGGCCAGAAAGGCGGGTGACAGCTGCGGCGGGAAGAACGTCAGCAGGAAGCGCGCCATCTCGGCTGCAGCGTCCGCGGAAAAAAGCTGGCCCAGATCGAGCGACAGATACGCGAAGCTGCCCGAAACCGCGGCGGCCACCGCGATCAGGGTGAGCAGGCAGCGCATGCAGAATTGAGCGGCCTTGACTTTGTGCGCCATGATTCAGTCGAGCAGCTTGCGCAGGTGCGCGCTGAGCGCGTCCGCCAGCAGGACCAGCAGCAGGAACACTAGCAGGATGGTCGCGGCTTCCCCGCCGTTGAGCAGTTTCATGGCCTGGTCCATCAACTGCCCAAGTCCGCCGGCGCCAACGAAGCCCATGACCACGGAAGCCCGGATGGCACATTCCCAGCGGTAGACGGTGTACGAGACCAGCTCCTGCGCGGCATGGGGAAGCAGCCCATAGAACAGTGCCGCCAGGCGCCCGCTGCCGCTGCCAAGCAGGGCATCCACGGCGCGTTTGTCGCTGGATTCGAGGATTTCCGCATAGACCTTTGCCAGCATGCCGCCATAGGTGATGGCCAGAGCGAGCACGCCCGCCGCCGCCCCCAGGCCGAGGGCCCGCACGAAGACCAGTGCCCACACCAGCTCCGGCACCCCGCGCAGCAGCAGCACCAGGGCGCGCACGCCAGCGCGCACCGCCATGCGCGGCTTGCGTCCCCGGCCGGGGCCGATGCGCGACACCGACAGGCTGCCCGTCAAGGCCACGGCCAGAGGTGTTGCGATCACAAAGGCGAGCGCAATGCCAGCGGTGGCGATCGCCAGCGTTTCCAGCGTGGCGTTGACCACAAGCCCGAGGAATCCGGGCGAAACCTCGGGGGGAAGGAAGTTGCGCACGAAGGCGCCCATCACCTTGAGGTTTCCGGTGTCGAACAAGGCTGAAGGGCTGAACCGGGACAGCTGCAACAATGGCCACAGCAGAAGCAGCGCGACCACCAGGCCGCTGGCGCGCCGCAGCGCCTGGGGATCGCGCGGGTGGGCGGTCATCGGCACGCAGGCCTGGGTCGGGTATCGCCACCGATGGCGGCGCTCGCACCCGCCGCGATGCTCATCAGGGCCTGGCTGCCCTGTACCGGTGGCGATGCGCTTTCGGAGGCATAGAGTTCGCGCAGCAGCGCGTCGGTGACGCGCTCGGCCGGCAGGTCGAAGGCGATCTCGCCCGCCTTCAGGCCGACGATGCGGGGAAACCAGCGCAGCGCCAGGTCCACTGCGTGCAGGCTGGCGACCAGGGGCACGGCGCGTGTATCCGCTTCCTTGCGCAGCTCGCCCAGGGTGAGGTTGGCCAGCACCGGGTCCATCGCCGAGACCGGCTCGTCCGCCAGGATCAGATCCGGGCGCTGGTAAAGCACGCGGGCGACGCCCACGCGCTGCAGTTGGCCGCCCGAGAGCTGGTCGCAGCGGTCGAACAGGCGGTCGGCCAGCTCAAGGCGGGCGAGCTGTTCGCCGGCACCATCGATGTCTGCCGGATAGACCAGCGACAGCAAGGATTTCCAGGCGGGCCAGATGCCCAGGCGGCCGGCAAGGATGGCGGTGATCACGCGCTGGCGCGGCGGCATCGGCGGCGCCTGGTGCACCATGCCGATGCGGCAGCGCAACTGCCGCAGGCGTGCGGCGGACACCGCCCAGGGGCTTTGCTCCAGCACCTCCACACGGCCCTCGCTTGGCCGCAGCGACGTTGCCAGCAAGCGCAGCAAGGAGGTCTTGCCGGCTCCCGACGGACCGATGACGGCGATGGGCTCGCCGCGGCCGGCCGCCAGCGTGATCTGGCTGAGCGCACGCTGTCCGTTGGCGTAGCTGATGCTGGCGGCGTCCAGGCGGAAGCTCATCAGACCGGCATCACTGGATCAGGCCCGCGGCCCGGGCTGCGGCCTCGATGCCGTCGTAGTTTTCCGGCCGGGTGGGAATGTACTTGGCGGTCCGCTGCAATGCCATGATCTCCCGGTGCTCGGGATTGGCCGGGTCAAGCCGCAGGAACGCTTCGGTCAGCTTCTTGCGCAAGGCCGGATCGAGCCCGCCGCGCACGGTCCAGTTGTAGTCGTAGTAGGGCGGTGTGACAGCAAATACCCTGACCTTGGCGGGATCCACCTTGCGTTGCTCCACCAGCTTGTCCCACACCGAGGCATTGAGCACGCCGGCGTCGGCCCTGCCGGCCTGCACGAAAGCCACCGTCGCATCGTGGGCGCCAGAATAGGCGACCGTCTTGAAGTCCTTGTCCGGGTCGATGCCCGCCTGCAGCAGGAAGTGCCGTGGCATCAGGTGGCCGGAGGTAGAGGACGGCGCGCCGAAGACGAAGGTGTGGCCTTTGAGGTTGGCCAGTGACTTGATCGCGCTGTCGGCGGTGATGAACTTGCTGGTGAACGCGGCATCTTCCTGGCGCTGGACGATGGGGATGGTGGCTCCCTTCGTCCGGATCTTGCTCTGCACATAGGTAAAGCCGCCCAGCCACGCCATGTCGATCTTGCCGGTGGCCAGCGCTTCGACCACCGCAGCGTAGTCCGTGACGGGCACGAACTTCACCTTCATGCCGGTTTCCTTCTCCAGGTAGTTGCCAAGCGGCGCGAACTTGCGCTGCAGTTCGGTGGGGGACTCGTCGGGAATGGCCGAGACCTTCAGGACAGCCTGGGCACTGGCGAGGCCGGCAAAGCCCAGCAGGGTCAGCGCGGCAAGGCGCTTAAGCAACGGCAACACGGGCGGCACCTTGCGTCATTTCTCCGATCACGGCAGCGTCTGCGAAGCCTTCCCGGCTAAAGATCTCCAGGATCTCGTCCACGGCTTCCGGTGCGCACGACACCAGCAAGCCGCCGCTGGTCTGGGGATCGGTCAGCAGTGCCTGCTGGCTTGGCGTGACCGACGTGGACAGGTCCACCTCGCTGCCGTAGCTGACCCAGTTGCGCCCCGATGCGCCGGTCACCAGCCCTTCGGCGGCCATGCGCTCGACCCGCGGCAGCAGTGGAATCCGCCCCATGTCCAGCCGCGCGCTGACGCCCGCGCCACGACACAGCTCCAGCAGGTGGCCGAGCAGGCCGAAGCCGGTCACGTCGGTCAGCGCGTGGACAGCCGGCAATTCGGCCAGCAGTCGGCCGGGCGTGTTGAGTTTGGTGGTGCAGGCAATCAGTTCCTGATAGCCAGCCGCGTCGAGCTTGTCCTTCTTCACCGCGGCGGACAACACGCCCACGCCCAACGGCTTGCCGAGGATCAGCTTGTCACCCGCCTTGGCGCCGCTGTTCTTCTTGACCCGGTTCGGGTGCACCAGACCAAGGACCACCAGCCCGTAGATCGGCTCAAGGGAATCGATGGTGTGGCCGCCCGCGACCGGGATGCCCGCCTGGGCGCAGATCGATTCGCCGCCTTCGAGGATCTTGCCGATGACCTCGGGCGGCAGCTTTTCGATGGGCATGCCGACCAGCGCCAGCGCCATGATCGGGGTTCCGCCCATGGCATAGACGTCGGAGATGGCGTTGGTGGCGGCGATACGCCCGAAATCGTACGGATCGTCCACCACCGGCATGAAGAAGTCCGTGGTGGCGATCAGGGCCTGGCTCTCATTGAGCTGGTAGACCGCCGCGTCGTCGCTGGTTTCCTTGCCGACCAGCAGGGCTGCCGGAGCAGGGAAGCCGACCGAATTCCTGAGGATTTCAGAAAGCACACCGGGGGCGATCTTGCACCCACACCCGCCGCCGTGGGAAAAGGCGGTGAGCTTGATCTTTGCGTTGTCTGGCTGGTCCACTGCGGGGCTCCGAGTCATTCTGGTTTCAAGGCGTCGGCGACAAGTTTACTCACTTCCGCCCGTTCCCGCGCCGGCGCGAACATCGGCGCGCGAATTGCGCATTGCTGCCGCAGGCGGTCCAGGAACCCGGCATCCCGGCTGGTGCGTTCCAGCACCAGTGCCAATTGCGCGGCGTCACCCAACGGAAAATAGCCTTCGTAATCACGGCCCAGCATGCCGACGTTGCCCGGGATGCGGCTGGCCAGCACCGGCACGCTACTGGCGACGGCCTCGATGATCACGTTGGCGCCGCCTTCCATGGCGCTGGAGATCACCATGGCCTGTGCTTTCCGGATGTGCTGCAGGGTTTCGTCATGGGGCAGGTTTCCCAGCCAGACATAGCGCCGCACACCGGGCCAGGCTCGTGCTTCCAGCGCCAGGGCTTCCTGCTGATAGGCGTCATCCAGCGCGCCGCCGATGTGGATCAGGCGCACGCGCGAATCGTCGGGAAGCAGCGAGAGCGCGCGCATGGGCGTCAGCGGGTCTTTTTCCGCCCGCATGTGGCCGACCAGCACGACCTCGAAGTGATTCTGGCGGGGCGCCGCGGGCGCGCATGCCGGGGCAGACTGGTAGATCACCCGGCACCGGGCGCGATGCGCGGCCGCCAGTTCGGCCAGCCCTTCGTCCTGCAGCACCACCAGGTGGGTGGCGAGTTCGAGCGAGCGCTGGGCCGATGCATCGGTGCGGATGTCGCGGTACAGATCGGTGCCGGTCAGCACGACGATCAGCGCACGATCCGGACAAGCCTCGGCGAACCTGGCGATGGACTCGGCCGAGCGTCGGGCGTGCAGGGCGATGAGGCAATCGGGCAGGGCGCCGCCCGGGCTGGCCGTCGACCATTCAGCGGCCAGCGTGACATCGTAGTCCCCCTGCAGGAACCGGGCCCAGCGATTGGCGGTTTGCCAGTTGCCATTGTTGGCTTTGCGCAGCGCTGGACTGATAATCGCGACGGTGGCCTTGGGAGGACGCATGACGACAGGTTCTGAGGGGGCGGCAGCAAGAAGGATAAACAAGTTCGAGCTGGATGCGGCGTTTGCCGATGCGCACCGGCGCACCTGGGCCGTGCTTGAAGAGCTGTCGCCGTCCCAATGGCAGGTTCCGTATGACGCGGGAATCAATCCGCCCTTGTGGGAGTATGCCCATATCGCCTGGTTCACGGAGCAATGGGTGCTGCGGGAGCCACGTGCCGGCCAGGACGGCTGCTGGGTGGCCAGCCTCCCGTCCATGCTGCCGGACGCCGACCGCCTCTTCGATTCCATGCGCGTCGCCCACCGGGACCGATGGCATCTTGCGCTGCCCCGGCTCTCCGAGATTCGCGACTACGCAGCCGCCGTGCTGGAGCAAGTTCGCGCCAGGCTCGCCACATCGGACGATACGGACGCGGCGCTCTATTTTTTCCGGCTCGCCTTGTTCCACGAAGACATGCATGCGGAGGCGCTGACCTATATGCGCCAGACCCTCGATTATCCGCTGCATGCCCCGCTCGGCATGCCTTCCATTGCGCCAGGCGCCGGCGCGGCAGCCGCGGGCGGCGGCACGTTCCAGATGGGGTTGCCCAGCGGGGCCGACGGGTTCGTCTTCGACAACGAGAAGTGGTCCCACCCGGTCCCCATCGCCCCGTTCCGCATCGATCGCACTTGCGTCAGCAATGCCGCATTTGCGGAGTTTGTGGCCGCCGGCGGCTACCGCGACCGTCAATGGTGGTCCGACGACGGACGCGCATGGCTGCAACAGAGCAGGCTGGCGCATCCGGTGCGCTGGCGCCGGACAGCCGGCGGCGCCCCGGGGCAATGGGCGTTGCGCTGGTTCGGGCAGTGGGTGCCGCTGCCGCTCGAGCAGCCGGTGTGTCATATCAATGCCTACGAGGCGGAAGCCTATTGCCGCTGGGCCGGCAAGCGCTTGCCCACGGAAGCCGAATGGGAGTATGCGGCAACGCATGACCTGATCCGCTGGGGTAGCGCCGTGTGGGAATGGACGGCAGATCCTTTCGTGCCCTATGCAGGGTTCTCGCCCGACCCCTACCAGGAATATTCCGCCCCCTGGTTTCACACGCATCGCTCGGTTCGCGGCGGATCGTTCGCCACCCATGCCCGCATGCAACATCCTCGCTACCGGAACTTCTACCTGCCGCACCGCAGCGACCTCTTCGTCGGATTCCGCTGCTGCGGTTGAGGAAGGGGGGCGTCTTCAGGTGATATCTACTATGCGGCTGACAACGACCTGACGATTGCCGGCTATCGAGCGATGAACCAAGCGGTGGCGACGAGCGAGTTCATGTTCGATATCAGCGGCTACCAGACCACGTTCGTGGCGAGCGCCGCGCTGTTGCTCGTGGCAGCGTTCCCTTGCCCTCCAGGGCGGCGAAGGATAGCGTGGGCAGGATAGCCGTCCCACTGCCGCCCATGCCGAATATCGGTTTCACTGCTCATCGGCCGAGAGTAAAATTCCGGCCATGCAACGCATCCAGGCCTTCAAGTACAAACTGATGCCGACCGGCGAACAGCAGCGCCAAATGCGCCGCTTCGCTGGCTCGTGTTCTTGTAGGCTTTTTCGAGGTCTTTGAGCGCATGTTGCAGCGGATGGACGGGCGCATCCTTTAGCCAAGCCCTCCCCAAGCAGTTGCGCCACGCCGTCAGATGCCGTGACAGGAGCGCGCCATGTCCGAAGCACTTCGCTACTCGCTTTGCCGATTCTTCATCGCCTGCTGCCTGGGTGTCGCAGCTTGCGGAGGGGGCGGGGGAGACGGGGGCGGTGACGGCAGCACCGGCGCGGGCACCGGCACGCTGACGCTCTCCATCTCCGGCCTGCCATCCGGGACGTCGGCGGCCATCACGGTATTGGGGCCCGGCCAGTTCCGCCAGACCGTGACCCAGTCGACCACGCTGTCCAACCTGGCTGCTGGCAGCTATACCGTCAGTGCCGCCAGCGTGCTGACTGGCAGCACGCTCCTCAAGCCGCAGCCGCCTTCGCAGACCGTGGCGGTGACCGCGGGCGGCCGTGCTTTGGCAAGCGTGGAATACGGCTCACCGGAAACAGTGCAGTTGTCGCTGACGCAGGTTGCCGGCGGGTTATCCGAGCCCATCTTCCTGACCGCGCCCCCCGGCGATCCGCGCCTGTTCGTGGTCGAGCGGGCCGGCCGTATCCGGATCGTGCGCAACGGCGCATTGGTCGCTACGCCGTTCCTCAATATCGCCGCGCTGACGACGACCGATGGCGAGCGCGGGCTGCTGTCGATGGCGTTCGATCCCAACTATGGGGCCAACGGCCGCTTCTACGTCTATTACACCGACACCAATGGGGCCATCACCATCGCCCGCTACAAGGTATCGGCCGCGAATCCGGATATCGCCGAGGCATCCGGCACCGTGCTGCTGTCGATCCCGCACGGCACCTTCTCCAACCATAATGGCGGCCAGCTCGCGTTCGGCCCGGACGGCATGCTCTATATCGGCACGGGCGACGGCGGTGGCGGTGGCGATCCGTCGGGCAACGCCCAGAACCCGGGAATGCTGCTCGGCAAGATGCTGCGCATCGACGTCAGCGGCGCATCCGGCTACGGCTTGCCTGCCGGCAATCCCTTCGTCGGCCAGTCCGGCAGCCGTGGCGAAATCTGGGCTCTCGGCCTGCGCAATCCGTGGCGGTTCACGTTCGACGCCGGCTTGCTGTATATCGCCGATGTCGGCGAGGACCAGCGCGAGGAAGTCGACGTGGCGCCGGCCACCAGCGCTGGCCTGAACTACGGCTGGAACCGGACCGAGGGCACCGCCTGCGTGGGTGCGGCCACTTGCGACAAGACCGGGCTGACCATGCCGGTGTTCGAATACGGCCACGAAGCGGGCGCTTGTGCCATCGTCGGCGGCTATGTGTACCGGGGCAGTGCCAACCCGGTGCTGCATGGGCGGTACTTCTATTCCGACCTTTGCACGGGCAAGCTGCTGAGCTTCATGTATCGCGACGGGGTTGTCGCAGAACAGGTCGACTGGAACGTCACGATCCCGGGCAGTGTGTTCTCCTTTGGCGTGGATGACGCGCAGGCGCTGTACGTGCTGGCCGATCCGGGCACGTCGGCGACGAGCGGGCGGGTGTATCGGATCGATGTGTCGGGCGGCACGCCTTAACGGCGGGGCGCAGGAGCACTGCGCTTCGGGCAGGGGCTCCTGGCCGTTGAACCGCCGCGGACGTGCTGCTATGGCACTTTCCTGCACGCGCCCCTCATTGCTGCACGTGCATCACAGCAAATCGGCCAACCGCTGCCGGCATAGGCTCACGAACTGCTGTGCCGCCGTCGACTGGCCTTGTGCCGGATGGAATGCCAGGATTGCGCGGAATCGAACGGGAGCGGTGAGCGGTACGCTGCGCAGCCCGAGCGCTACGTAGCTACGGGCCACCAATGGATTGGTGATCGCAAGGCCAGCACCGGCCAGGGTCAGTGAGCACTGCGTGTGGCTGTACGGCGTTGTCGCCACGAAACGCGGCTCGATGCCGGACTCGGAAAAGCACGCTTCCAGCCGGCGTTGCGCAGGATCCGAAGCGTCCAGGCCGATCAACGGAACCTCGATCAGATCCTCGATGCCGACTTTCGCGCGCGCCGCGAAAGGATGCGTCGCGGGAGCGACGCAAACCGCCTGCACTGCGTAGAACTCGGACGCGGTCAGGCCGCTGGTGTCCGCCTCGTCGCCCATGAACGCGATGTCGAGTTCGCGCTGAAGCAGGCGCTCGCGCAAGCCCCTGGAGCTGTCGACCTCCAGCTGGCAGCGAACGCGGGGGTGGTTGTGGATGAAGTCCGCCACCGATGACGGCATCACGCTGGAGGCCATGGCGTGCAAGGCGCCGACGCGCAGGACCGTATCTTCATAGGAACGCAGCTGATCAATTTTGCGCTGCACGGCGTCGAGGCCGACATAGACGCGCTCGACCTCGTCGATCAAGGACGCCGCCTCGGGCGTGGGCACCATACGCCCTTTGCTTCGGTCGAACAGCCTTAACCGCGCTGCCTGTTCAAGCTGCAGCACGATCTGTGTCACGGCGGGCTGGCTGATGTGCAGGGCTTCGGCGGCCCGGCGTGCCGATCCCAGGCGCATGACCATGCGAAACACCTCGATTTGCCGGGCGCTGATCACGATGTCGGTGGCTGTCCCCATACCCAATCCTATAAGTTTTGCTTAATTCGATAATCGGAATGCCTGCGCTGCCCGGGCGTGACATCACATAGACTCGGGTCATGACCACTTGGGCTTTTATCATGCGCGCCAGCCGCTATCCGCATCCGACCGAAGCGCTTGTCAATCCGGCGATGCATGCCCTGCAATGCATTACCTGCCACGCTCAATATCCAGTCAGCGACATGCCGGAAGGGTGCCCGAACTGCGCAAGCGCCGGCCGGCCCAGCAGTCTCGAAGTTGCCTACCAGCCCCACGCACTGGATTTTGCACCAAGAAGCGGAAGTTATACATGGGGGCATTGGCAGCCGTACCTGGAAGGTGTGTCTTTGGGGGAGGGCACCACGCCATGCGTACCGGTGCCAACCCTGGCGTCGCTGGCGGACGTGGCGTCCGTCTGGATCAAAAATGAAGGCGCAAATCCGACCGGCTCGCACAAGGATCGCATGTCGGCGCAGGCCGTAAGCCGGGCGCTGGATATCGGCGCGAGCGAGGTGGTGCTGGCGTCTAGCGGCAACGCCGCAGTCTCGGCCGCGGCCTATTGCGCCGCCGCGGGACTGGACTGCGAAGTCGCGACCTACCAGGCGCTTCCGTCCGTTTTCGATGCCGCGTTGCGTTATTACGGTGCGCGGCGTGTCATCTGCGACAACGGTCACGCGCGATGGGCGCATGTCCGCCGCCGCGTCAGGGAAGAGGGAGCCTTTGCTCTGACCAACTACAGCGTGCCCGCGGTGGGTAGCCCGGTATTTGGTGTGGAAGGCTACCGTGCTGTCGCACTGGAGTGGGTGGCGCAAGGATGCCGCCCCGACCATGTCATGGTGCCGACGGCGCGGGGAGATTTGTTGTGGGGCATCTATAGCGCGCTGCGTGACCTGGTCACGCTAGGGCATCTCCCGAAGCTGCCCCGCCTCTGGGCGATCGAGCCGTTCTCGCGGCTGTCGCGCGTGCTGGCGGGCGCGCCGCAGCAGTCGGACTTCCCGGGCACGACCCAGCAATTCTCCACGGCCGGCTCGACCGTGACCGCGCAGCAGGTCCACGCCGTCAGGCAATCGGGCGGCGGCGCGGTTGTCATCGACGACGCGGCAGCACGCGATGGCACCCGCCGTCTCGCTGCGGCCGGATTCTGGGTCGAGCTGTGCGCGGGCGCGGGGTTTGCCGCGACGCAAGCACTGCGCGCCGACGGGCGCATCGCCAGAACGGAAGCAGTCATGCTGATGCTGACTGCACGCGGCGATCGCGATCCGGGACAAGCTTGATTTACAGACAATTTTCGGAGCCACCCATGAACTTGCGTTCTCTGTTGACTGCCGTCACATTCGGCCTCGCGGCTCAGGTACCGTCGGCCCTGGCCGCCTACCCTGAAAAGCCGATCCGATTGATCGTGCCCTGGGCTGCCGGCGGCAGTACCGATGCGCTGGCCCGTGCGGTCGCGCAGCGAATGAGCGAATCGATGGGCCAGCCCGTGGTCGTCGACAATCGTGCCGGCGCCTCCGGCCGCATCGGCGCCGACATCCTGGCAAAGTCGGCTCCCGACGGCTACACGCTGGGCGTCATCGAGCTGGCTCATACCGTGGCGCCGTCAGTGTTCCGCCAGATGCCATACGACGTGTTGCGCGATTTCACGCCGGTTTCACTGCTCGGCGAGGCGCCGCTCATCCTGTTCGCGGACAGCACGCACTATCGCGCTGGCGACGTCCAGCGCTTCCTTGCGGACTCACGCAAGGCAGGAACGCCGCTGCAGCTTGCCACCAGCGGGAACGGCACGATCAGCCATCTGGCCGCCAAGATGCTTGAAGCACAGGCGGGCATCCCGGTCGATGCCGTACCGTACCGGGGCTCGGCGCCCGCGCTGACCGATGTGTCCGCGCAACTGGTCAAAGGCCATTTCGCCACGCTGGCAAGCGGCAGCAGCCTGCTTGGCGGTGGCAAGATCGCGGCCTTGATGGTGACTGGCCCGGTGCGCGTGCCTTCGCTTCCCGGCGTGCCGACCGCAGCCGAAGCCAGGCTGCCGGGAATGCAGGTCAGCCAATGGTGGGCCCTGGTGGCTCCCGCGCGGGCACCGTCTGCCGTTGTGAGCAGGCTTGCGGACGAAGTCCGCGCGGCATTGGCGAATCCGCAGACCAAGGCACGGCTCGACAGCCAGGGTATCGACCTCAAGGCGTCCTCGCCTGCTCAACTCGGAGACCGGCTGCGCGCAGAGACGGATCGCTGGGCGAATCTGGCTAAGCAGGCTGGCATTCAACCCGAATGACTAGACCTGGACAAGCGCCTGGATCCTGGCATGGGGAGTCTATATCGGCCCGCGTCGTGACCGCCACAACATGACGGCTGGCCCAGTTGCTGAAAATGCCTGCTCTGGGAGCGGTGAAAACCCCGGCATCTTCTCGACTTCGTTCCCAACTGGATCGACGTATCCGACCGGTAATACGCCAGGCAGGTGAAATGACGGGCCATACCCGCGTTGGCTGCGGCTGAGCATGGTGCCCTTACAATGCCGATGGTTCAGATCGACTGGTAAGTGCAAACAGGTGTCATGCAAAGCAAGAGCAAAGCAACTCTCATCGGGCTCATCGCGATTCTGTTATGGAGCTCGATTGTCGGCCTGATTCGCGGTGTCAGCGAAAACCTTGGGGCAACCGGTGGGGCGGCAATGATCTATACCGTCGCCTCGGCCCTGCTCTTGCTGACAGTCGGTTTCGTCAGAATGCAGGATTTTCCCCGGCGCTATCTGGTTTGGGGAAGCATTCTGTTCGTTTCCTACGAGCTGTGTCTTTCCTTGTCCATTGGCTACGCGAACAGCAGCAGGCAAGCCATTGAGGTGGGGATGGTCAACTACTTGTGGCCGAGCTTCACCATGCTGTGTGCCATCGCATTCAACAAGCAGAAGACCAACTTGCTGATCATTCCCGGCTTCCTGATCGCCATTCTCGGGATCTGCTGGGTGCTTGGCGGGGATCAGGGCTTGGACTTGGCAGGGATGGCGGGGAACATCCAGGACAATCCGCTCAGCTATGGGCTGGCCTTCCTTGGTGCCCTGATCTGGGCGGCATATTGCACTGTGACCAACCGGATTGCCGAAGGCAGGAATGGCATCACGCTGTTCTTCATGCTGACAGCGCTGGCGCTGTGGATCAAGTATTCCGCCACAGAGAGCGGGTCGATGGAATTCAGCTATCAGGCAGTGATTTATCTTGCGTTGGCCGCCTCCGCGATGGGGTTCGGCTATGCGGCCTGGAATGTTGGCATCCTGCATGGCAATGTCACGGTCCTTGCTGGCGCTTCCTACTTCATTCCGGTGCTTTCCGCCGCCCTGGCGGCCATGCTCTTGCGTACACCCCTGTCGATCGCCTTCTGGAAGGGCGCATCCATGGTATGTGCCGGGTCGATCCTCTGTTGGCTGGCAACACGTGGGCAACGTTCCAAGGCACCTCCGTCGCCAGAATTACCGCGGTCGCGCCAACGTGTCCAGGAACCGTGAGTGCGCGCGACCGCGCTGTTTGATCAAGCAAGCAGCATCCAACTTATGATTCAGTCGGCCTGATGCCTGACTAGAAGCCAGCGACCAGGGCGTGAGCATTGGCTGGCTCGTCGATACGCAGCACCAGCTTGCTTGCCGCCTTGCCCGACTGCACCAGATCGAGCGCGCGCCCGGCCTGCTCCAGCGGCAGGCATTCGATGCGGGGCGGGCGCAGGCGCCCGCTGCCGAGCAGCGCCGCGATCTCGCGCAGCTGCGCGCCGCTGGGCATCTTGCTGAACGCCACCGCGGTGCGGACGCCGCGCTGCGTGGCTGCGGCAGGATCCGGGCCGTTGTCGCCGCTGACCAGCGTCAGGATGGCGACAAGGATGCCGCCGGGCCTGAGCAGGTCCATGCCGTTCGGCAGGGTGCCGCAGCCAACGGCGTCCAGTACCAGGTCGACGCCAGCCGGCGCCCATGCCTGCATCGCGGCAGCGATGTCGCCGCCACGGTAGTCGATTGCCAGGTCGCACCCGAGCGCCATCAGTTCGTCGCGTCGTGCCGTGCTGCAGGTGGCAGCGACGGTTGCGCCGGCCGCCTTTGCCAGTTGCACCGCAAACGTGCCGACCGCGCCGCCACCGCCATGAACCAGCACCGTCTGGCCTGGCTTGAGTCCGCCTTCGTCGAAGAGTCCGGTCCAGGCGGCCAGCGCCGGGGTCGGGACTGCCGCGGCCTCGGCAAATCCCAGGTTGTCGGGAATCGGCACCACGCAATCCTGGCTGACCGCGACGTACTCGGCATAGGAACCCCATTTGCCTGCGCCGACCGCGGTTTGCGCGAACACGCGCTGTCCCGGGACGAAGTCCTTGACGCCGCTTCCCACCGCTGCCACGACGCCGCTGGCATCGAATCCGATCACGAACGGAAAGCTATATTGCATGAAGTGGCTCAGATAGCCTTCACGGCATTTCCAGTCAGCGGGATTCACGCCGGCACAGGCCACGCGGATCAGGACTTCGCCGGCAGCGGGTTCCGGCGTCGGGAGGTCTCCAAGCCTGAGTACGTCGGGTCCGCCGGTACGGTCAATGACGACAGCGCGCATGCTCTTCTCCATGGGCTTGCTTTGCGGACAGTTCGTGGTTCAAACCGGGATGTGCCCAGGACGGGATCACTGGCGGCGGCAGCATGCCCTGACCATCAAGCGTACGGACGCTCAGTCCGTGCGCCAGCGGGAAGTGCAGGCTATGGGCGATGTGGCCGGTGCGCAGCCGGGCCGGCACGCTGCAGAGTGCAAGCGCCGTTTCCACCAGGTACTCCACTGGCTCGGTCGGATAGCCGTCCGGGATATAGCGCTCGCTGCCTGGCGTGCGGATCGCCGTGCTCGGCGCTACCGAATTGACCGCGATATTGTCGGCCTCCAGTTCTGCCGCCAGGCCCTCGGTGAACCGGTTGATGGCGGCCTTGACCGCGGCGTAGGCCGTGACCCCGCCAGCCCGGTCAAAATCCTGATACGGGCGAGCAGGCGACAGGGCGGTGACGGAGCCCAGGTTCAGGATCCATCCCGCGCCGCGCGTGCGCAGCAGCGGGATCGCTGCGCGGCTGAGCACGAAGGGGATGCGCAGGTAGTGCTCGACCGTCCGGTCGAAGATTTCCAGCGGCATCGATTCGATGCCGCTGTATTCCGCCATGCCGGCATTGTTGACCAGGATGTCGAGACCGCCCGCGGCGCTTGCCGCCTGCGCCACCAGGTCGTCGCGCTGCGCCGGGTCTTCGAGATCCGCCGCCAGCGCGATGGCACTGCCCCCTTGCCGCCTGATCTGGCCAACTGTCTCGGCCAGCGTGCCAGGCTCGTCGTCGGACTCGCCTGCGCGCCGTGCCGTGGCAACCACCAGCGCGCCCTCCGCCGCGAAGCGCTGCGCGATGGCGCGGCCGATGCCGCGGCTGGCGCCGGTCACGAGCGCAATCTTCCCTGTCAGTTTTCCGTGTGCGGTCATGGCGCGTATTCCTCTGTGCGGTTGTGGTTGGCAATCAGGCTTGTCGCGAGCGGGCAGAAGGCATGGGAGATCGCCTGGACTGTCCATTCGGGAAACTCGGGGTCGAACCATCGGTCGACATGGCCCCAATGAAAGGGGTGCATCAGGTATTCGCCCAGCAGGTCGTCCGCGCTGGCGAACTCCTGCTGCCAGACATGGGTCCAGGTGCCGGGCGACAGGGCGCGGGCAAGGCGCCAGTTGCGGATGCCGGGCATGTACTCGGGCATCCGCAGCAGGTCCTGCTCAAGTGCGCGGACCTGCCGGTCCGGCGCTTCAGGCCGGACCCGGAACATCAGCGTGCGCCAGATCCCGTGGCGCAGCTGAGGGGCGCGCAGACCGCCCGAGATCGGGTGATAGGCGACGCTATCCACCTCCGCCATGCCGGCCAGCGCGGTGGCCAGGCCGGTGTCGTGACCGGGCGAGCCGGATGAAGTCGCGTCGAATTGCAGGTCGAGCGTGTAGTCGCCCGCGCCCCAGCTTCCCGCCAGGTTCCGGCCAATCGCCACATGGCGCAGGCCCGGCAGCGTTTCAATCCGCGCAAGCAGGGCTTGCTCCTGTGTGCACGTCCCGGCGCTGAAGCCGGCGTGCAATCGCACCTGTGCTGTCTCAAGCCGCATCGCTATGCTCCTTGCGCCGGGTCAGCGCAGCTGTCGCATCGGCCATCACATGGCGGCGGCGGGCTTCACACAGCGTGCCGACTGTCGACCAGAAGGCTAGGGCCGGAGCATCGATGCTTGCGCGCATGGCGTAGTAAGCCGGCGCATCCGCCACTTGCCACAGCAGCCACAGCGTATTGGGTGCATCTTCCAGCGCCACGGGCGGCGACACCCAGCGCTGCAGCAGTGCCAGGCCCCTGGCGGCGCTGCCGGGCAGGTACTGGCTTTCCAGCAGGCTCAGCACAGTGGGCAGGTGCCCTGGCGCGAGCACGATTTCATCGAGTATGTGGATCACGGTGTGTCTCGCGCGACGCAGGCGTGGCAGCAAAGCTGCGATGCCGGAGCCGGGGGTTTGCGGGAGGGAAGCGCGGTCATGGGTTGTCCCGTATAGCCATGGTGTTTGTGGCATGGCAACCTCCATCGCCCAGGCCGTGCGCAAGCTGCCGCGCGGGTGGAAGTGCCGGGATGATTATGGGAGGCCAGGCCGCACCGGATCCCCACCCGAACGATCAACCATCGCTACCGAAGCAATCACGACCAGCGACCATGAATGCCCACATACCGGGGAATCCCGTACCTGTTCCGCACGGCATGGTGCAGCGCCTGCTGGACGAACTGAAGCGGCAGGGCGTCGAGGTTCCACCTGCCGCCGGCGCATCCGGGCATGCGCCGCCCGCCAGGTTCACCGCGCTCTATCGCGCCGCGATCGAGCGGCTGGAAGCCCTGGTCGCCAAAGGCAACGGCCACCCCCCGATGCGCAAGCAGGAAGTGGACTTGCTGTGCCGTTGCGTCTTGAGCAGCCAGACGCTGAGGGAGGCGATCCGCTGCGCGGCCGACTTCTGCGCGATGCTGTATCCGCGCGCCGGTGCGCTCAGCCTCGGGCAAAGCGCAGGCCAGGCGGTGTTCCGCATGGATTCGCTGCGGCGTGCGAACTCCTCCGCGGCTTGCCTGGTGGATCTGACCGGGCTCTTCTTCTATATGCTGCTGTTCGGCTGGCTGGTCGGCCAGCCGCTACGCCCGACCCACGTCTACCTGGCGCATCCCCGGCGCGAGGACGCCATGCCTTTCCTGGGCTTGTTTCATGCCGCGGTGACGTCCGGGACCCAGACCTACGGATTCGAATTCGATGAGGCCTTGCTCGACCGCCCGGTCGTGCGCCAGGCCGCGGAGCTCGATGCCTTCCTGGAAGACTTTCCTTACCGGCTGATCGGTGCGCCGGTCGAGGTCGTATCACTGAGCCAGCAGGTGCACGGCATCCTGCATGCAGCGCTGGTGCATGGCGCGCGGCTGCCGACGCTGGCTGAGCTGGCCATGCGCTTTGATGTGAGCGAACCGACCCTGCGCCGCCGTCTCGCTGCCGACGGCAGCAGCTACCGGGCGCTGCGCGAACACAGCCTGCAGGAATACGCCGAACAATGCCTGTGCACGACCAACTGGCCGGTAGGAAGAATCGCGGAGCAGCTTGGCTTTGCCAGCGAGGAAGCGTTTCGCCGGGCGTTCCAGCGCTGGACCGGGCATGCGCCGACGCGCTTCAGGCGGGAAAGCAGGGGTGAGGTGGTGAACGGGAGTTGGTGAAGCGGTAATTCCAGCTGTCGGCGATAGAGAACAGGCTGCGCGCGCCCGTTACCTGCGACGCGGCAGACGCACGTCAAACGTGGTCCCTGTCTGGTCGGAGCGCGCCTCGATCGATCCCTGATGGGCCTTGGTAATCTCGCTCACTATATACAGCCCGAGTCCGAGGCCGTCCGCGTTTTTTTGCTCCTGATCCGGGCCTCTCCTCAGCGGGTCAAAAAGGCGCTGCAGCGACAGCGGGTCAATGGCGGGACCACTGTTCCTGACCTCGAGACGGACTTCCGCGTCATGGCCGGTGACTACAACGCGGACCGGCTCGTCCGGCGCGCCGTACCTTATCGCATTGAGCACCAGATTAGAAAGCAGTTGCTGCAGGCGCGGACCGTCCCAAATACCCTGCACGTTGTCCTTCACCTCAAGATCGATGCGGCGGGCCGGATGAGCTGTACGCAACTGGTCCACGGTATCGGCAACCAAGTCAGCCAGATCGACGTCGTCAGGCGTGATGTTGATACCCAAGCCGAGTTTCGTTCGGTTGAAATCGCACAGATCATTCAGAAGAGAATTCATGCGGGAACCGCTTCGAATCAGCCGGGCTGCAGCTTCCGATACCTTCTCCCCCGCGTTCAGCGCCGCCAGATATGAGGCGGTCGTCTGGATGGACTGCAGTGGGCTGCGCATATCGTGCCCAACCATGCCGAGCAACAGGTCGCGAGCCTGCTCTACCTCCGAATGGAAAAAATCCACGGACTCCGCGACTGCCTGGTCGATAGCCTCGTTGAACCGCATTACTTCGTCCAGATCCGGGGCGGCCGACTGACATTCGTCAATCCACAAGCGCAGCACGCTGGCGCGCAGCGCCCGGTACTCAGCGACCAGTTGATTGATGTTGAAGCCACCGCGCGCGCGCATGAGGGCGTGTGTTTGTGCAGCGGTTTCCGGCGCACCGAGTAGCCTGGGGGCCTGCCCCATTGATTTTTCGCGTTGAGCTTCCCTCGTTTGCGGGGTCAACAAATCCTTCGCTACGGCTTGCAGGATCTGCGGTGCGTGGTCACGCAGCGCGAAGGAGTCCATGCCTCTTGCGGCCGGCAGCAGGGTGGTCGCAAATTCCTCCCATGCCGCCACAATGCGCGCAGTGTCCCGCATGATGAAGTCAGCTAGCCGCATGTCTCCTCCTGAAGCAACCGAGCGAGCCCCCGGAAATGCACTCTTGGGAATTTATCTTAGGATAGTTGTCGGCGGTTCCAGTAGCGTTGGATACGGCCTTGAATGACCGATCCGGCACAAACGCCGGTTGACCGGCCATGGGGCGAAAGTGGTCTCCCGCAGGCCCCTGGCAGCCCCGTTCAGCGCCGTTGCAGGCCGCCTGACCTATGCTTCCTGACCGCACGCAGCACCAGGCCCGCAAGCACCGCGACGACCGCCAGGATGCCGACGGCGATGAGAAACGGTAAGGGCCGATCGATTGCCAGGCTTTCCCCGGCCACGACGATACCCAACGCATAGCCCGCTTCGGCGATGGCCATCGCGGCCAGGAATTTGCGGAAGGGGTAATGCATGGAGCCGAACAGATAACCGGGAATTTCCGACGGAACCGCGATACAGAACAGCAGCACCGCCCAGAACTTCATGCGCTGCGACACGTAGTCCTGGTATTTCGCCAGCTTGTCCTCGTAACCACTGCGGGCGAGCAATGGATAGGCCAGGCGGCCGATGCCGAAGGCGGCCACAGCGCCCAGCAGCCAGCCGCCCCAGAGCAGAACAATGGTGAGCGGCTTGCCCCACACCTCGGTGGCCGGCGGCACCAGGACCACGCTCGAGGCGAAGGCGAGCATGGCAGACACGGCCGAGAACAGGAAGAAGACCAGCGCGCCTGCCGCTGGGTGCTGTTCCATCGTCGCCCGCGCCCAATCGATGGCCTGGTCGACGAAGGCCTTGAACGGAGGCGACAGGACGACCAGGCCAATCAGCACCGCCGCGGCGCCGACTGCAAGCCAGAACCAGACGGGGCGCCGATTGGCAGACAATTTGCTCACCATACGAAATTAGAACCGCGGGCCGGGCCAAAGTTTCGAGGCGATTCCCCAAGGCCCGGTCCGCGGCATCCCCGATACGATGCGTTCGGCCCCGCCTCAGTCTTCCAGCTTCAGCCCGGTCTTCTTGACGAAGCTGTGCCAGCGCTCGTATTGCTCGCGCGCATAGCGGTCTACGGTGGGACCATCGGTGGCCATGACCTCGAAGCCGGCCGCGGTCAGCTTTCGTTTGGTTTCCGGGTCCGACAATGCGGTCTGGAAATCTTCCGTCAGTTTCCTGACGACCGCAGGTGGAGTGCCTGCCGGTGCGAAGATGCCGATCCACGAGTAGGCCTCGAAGTCCGGGAACCCGGACTCGATGACGGTTGGAACATCGGGCAGGTCGGGCAGGCGGCGCGCGCCCGTCACGGCCAGCGGCTTGATCTTGTTGGCAGAGATCTGGCCCTTCAGGGCCGCATAGCTCAGCAGCGTGATACTGGACACATTGCCCAGCACTGCCTGGACCGCGGGACCGCCGCCGGCGTAGGGCACGTGCATCAACTCGACCCGAGCCTGCCGCTTCAGGTCCTCGGCCACGAGATGGTTCATCGAGCCAAGCCCGGTGGAGGCGTAGCTGTATTTGGACGGCTCACGCCGCGCAGCGTCGAGGAAGCTGCGCAGGTCCTTGCCAGGAACGGTGGGCGATGCGCCGATCACGAGCGGGAAGCGCACGGCAAACGTGACGCCAGTGAAGTCCTTGAACGTGTCATAGGGGAGCCTGGACTTCGCCACGGGGTTGATCGCATGCGTATCGAAGGCGACCAGCAGGGTATTGCCATCCGGCGCGGAGCGAGCCACGTACTGGGTGGCGACCTGGCTGGCAGCGCCGGGCCGGTTTTCGATGACCACGGGCCGCCCGGCCGCCTCCGCCAGTTTCGGCTGGATGATGCGTGCGGCAATGTCGGTGCTGCCGCCGGGCGGGAAGGTGACCACCAGCTTCAGTGGCGTGGCATTGTCAGGCCCTGCTGCTGCCGTTGTCAGCGGCAGCAGCAGGCAGGCAAGGGCCACCACGCCGGCACCAAGCGCTTTCTGGCGGCCTGGTGCCGCAAGTCGGCTAGACATAGATACCTCTCCCATCGTTGAGCTTTGGTTCGGATCAGATAAGCGTTCTGGACATGGCCTGGATGTCAGCCCATCCACTGGCTCACGGGTGCGGCGGTGTCCTGCAGTTCCTGTGAAATCACGTCGACCAGCGCCGGGCCATCATGCTCCAGCGCCGCGCGGATCGCGGCATCGAGCTGTCCCGGGTCTTCCACGCGCCAGGCCTTGATGCCGAACGCCTCGGCAACGCGCGCGTGGTCGGTGCGGCTGAAATCGACCGAGAAGTAGCGTTGCTCGTAGCCGGCCTTCTGGCTTGCCTTGATCCATCCATATACAGCGTTCGAGAACACGATCATCTTCAGCGGAATCCTGCGTCGCGTCAGTGTTTCCATCTCGCCGCAGGTAAAGCCGAAGCTGCCGTCGCCCATGACCGATACCACGGTCGCACGCGGGCGCCCAACGGCCGCGCCGATCCCGGCCGACATCGAGAAGCCAAGGGCGCCGTGGGCCCGGTTGGTGATGAAATGGCGCCCAGGCTTGCTGGCGTTGTAATACGCGGAGAAATACGGGCAGGGCGTGCCGGGGTCGGCCACCACGATGGCGTCATCCGGCAGCAGCCGGTTGAGCGCATCCACCACGCGCTCCGGCTTGATCGGCACATCGAGCGAGGCCGCCAGCGGTGCGAAGGCGGCAAGCTTGGCGGCACGCGCGGCACCGGCCAGCGCGGCGCCGTCGGCAGCGTCGGACGGGCGGTGGGCCAGGCGGTCGCTCACGGCGGTGTTGAGCGCCTTCAGGGCGAGCAGGGCATCGCCAACCATGGCGACGTCAGTGCGGTAGTTCGCGGCAATCACCATCGGATCCGCATCGAGATGCAGGATTGCGATGTCCCGCGACGGGAAGCGCCAATGCTCGGTGGTGGTCGAGCCGGCGCGGCAACCGATGAACAGCACGGCGTCGGCCTTGGCGACAATCTCGCGCGTGGCCATGATGCCGCCATTGGCACCGACCACGCCGGCATTCAGCGGATGGGTGTCGGCCAGGCTGCCTTGCCCGCTGACGGTGGTGCAGACCGGGGCATTCAGCATGCCGGCCAGCGCTTCCAGTTCTGCGCAGGCGCCAGAGATGACCACGCCACCACCGCAGATGATGACCGGCAGGCGCGCTGCGACCAGCCGCTGCGCTGCCCGTTCGATCTCGGCCGGGTCCGGCGCATAGCGCATGGCAGGGAAGCGGTCGTGGCCAGGCTGCGCCCATACGTCGGCAACATCCACCTCATGCTTCTGCACGTCGTATGGCAAACACAGGTGCGCGGATCCGGGCTTGCCGGTGGTCATGGCGCGGAAGGCGCCGCGCACCGCGCCCGGGATCTGGTCGGCACGGTCGATCGTGGTGTTCCACTTGGTGAGGGGGCGGTACAGCGCTTCCTGGTCGAGTTCGGTCAGGGGGTACTTGCCGCGCGAGCCGACCGACACGTCCGAGGTAATCCCAAGCACAGCCACTGAAGATTCATTGGCCTCGACCAGACCCGGCAGCAAGTAGGTGGCTCCGCCGCCACTGGGCCCCTCGCATACGCCAACCTTGCCGGTTACGCGGGCATAGGCGTCAGCCATGTAGCCGGCGCTGCGCTCATCGCGCGTCAGGATGTGGTCAATGCCATGGTCGAGGCGGGCCATGGCGTCATAGAAGGGCAGGCTGGTATCGCCGCACAGCCCGAAGACGTGCTTTACACCATTCAGTTGAAGCATTCGGACCATGGCTTCAGCGCCGTTCATCTTCGTCATTCCAGGAGTCTCCAAGTCAGTGTCGGGCAAGCGAGATAAGAATACACTGCAGGATACAATTAAGTATACTTAAACTTGAAGGCATGGATGCGTCACCTGGCGGCTCGGCAGCGTCGGGTATGATCGCGGCCAACGAGGAATATCTATGCAAGCAACCAACGGCATGAAGCCGCTGATTTCCGCTGTCAGGCGCAAACGGGGATCCGATGTCATCAGTCGATTGCGCGAGATGGCGATTTCCTACGAGCTCAAGCCCGGCGAACGACTCAATGAGATCGAGCTGGCGGAACGCCTCGGCGTGAGCAGGACGCCAGTGCGCGAAGCGCTGACCCGCCTTGCCACCGAGGGCTTCCTGGTGGAGTCCAGCCGCGGCTATGTGCGCCGGCCGCTCGATATCCAGGAAATGCTGGACCTATACGAAGCACGCGTAACGATCGAGCGCGATTGCCTGCGCCTGGCGTTCGAGCGGGCCTCGGCTGAGAGCATCGAGGAGCTTGCGCGATACCTCGAGCACAGCAAGTCGGTGCCCGCAAATACCCCGATCCCGCAACTGGTGGAACTGGACGAAGGCTTTCACCTGCGCATTGCCGCCATGGCGGGCAACGCCGAACTCAAGCGGATGCTGGTCAGCCTGAACGAACGCATCCGGTTTATCCGCTGGATCGACATGGAGAATATCGGGCGCGATTCCACCCAGAGCGAACACGCTGAAATCGTTCACGCCTTGCAGGCGCACGACTGGGAGAAGGGAGAAAAATGCCTGACTTCGCATATTGCCTTGCGGCGCGAGCAGATTGTCGAGGCCATTGCGAAAGGCCTCACCAGGATCTACCTGGCGGAACAGCGCTAGCGGCCAGCCAATGCCGCCCCATCGGGCAGCCTAAGCTGTCTGGGCCGGTGCGGTCAGGCTCCCGCCATCGTTTCCGCACTGACTTCCCATCCTGCGTCTATGCCACCGGGCAGCATCTGGCCGCGGTCCTCGCCAACCTCGGCATCAGTCAGCTGATTCAGCTTTTCGTTCATGGCGACCAGTAGTTCCCGTTGCTTTTCGCCTGCCGCCAGGTTGTTCATCTCGAAGGGATCGGCCTGCAGATCGTACAGCTCCACGTCGTTGAACCGGTAGAGCTCCTCCAGGGTCTTCGGCTTGTTATGCTGCCTGGGAGAAAAGTACCGTGCAAAGCTATAGCGTCCATCGTAGACCGCACGCACCGCGCCGCGCTTCATCAGGTCCGGGCGGATACCGGCCTGCTTGAGCTGGTCGGGCTTGCCACCGCCCTGCAGATGGGCAACAGCCTTGAAAAGATAATCGCCATCCAGGTAGGCCAGCATGTTGTAGCAGAACAGCGCGCCATCGCGAATGGCGTTCGCTTCGGCTGCGTCAGGCTTTGCAAGCAAGCGGGAAAAATCCTTTCCCGGTAATCCCTTGACGATGGCTGCGCGCTTGTCAGTCGCGACGCCAGTCAATGCAACCAAGGTGGGCGCGATGTCCAGATGCGAGGTGACGGCGCGACACTGCTTTCCACCTTGATAGGCGGGATGGGCAATGACCAACGGCACGTTGTTCTGCTCCCGATAGGAGACGGCGCCTTTTGCATGGAGCTGGTGGGCACCGTCCATGTCACCGTGATCCGATGTCAGGATTACGATGGTCTTGTCGGAGAGCCCTGCAGCTTCAAGCTCGGCCAACAGGGCAGCGATATTCCGGTCGACATCCCGCATGCAGTTCAGGTAATAGTTGTGCCGGCGGCGCCAGCGCGCATCTTCATTTGGAATGGCTCCGACCAGGGCGTCATGCGAGCGCAGGAAATCGCGGTGTGCCGCAGGGCGCCCAGGCGCGTCAAGTGCCTGTTTCCGGCTTGCCGGCAGCGTGAATTGCCACTGCTTGCCGTATAGCGGGTCGGCCGGGTCGCGCGCGACATGTGCGAGGCCGCGCATTGCCTGAACCTCGGTGCCGGGCGCGTCGGTGTCGTAGAACATCACGTCGTGCGGGTTGACGAGGTTGACGGCCAGGAACCATGGCCTTCCCTGCGCCGCCAGCTCACGCCCTTTTCCGCGCAGCCAGCTCACACCCATTGCAGCAATCACCCCGTCGTGCAGGTACCCACCGCTGGTGTGGGCAATAATGTCGCCGATTCCGATGTAGTCGGAAAAGCCATAGGCTTCCATTTCCTGAGTGAAGATCTTGGTTGGCGTGCCAAGCTTGTTGACGGTCTCGAATTCCTTGGTGAGGTGCCACTTGCCCTTGTACGCCGTGTAATAGCCGGCGTCACGAAGCATGTCACCGAGCGTCCGTATCTCCGTTGACATGCTGCTAATCCACGGGAAGTTCGTGTTGTCGAACATCCGGGTGTGCTGGATGTGCTGGCCCGTGTAAAGAACTGAGCGGGACGGGGTGCAAACACATGAATTTATGCGGTGATTGACAAAGGTCGTACCGCGCTTCATCAAGCGATCATGTGCAGGCAGGCCATAGCCCTTGGGCAACTCGCCAGGTCGGAAGTAGCGCTCCTGGTCAACGAGGATAAACAGGATGTTGTACGGTCCCGAAGGCAGGCTCCCAGCGGCCTGGGCCGCGTCGCTTGCCCCCGCTGGCGCATCCTTGGCATCCGCGCCTGCGCCAAGACCCAGGGCGATGGCCCCAACCCCGGTAGTCAGGAGGAAATCGCGCCGCGTCAATGTGCCGCCAGGCTTGTTGTCGTTGCTCATTGGCTTCTCCCTGCCTGTTCGCGCGGCCCATGGCGGGTGGACGCTGTGCTGCCGCAGGCCCGCCCAGGCATGCGTAAGACAGTCTAGCAAGCACATTTTCTGCCGCCAAGGCAGGGCGCGGCGCCGGCAGGAGGCGATGGTTGGCAACCACACACATTCGCAGTTTCGCGGGTCGGCCGAAAGGCGGAGAATTTCGAGGATGCGCGGCTGCGCTTCCGGCAGATGCAATATGCCCGAGCGTGGCATCCGGGATTGGTTACCAACTATATTTGACGCCCAGTCGGCCGATAAAGGCGTGATAGGACTGCGAGCCCCATTGCCAGCCGAGGTTGCTCCACCCCGTCCAGCCCTTGCGACCTTGCACGTCCAGGCCTAGCTTGACCTCATACCGATTGCTCGGGTAGAGGTCGCTCATGGTGATGCCGTTTAGCGCGATGTTGTTGTCAACCGAATCGTGCCACCAGTTCAACGTGATGTACGGCTGATAACGGTGACCCTTACCGTCGATCCACGTACGGTGCATGCGCACACCCAGCCGCGTAATGACGCCGTCCGAATCGGCACCGCCCACTTGCGTCCCGTTGGGCTCGGAGAATGTCCCCTGATATGAGCGAACGTAGATGACCTGCGCCTGCGGCTCAATCACCCAATCATGCGTAAAGCCCGGCAGCCATGCGTATCCGGTCTCCGCGGAAAGGGCTAACATCCTGGAGTTGTAACTGGCGGATGGCAGCAGCTCGCCGTTCACGTGATTGCTGAACCAGCCAAACTGGGCCCACAGGTCCGTGTACCAGCCGAGTCGCGACTTATCATTCTGAAACCAGGTGCCGTAGATTCCGACGTTCACGCCCTGCACATCGCTGTCGGCCGCGAAAGGGTTGCCCTTGGCGCGTCCGGTGCTCGAGCCCCAGTTGTAGCCGATCATGCCACCGAGGTGCGCGCGGTCGTCGCCGCGGAAGACCGACCACTGCGCAACGTCGCCGCCGAGCTGGAGCATCCACGCCGTGCTTTGGACGTCGAAGGTGCCATTGCTTGTGCGCGAGCCAATATCCTTGCCGACCAGGCGCACCCACCCCGAACCACGCTTTGCGTCGTCGTTCTCGAATGTCTGCTGTTCGGCCCACTGCGGCTCGCCCAGGCGATCATGCAGGCTGTGGACGAGGAAACCGGCGGCGAGGCGCTGGTTAGCCAGATATGCGCCGATCTCAGGGCGGAATAACGGGACAACGATATCAGGGTTCGGCGGCACGGGCGGGGGAGGCGGCTCCGGTTGCTGCTCACTGCGCAGATACCAGGCATTCGGGTTCGTGCCGTCGGCGCCGCCTCGGAAGAGCCGGTACTCGTAGACGCCTGCAACAGCGCGGCCGCTTTGCGTGAAGGAAGAAGTCCCGGTTGTGCCACCGTTCAAGACATCCACCACCAAAATCCCGTTCTGCGTCGTCAACGCACCTGGGCCACCAGCGTTGGTCACGCGAATCCCGGACGTGCCGGAGGCCGTGCCGCCGTTGATGATTAGCTTGTCCGACGCAGAGCCGTCCGTTCCAAGGAAGGTATTGATACCGAGCACGCCGCCATTGCCGGCGTAGTTCTGGGTGGTCAGGGTCTTGAAGGCGCCCGCCGCCGGCGCGGTGAACGCAACCGTCCCTGCATTGGAGACTTGCCGGGTCACCGTCGAGTTACCCGTCACGGACCATGTACTGGTCGGATCCACGTTCACGTTGGTAACGTTGAGCGCTGCGCCATTCCAATGTGAGGCTGTTTGCAGTGTGATATTCGCCGTTGCCGTGGCGTCGGCGAACGCGTCGCCGGTCAGCACACTCTGATTGCGAGCGACCACGTCAGCGACAGTCGCCTGTGGTGCGAGTGCACTGCCAATTGCCGTAAGCAAGCTGCCGCCACTGATCGTCGTGTTATCAGCCACGATGCTCGTGGGTCCTCCGGACGCGTAGATGCCTACCGCATCCGGAGCCTTCACGCTTCCACCGGTCACCATAACGCTGTTGGTCAAGGTGTTCGAAAAGTTCTGGGAAAAAATGCCGATTGTCGCGGAGCCGCTCGTCGTAACGTTACTGTTGGTCAGTGCGATGGCAGGCCCGACACCGCCGGTCACGTTTGCGCCGGTGATCAGATAGAGCCCGCCCCCACCCCCAGACACGTTTACGGTGGACCCTGTTGCGTTTACCGCACCGTTCTGATCAGCCGCTAGTCCGTAGCTGGCCGCACCTGTGCCGTTCACCATGCTGTTGGTGAGGTTGATTGTGTTGAGGCCAGAGATTGCGCGCGCGCCGGCATAGACGCCGAAGCCATTCGCGGCGTTCATGTTGATTGTCGTGTTGATCGCATCGATCCTGCTCGTGGAGAGAAGGGACGACTGGGATCCTGGCGTCGCCCTCAGCCCCGCAGGGGCGCTGGTGTTCACCGTGTTCAGGGCAGGCGTGGTAATGCCCGCAGCATTCACGAGTTGCGAAGCCGCTGACGACGTCACCGCGAAGGTGGAGGTGCCGGCGCGGTTGATCGTGATCGTTGCGTTCGAAAGGTCTACCCGCGAACTGGTGCCAGCGTTGCCAGCTCCCCCAGCACGGGGATCGCCGGAGAAGGCAACGACCCCTGTCCCCGCGTTCGCGCCGTCCACGACAAGACCACGGAACGTCGCCGTCGATCCGCCAAATGCCGCCACGCCAACGCTGCCGTTGATATAGGACTGGCCCGTTCCGGTGAGGTGAATCGTCAGTCCGTCGCCAATGGCCGCGTCAGCTTGCGGTGCCGCCTCAAGGACTATCCCCGTATTTCCCTGTCCATTGAGCGTCAACGTGGTTCCGGCAGGAAGCGAAAACGTTCCGCCGTTCTTCGCATAGACACCAACGCTTTGTGCGCCGTTGCTTATGATGGTGTTGTTCCCCTGCATGCTCAACGTGCTGCCCGTGCCGGCGGTGCCAAGCAGGATTGCGCCCAGCCGCGAGGTCGTGATCGCGGTATCGGTCAGCGAAACCCGCCCTCCGTCCTGGGCGACGGCACCGTAGCCCCCACCCGTTCCGGTTCCGGAATTATTGATAGTTAGCCCGCTTGCCGTGACGCTTGCAGCGCCCCCAAGGGCGACGACGGCCGTACCGAACGTCGATGTTGAAACGGTTACCCCTGGCAGTGCCAGGACCGCAGCAGGAGTCGTGGTCGAATTGACGAATAATCCATGGTCGCTAGTTGTCTGGATCTCGATCGGCCCCGCCGGAAAGCCCGCTGCGTTCGGGTCTAAGGTCAGTGTCCCGGCTGTCACGAGGGTGCCAGAACCAGCGCCAGATATCGTCACCTGCGTGTTCCCCACGATGGTCTGGTCGCCAGTGGATCCATTGTTGCTTACAGTTGCGGTGATCGTACCCGGGCCAACGGTTTGTGCCCACGTTGTCGCTTCACTCAAGGCTGTAAGCACACACACGAAAAGGCTGCGTGCCGCGCGTGGGCTCCGGCTACGCTGCATAGGAGTCCTCGATGGCGATTGCGGGGTGCCAGAGCAGGGGAATGAAGGGATGGATGTAGACCCAGCTCATTGGCTCGTGACTGGAATGGGCAGAGCCACATCCGGGCGCGCCAGCGACTTGGCGAACGCAGATTCCGCGTTGAGATAATCGTGTATCACTTTGCGCAAGATCTCGGCGGTGTCGCCGAGTAATGCAGCATTCCCGTCTTTGTTGACGTAGTGAACAGTCGCGAATCCACGCTGAGTGTCGTACAGCGCGACGATCAGGTGCCCAGAGTTCTCCGGGTCGGTCATCCGCCCCAGTATATATGGGCGATCATCGATCCGCAGCGGTAGCATTGCTGAAGCTGTCGTCGGTGGTGGCACGTCACCATGCGTCTGTCCGTTAGGGAGCTTATCTTTGACCCAGTCAGGGACTACTTCATTGCCATGGCGCAGGCTCAGGGAAAGCGCGTGGCGAAACGCTGGAGTTGTCGCGTAGACCTCGTCGAACAGCGGGCACTGAGAGGCTTCGCTGCACTGAATTGCCGTGTATGCGCCCCGGGGTGGGATCTGATTTTTGTCAGCCTGCTCGGCAGCAAGCAAAGGACTGACTAGCAGCAATGCCATGCACAAGGTGCCAATGCTTCCATGTAATGGCTCGAGCAGCATGTCGATGGTACTTGCCGGTTGGGTTAATCGATGTCCGCGGTGTTATTAAACAGTGCACCGCCAAAATCTTCGACTGTGAACCATTAAAACAGAAAGCAGGAGCGAAGCGTATTTAGTATTGTGATAAGCCGCAGTTAGAAGTTTCGACCCGCCACACCCCACCTGTCGCGCACGGCAGGACGTTACATTGAATGTGGTTGTTTTTTTGCTGCCGCGAATCAGGGAAAACTCAATAATGTCGTGGCGCATCCGTCAAGTGCGCTGCTTGACTGGGTTTGCCGGTTCACGACATATCCTCGATGGGATCTCGTTGCGAGCGAATCTCCTCGGGGCTCAGGACGATATAGCCCAGCGCCTTCAGCAACTGCACCGCCTCCAGCTCTGCGTCCAGATACACCGGCCGTTCCGGGCGGCGCGGGCGCGGCGCGGGGGGCAGCCACGCGGCGCTGGCTTGCACGGCGGGCGCTGCCTGGCCGTCAGACCATCGCGCGGTCAGGATGCGGCAATGCTCCAGGTTCGGCTTCCAGGCAACGTCCACGGCGGCATTGAACCTGGCGGTGCAAAGCCGCAAGCGCTTCAGCGCCTTCAGCCAGTTGATGAAGGCATCGCGCTCCGGTGGCTGGTAGCCCTTCAGCAAGGTAGCCAGGCTGTCCTGCGCAGTGGCGCTGTCGGCCGCCTGGTCGTCTTCGAGCAGGGCAAGCTCAAGCGCCACGTGCTGGCGGCCGTCCTGGTCATAGATTGCGCAGTCGGCGTCCAGCACGCCTTCGCGCAGCAGCTCGCACAGCAGTACCCAGGCCCTTGGATTCTTGTCGAACCGGCCTTCGAGGGTCGGGTCGATCTGGCTGAGGATCTCCGGGATGGTGCGCGCCTCGCCTGACTGGATGGCCAGGGCGAATGCCATCGCGTTGTCGGACGGCCTGGCACCGCTTGCCAGCATCTGCAATGACGTTTCCCAGAGTTCGCGGATTTCTGCCGCGGTATCCACGGCATGCATCCATGCATAGTCCTCCAGCGCCGCGCACAGCCTGCGCGCGGGCCTGGCCAGCTGGCCGGCCAGCGTCCTGATAAAACCCGTGCAATTTGCGCAGCGGCATTCCAGGCGGCCCGCATGCAGGAAACCGGCGTACAGCCGTTCCTGGTGTCCGCAGTGTGTGCATTCGAGTGAAAAGCCGCCTTGCCGTGCCGGCCGCTGCGAGGCCAGCAGCCCGTCGACCTGATAGTGCGCCAGTCCGTCGCAGCACGGGCAGATCCATTGCAGCTTGTGTGCGCCGTCCCGAGGCCGCGCGGCCCGGTCGAACTGGCGCTCGATGGCGCTGCGCGGAATCCCCTGCGCGCGCCCGACCACGTCTGCGCTGTAGCGCCAATAGCAGTATGAGTGGGCGGCAGCGGCCACCTCCGGAGAGAGGCGCTGCAGATCCGGCAGCAGGCGGGGGCTGCGCCGGATCTCGTCGGCCATCGCATCGATCAGCGCTGGCCCGTCCGACATCACCGCCTCAAGGGCGGCGCGGCTCTGTTCCAGGAAATCGGGCACGAAGACCCGGCGGATGTAGTCCTCGTTCTCGAGCCAGAACAAGTGGCCGGGGAGGGCTTCCAGTACATCAACCCCTTCCCTGACTTCCGACATGCCGGCGCAGGCGAGAAACGTGAACGGCTTACTGAACAGGAAGGCGTCTGTCATGTTGTCGTCAACGGAGAATCTCGCCCACGAGCTGGCAATATGCCTCGTGTGCGATGGTTCACCACCCCGTGACTCGGCCAGGCAAGCGCACGGAAAGCGCAATCCTGATGGCGCTTTCCGTTCCGGGGACTTCCCCCTTCTTGTTTTCAGATCCGTCGGACCTGTGCGGATTTTGCATCTGCCGCATTGGACAGCATAGGCGAACCTGACGGCTCGTTACAGAGGAATTCCTTTACTTGACGTCCTCGTCCTACGGCCAGGGAGACAGCCGGGGCGCTGTTGCCATCCTGATTCAATTGCTTTAGGGCCCGCCTGGCCTTGTCCTCGCAATCTTCACCCTCCCTGTTGCCGTTGATCTCGTCGATCAGTGCGACGAGGCGGTGCTTGCTCTGCGCCAGACGCTGCTCCAGCAGCTCGATCTCATCGACCTTGCGCCGCAGGGCCTGGAGCAATTGGTCATGCGGCCACTTCTCCAGGTCCGGAGGCAGGATGGCTCGAATCTCTTCCAGAGAGAAGCCCGAGCCTTGCGCACACATGAGGTTCTCCAGCCTGGTCAACGTTTCCGGCGCGTATTCGCGATAGTCGTTGGCTTGCCGCTGCGCGCCGGCTCGAGCAGGCCGCTCGCCTCATAAAACCGGATGCGTGAGGCGGAAACGCCACTCAATCGAGCCAGTTCCGCATTCTCCGGGGGCTTGATCTTAAAGTCGACTTTAAGCTTAAAGTCGGGCTCTGGTCACCTGGAAGAACAAGACGCTGGGCTCGCGCCGATTTGTATTCGGGTCCTTCGGCACACGGCTGGCCAGCCTGATGCTTCTGTTCGAGGAGGTGACCTTTGAACGTGTAGACGTCCGTCTGGCCAGCTACCTCCTGCAAGCTGGGGATGGGGAACTGAATGCGACCCACCAGATGATAGCTACCGAGTTGGGATCGGCACGAGAAGTCATCAGTCGCCACCTCAAGGAGTTCGAGCGACGGGGATGGCTGGAAATGCAGCGGGGCAGAATCCGCGTGCGGAATCGCCACGTACTGGAACAACTGGCGCGCCGATTGTGACCAAGTCACAGACATGCAGGGCGATCTGGCCCACGATCTATGTGTTTGCATAGATACAGGAGCAAAAGATGTCGTTCTGCAAAAACCTGAGTGGAGTGGATCGGACAATTCGGATTGTCGCTGGCATAGCGTTGTTGATGCTGGTCTTCTTTGGGCCAAAGGTGCCTTGGGGCTGGATCGGGCTGGTCCCTCTCATCACTGGCCTCGTCGGCTTTTGCCCGGTCTACACAATCTTTGGGAGGCGCAGCAAGTAGGGGGTCGACCAACGCTGGTCATGCCTGGTGAGCGGTACGTCGGGGAGGAATGCCAGCCAACGGGTTCCCCGATTGTGATGCCACCTTGCGCACCGCCTACGCTTGCAACGCTACCGTCGACCAGACGGGTGCACCAGTCACTGCACTTGCAGGGGACCATCACTATCCGGAAGGGACAATCCTGGATCGAGGCAGCATGTCAATCGGAATCCGTGGCAGAATACGTAGCATGTCCCGCGCATACGCTCCCGCATTGCTGATTATTCGCGCCATCCGGTTTTTCGGTGGGTAGCGCGCGACTGGCCAGAGTGCAAAACCCGCCCCGGTGGCGGGTTTTTTGTTGCCCGCTTCAGTGGCTCTCATTCAGGAGGAACCCATTGATGTCAGCGCACGAACTCACCCAGATCATCAAGGCCGCCGACGCTGCGATCACGGCAGAGGATTTTGATACGCTAATGGCAATCTATGCCGACGACGCGATGCTCGTTGTCAAGCCGGGCATGATTGCAAGGGGCAAGGAGCAGATTCGCCGTGCATTCGTCGCGATCGCCGAGCACTTCAATCACAGCATGACTGTCAGTCAGGGCGAGACGGTCGTGCTGGAGAATGGTGATACGGCTCTTGTGATTATGGAGACCGTACTCAACTCACTCGATGCAGCGGGTGCTGCCGTCGCAACGACCAGACGTGCGACGTACGTTTTCCGGAAGGGGCCAGAGGACAATTGGCTCTGCGCGATTGACAATTCATACGGGACCGATTTGCTTGATGCGGAATTGCCGTCGGTGAACTGAGTCGAGGGCCGGCCGGCTGGCGTTTGATCGACTGCTGCTGGCTGGAAAGTGACCTCTGTTTGCCGCGAGCCGGGCGTCGCTTCCCGACCCATCTCCGCCGTTGCGAGTACCGGAAGACGAATGGCCGCTTCCGAAGTACAACCGACATCGCCCCCTTATCGTGATCAGCAGGTCTTCGGACGAAGCGAACGTACACCGGACTGCAAAATGTTCGATACCCTATGGCAGTCGCGACACTGCGGATTTTCGTTCCTTCACCCGAATCCGCGTAGCTCTTTTCCGACCAGGCACTATCATGTGGCCATCTTAATGATGACGTGGAGCCAGAAATCAAATCAGGAAAATCTATCCCGCCATCTGCTCTGGATCGGCTGGGCAACGTTGACTTCCATACCCTATTTGCGCTTGCAGCCCTGTTACGGGGGCGAAGCGTATCGCGCGCGGCGGCCCAGATGGAAGTCTCACAGCCGGCTATGAGTCGAACCCTCGACCGTCTGCGCATCGTATTCCAGGATGCCCTGCTGGTGCGTGAGGGAAACCATATGCTGCTGACTGCGCGTGGCAAGGAGTTGCTGCCGATCGTGGAAAAACTGCTGGAAACGACGGCTCAGTTGGCCAGCGTCAATGCGCCTTTTGATGCCGCCACCCACGTGCGACATTTCTCACTGGCCTGCAATGAGCATATCCAGCTCTCGCTTGCCCCTTCCTTGCTGACCGCGCTGCGCACCGCCGCCCCTTCCATCACGGCGCAATTCAGTCCATTGCATCGGAGCGGCGCAGTCGATGCGTTGGCAAGCGGCGAACTCGATCTCTGCATTGGCTCGGCCATCCCCTCCGCGCCCGGAATTCACACTTCGCTGCTTTACTCCGAGGCGTTCGTTTGTGTAATGCGAAAGCCGCGCCACACCGGAGAAAAGGTGCGGATCAGCCTGAAGGACTTCTGCGCTCTGCCGCACCTGGATGTCTCGCCAACCGGTCTGACCCTGCTGGGTGAACTGATCAACCGAACTATCCGCAAGCAAGGCGGCTCACGGCAAGTGGTGTACACCATTTCCAGCTTCATGGCGGCGCCGCAGATCGTCAGCGAGACCGACATGATCTGCGCCATCCCTGCCAGGACGGCCAGGCGGCTGGCGTTGCCCGACAACGTCGTCGTGGCCGAGCTTGCTTTTGAGGCGCCTGCCACGGATGTTTCCATGTTCTGGCACAACCTCACCCACCGCGATGCAGCCTGCGATTGGCTGCGAGCCGAGATCAGGCGCGCACTCCCCGCCCGATAAGGGCCACCTGGTCATACCAGTAGTGGTATGACTGATATAGACCCACCGCGATTGGTGTCATGTCTATGGTTGCCTATTCTGCAGCCATGCGGGCCAGACAGAGCTCGCCCTCGATAAGTTAGCGTGGAGACAAGATGAACAGACGCACCTCCCTGCGCCTTGCCGCAGCGGCCTCGCTGCTCTCGCTGGCATTGCCTTTCAGCGCTGGCGCATACCCTGACAAGCCAATCCGCCTAGTAGTGTCCTTCCCGCCCGGCAGCGGCGCCGATACCACCGCGCGCTATGTCGCACAGAAGCTCGGTGAGCGGCTGGGTAAGCCGGTGGTGGTGGAGAACCGGCCCGGTGCCAACAGCTTCATTGCCGCCCAGGCCGTGGCCGGTGCTGACCCCGACGGCCACACGATCTTCCTGGCCAGCAATTCGCCGATGGCGACCAATGTTGCCATCTTCAAGCGTTTTCCCTACGACCCCGTGAAAGACTTCGCACCGGTGGCTCGGCTGACGCGTGGCGTGATGGCGGTGGTGGTGCCGGCCTCTTCGGGTGCGAAAACTATCGGTGAGTTGGCAGAGCGCAGCCGGGCCCAGCCTGGCACGCTCAACTACGGCGCCGGTGCGGCCTCGTACCAGATTGCCACCGAACTCTTCCTTCACCTTGCGGGTGGCCGCGCTACGCCCGTGCCTTACAAGGGTGTGGCGCCAGCTTTGTCGGACCTTGCCGGCGGCCAACTCGATTTTGCCTTTGCCGACCTCGGCGCCGTTGTTCCCTTCCTGCAGTCCGGCAAGGTTCGCATGCTGGCCGTGAGTGCCGACCGGCGCGTCGATGCCTTCCCCAAGGTGCCGACGCTGCAGGAGTCGGGCTTCCGAGATTACTACATGATCAACTGGACTGCGGCCTTCGTGCCGGCTCGTACGCCGGCGCCCATCGTCAATCTCCTTGGCGAGCATCTGCAGGCGATCTACCGCTTGCCCGAAGGCGTGGCAAAGGTGCGGCAATCCTATGGCGAGCCGTTTCTTGGCGATGCCAATGAGCTCAGACGCTTCCAAATTGAGGAAATCAGCCGCTGGGAGCAGGCAGCCCGGCAGGCCGGAATGCAGAAACAGTGAGATCCATACCATGACGACGAACCCGACCACGAGTGTGACCAATGACCTTCCGGCGCGCGACCTTCCGCTGGCAGGCCTGACCGTGCTTGACCTGGGCCAGATCTACCAGGGACCTTATTGCGGCTTCCTTCTGGCGATGGCGGGTGCCGATGTGATCAAGATCGAGCCGCCACATGGAGAGCCGGTGCGGTCGCGTCGCGAGTCGCTGTTGCCCCTGGCCATGCTCAATTCCAACAAGCGTGGCATCACGCTGAATTTCAAGACCGAGCAAGGCCGCAGCGTCTTTCGCGACCTGGTGGCCAAGGCAGACGTAGTGCTGGAGAACTTCATGCCGGGCGTGATGGAACGCCTCGGCCTCGGCGCCGAGGCGCTGCTGGAGATCAATCCTCGCCTGATCTACGCGTCTGCCTCGGGCTACGGCACCAGCGGGCCGAATCGCGATCATCTCGCCATGGACCTGACCATTCAGGCCATGAGCGGGGCGATGCACGTGACCGGCTATGCCGATCGCCCCCCGGTCAAGGCAGGGCCGGCCATCAGCGATTTCCTGGGTGGTATCCACCTCTATGGCGCCATCGTCACAGCCTTGCTGGAGCGCGAACGGACCGGCCGCGGACGAATTGCCGAAATCGCCATGCAGGACGCGATGTATCCCACGCTGGCCTCAAATCTGACGCTGTACTACGAGGACCCGGAGCGCAATCCGCGCACCGGGAACAAGCACGGGGCGCTCGCCATGGCGCCTTACAACAGCTATTTGGCAAAGGACGGCTACATCGCCATCATCTGTGTCACCGAAGGCCATTGGCCGGCGCTATGCGAAGCGATGGGGCGCCCCGAACTGGGTAGGCAGGAACGCTACGCAACACACACCTTGCGTTGCGAGGTGATGAGCGAAGTGGACGAATTTGTCACATCCTGGACGTCGAACCTGACCCGAGCCGAGATCATGGCGGCGAGCCAGGCTTATCGCTTTCCCTGCGCGCCAGTACGCACGCTCGATGAGGTGGTACACGACCGCCATATGCACGAGCGCGGCATGCTGAGCTATGTTGATCATCCCGAGTTGGGCGAGGTGGTACTGCCCAACAGCCCTCTGCGCTTTCATCAGTCTGCGCCGCGGGTGCTAAAGCCCAACCCGGGCCTGGGCGAGCACAACAACGCGGTGCTGAGCGAGCTGCTCGGCCTGTCCGCCGCCGCGATCGACACCCTGCGCCAGCAAGGCGCGTTCTGAAGTGAAAACCGGCCGTCTGCCAATAGAGACTTCCAGTCATGTCTGATTTCGTCCAGACTGTCCATGAGGATGGCATTGCCATCCTCACGCTGAATCGCCCCCAGAACCGCAATGCCATTGCAGACGACGCCAGCATCCAGGCGATCGTCACGGCACTTGCGGAGATCTCCGCCGATACGACCCTGCGCGCGGCCATTCTGACCGGCGCCGGGCCCGCGTTCTGCGCCGGCGGCAGCCTGCAATCGCTGGGTCAGCTCGCAGCGGGTGAGCCGCTCGTCAACGAACAGCGCTACCGCACTGGCATCCAGCGCATTCCGCGTGCCTTCCAGCAAATCGACATACCGGTGATCGCCGCGGTCAACGGCCCCGCCATTGGTGCCGGACTGGACCTCGCCTGCATGTGCGATATCCGCATTGCCTCGACCCGCGCTACCTTTGCCGAGAGTTTCGTCAAGCTTGGCCTGGTAGCGGGCGACGGCGGCGCCTGGTTGCTGGCACGAATCCTGCCGTTGGCGCGCGCGTATGAAATGGCGCTCACCGGCAACGCCATCGATGCGCAGCAGGCAATGGAATGGGGTCTCGTGTCGCGCCTGGCCGAGCCTGAAGCACTGATGGAGACTGCGCTGACGCTTGCGCGTGCGATCGCTGCGAACCCGGGGCACGCAGTCAGGATGACAAAACGCCTGGTGGAGGCGTCCCTGCTCAACACGCTCGACGCCGTGCTCGACCTCTCCGCCAGCATGCAGGCGCTGGCGCATACGACCGAAGCGCACCGCCAGGCACTGCGCTTGCTGACGGAACGCGTGGGGAGCAAATCATGAGCGTGGCCAGCCCGATCCCCACCGAGAGCATACGCTGCGAAGTGGCGGACCAGATTGCCGTCATCACCCTCAACCGGCCGGACCAGCTCAACGCCTGGAACGCCGAAATGGAAGCGGGACTGCGCGCAGCGCTCGAGCGCTGCCGGGACGACCGCGAGGTCCGTGTGATCGTGCTGACGGGGGCCGGCAAGGCCTTCTGTGCCGGCGCCGATCTGTCGGCGGCGCGCGCGCGGCTAACAGCGTCCGGCCCGCAATGCGCCGTTGGCACGGCGGCTCCCATGCCTGACGATGCCACCGCCAGGAAAGACTTTGACCAGCGCTACAGCTATCTGCTGGCCATCGGCAAGCCCATCATCTGCGCCCTGAACGGCGCCGCAGCCGGGGTTGGCCTTGTGCTCGCACTCTATTGCGATATCCGCTACGCCAGTCACGACGCGCGACTGGTGCCGGCGTTCGTGCGGCGTGGGCTGGCCGCCGAGCACGGCATTGCCTGGATCCTGCCCAGGCTGATCGGCTTGTCACGTGCGCTCGAGTGGCTAATGTGCGGCAGGTCAATGACCGCTCAGGAGGCCGATCAGGCCGGTCTGGTTTCCGCGGTGCTCGAAGCCGATGGATTCCTGCCGGCGGTGCTCGAACGTGCCGCTACTTTGGCGACGCTATGCTCGCCCAGCGCAATGGCGGCGGCCAAGCGGCAATCGTACCTCGCGCTTGGCCAGACGCTAGGTGAAAGCGTGGCGCTGGCTGAGCGCGAGATCGCGGCTTCATTGCAGGGCAGCGACTTCCGTGAGGGGGTGGCGGCCTTCCTCGACAAACGACAGCCTTCGTTCCTGGGACTGGGGCGCTGAGCGGCTTGCCTGCGCGTGCGCAGCTAGCATAAGCCTGAACGTCCGGTACGGGATGCGGAGCGGGCATTGAGCTGCCTGGACGCAAGCGTTGGCCGATGTCCGAAACTGGCCGCAAGCGACCGCTCGCCGGCCGTGACGTCATCAAACTTCAGTCTGCTCCGCCATCTCAAGCGCGTCGTCGACCTCGATGCCAAGATATCTGACAGTGCTCTCGATCTTAGTGTGTCCAAGCAGCAACTGTACTGCGCGCAGGCGTGAAGTCGGCTTGGGAAAAGGTGGTCAGATGAACGGAGTCCTCGTATCCGAATCCAGGCAGCAACGCTGTCACGGGTCTGCTCGGTGATCTCAAACTGCACCGGTCGATGGGTCTTTTGCTGAGTGACTGTGGCTCGGGCGGCCACGTGCCCGCCGTGGCATATGTCTTGGACCAGCAATCGAGTCAGATCGCAAGCTCGGAGCTTGCTGTCGATGGCCAAGTTGAACAGCGCAAGCTCGCGCGCCTTCGAGGACATTTGGAGCCTGGTGCGGATCGCCCAGATTTCCTTGAGCTTCAAGGGCGGCTTCTGACCCGTAAGCTTCCCTTTGTTCCAAGGAACGTGAGGCGCGGCGGGGGAGTTTCGCGTATCCATGACGATCTCCTTTCAGGTGAAGGGAGATTCAGTTTGCGCCTGCTGTAACGGTCGCTGTCCGACCCTCTTCTGCCGTCTAGCCCCGCGCGGCCCCAACGGCGGCTTCCAACGCGAAACGGACATTTGTTACGTCCTTGCGCACGAGCGAATTCCGTAGGTGCATCAGGCCCATAGTGCTCCAGTACCATCGCCATAAACTCGAGGCATGGCCAGCTCGCGAACCAGCGCTGCTGCCATAACGCTGATCAGTTCGTCGGTAGCTAGCACTGGCATTGATGCTACACATGCTACACATCCAGCGATGCAATCGCGATAAGGGCGGGGCAATCCAGTATCTCGATATGCGAATAGGCGATCGTGATGAGCTTCTCGCTCTCGAAATCTTTTAGCTCCCGGTTCAGCCGCTGTCGCGACACGCCCACCAATGCGGCCAGTTCGTCCTGGGAGAGCTTGAGTGAGAGCGTGACTATGTCCCCCCGCGGGAGGCCGTAAGCTGGAAGCAGTGAGACCAGCGATCGCGCCACCCGGACCCGTATCGGGGCCAGCGCGTTGGCAGCGGCTCCGTCATAAAGAGCGCGAGACCGCGAGCAGAAGAGGCGCAGCAATGCCTGGGCCAGTGCGGCGTCTGTAAGGAGCGCATCCATGAAGGCCTGCTTGGCAATGTGCAATACGACCGAATCACTATGCGCGCGCGTGTCGTGAATGGAGTGCTGTCCATCCAGCACGGGGATGACGCCTTGAATCTGCCCAGGCTCCATATAGCGGATCACAAAGCGTTTGCCTGAACCCGTAAAAACGCCGACCTCAAGGCAGCCACTCAACAACACAAGCAGTGAATCCGCCGGCTGACCTCGTGTAGTGAGGATTTCTCCACTGGCATATTGCTTGATATTCCCCGTCTCAACGAAACGGCTGCGCGTCTGCTCCGCGCACCCTTGCAGCGCCGCGGAGCGCTCGAGCACGGAGTTGGCGAGAGCCTGATACGCCGTAAGTCCAGTTTTTGTCTTCAAGGTGACAGATTGTTGCAGTGCGGCATCGCCAGAATGCGCACATGGGGAAAGCGCCGAGGGGTCAAGGCTGGCGAGTGAACATCTTAGCATCGCAACCTCAGGCTTTGCGGCGGTAGCCGTGGCAGCCGCCGCACCGCTCTGCGCCCTTTCGTGCGCCACTTCCCCGGCTTAAGAGCGTGTCATGCGAACCAGGTGGTGGACGCTGCAATGGCGCAGGCCGCCGGCTAGCAGCACGCCCTGTGTGAATCGATAACAAAAATGAAGGGGGAGCAAACAATGGCACGAAAACATGGTGTGGCCTGCATCTTGATCGTCGCGGCGGGCGCATCGGAGGCAACCACTACGCAATTGTTCGGTGTCGCCGACCTGGCCGTGGAATATGCCCACGGGTCGACCGGTAGTGTTGTGCGCATGCGCGATGGCGAGCAGGCCGCATCGCGTTTCGGGATCAGGGTAATCGAAGACCTCGGGGGCGGAACCCGGGCCACGGCCCTGATGGAAGCCGGCGTCAGCATGGACACCGGCATGGAAGCCTTTGGCAGCGGCACGCTGTTCGGCCGGCAGGCCTATGTCGGCCTGGGGTCGGATACCTGGGGCGAAGTGAGGCTTGGCCGCCAGTACACGCCGTCCTTCTATGCGCTGGTGCGCGTGGACCCGTTCGCATTGAACGCCGCCGTATCGCCTTTCGGCCTGCTCAACAGCGTCGCCTCGCAGGGAACCGGGCAGGTCGCCTTCGGCGCGCGCTTCAACAATGCGGTGCAGTATTTTTCACCCAAGTTCGGCGGATTCGCTTTCGGCGCCGCCGTGGCGCCGGGCGAGGTGCCCGGCTCGCCCCGCAGTGGCCTGAACTTCGGCGCGAATCTCACCTATGAGTCGAAATCGGTCTATGGCTTCTACGCCTATCAAGGCATGCACAACCCGCAGACGCCGACGCCAACCGAAACCAGGCTGACCTCCATCCATCTTGCGGGCGCCGCCGTCCGTACCGGCCCCGTCGAATGGGGAGTGGCCGCTGGCTATACCAGCAGCACCTTTGTCAATACGAAGCCGGCGCGGCATCTCGGCCTGACTGCAAACTGGGACGTCACCAAGAGCGATGTCCTGAAGGCGGCAGTCGTCAAGCGCTTCGTCAAGGGAGGCAATCAGCCTTTCGCCCTGGCACTGGGCTGGGACCATGCGATGAGCAAGCGGACGGCTGTCTATGTGCGCGGGCTCTACTTCCATAACAGCCCGCGCGGCAGCATCTCGCTGAACCAGATCCCGATCGACGCCAACAGCGGCGATTCCGGCAAGTCCGTCAGCGTCGGCATCCGCCATCGCTTCTGAATTGACGCAGGCAAGGCACTGGTCCTGGCGGGGGCATCCCGTGCGCGGCCTGTCAGAACCGTGCCGAGCCAGAAACCGGATTTTGTCTCCAGGTTGACAGATTGTTGCAGTGCGCCAGGCCTAGTATCGAGATGTCGGCATTGGGTAGTTCGCCTGGCGCGGCACAGCAAGAGACTGGATAGCGGATGAACAGAATGAGCATGAACGAGACAGATACTTATGACTTTATCGTCGTCGGCGCCGGCTCCGCCGGTGCCGCGGCGGCGGTAAGGCTGGCGCAGGCGGGCAAGCACCAGGTCCTGCTGCTCGAGGCGGGCCCGCCGGACACCAGCTTCTGGAGCCGCATCCCGATTGGCATCGTCAATCTCCTGGGGCGGGGCATTTATATCCGTGACTTCTTCACCGAGTCGGACGCGCAACTGAACGGCCGCAAGATCTACTGGCCGCGCGGCTGGGTGGTGGGCGGCAGTTCCACGGTCAACGGCATGATGTGGGTGCATGGCACCCCTCGCGAATATGACCGATGGGCGGAGGATGGCTGCCCTGGCTGGGGCTGGAACGATCTGGCGCCCTGGTTCCGCAAGATCGAAAGCTATGCCAAGGGGGATCCGGCGCATCGCGGGCGGGGAGGCCCGGTCGGCGTCACGGAATTCCAGCCGGTCGATGAAGGACCGGATGCCTTCCTCGATGCGTTGCAGGCTTCGGGGGTAGGCAAGCGGGTCGCTGACTACAATGCCGGCGGGATCGGCGGCAGCTACATCCAGTTCAACACGCGCAACGGCATGCGCTCCAACATGCGCGAGGCCTACCTGGACCCGAACAAGGGGCTGGATAACCTGACCATCATGACGGGCGTGCTGGCCAGCCGGGTCCTGATTCAGGGAAAGCGGGCCTGCGGCGTGGTGGCCCGCGGGGGGGAGCGCGAGCTGACGCTGCGTGCGCGCCGCGAAGTGATCGTGAGCGGCGGCGCCTTCAATTCCGCCCAGCTGCTCGAACTGTCTGGCATCGGCCGGCGCGATGCCTTGAGCGCGGCGGGCATTGCGCTGCTGCACGAGTTGCCGATGGTGGGGGAAAACCTCTCAGAGCACGTCTACAGCCCGATGGCCTACCGGTGCAAGCCGGGCATCAGCTGGAACCGGCAGCTTGCCAGCGGGGTTGGCAGATTCAAGGACGGCGTGCGCTGGTTCTTCCGCCGTGACGGACGCCTGACGTCGGCCACCATCACCGCGCATGGCTTCGTGCCGCGCGAGGCCGGCGGCAAGGATGCCGAGATCAAGCTCCAGATCCAGCAGGCCAGTTCCTCGGGCAATCGCGGCAAAACTCGGACACGGCTGGATCCCTTCGACGGCGTGACCCTGGCATCGTTCCAGATCTGCCCCTATTCGCGCGGGTCCTCGCACATCGTCAGCGCCGATCCCGCTGCGTCCCCGCGGATGGTGTCCAACCATTTCACCGACCCGCGCGATATCGAGGCCTGCCTGGTTGCCTTGCGCAAGTCGCGCCAGGTGGCCGCGGCCGCGCCGCTGGCGCGCTGGCTGACCGAGGAGCTGCGTCCGGGACCGTTTGTCTCTTCCGACGAAGCCCTGGTGGACTATATGCGCGCGACCGGCGCCACGGCCTACCACCCGGTCGGCACCTGCCGCATCGGGACCGATGCCGCGCAGTCCGTGGTCGACCCCAGGCTGCGCGTGCATGGGATCACCGGGCTTCGGGTCGCTGACTGCAGCGTGATGCCATCCATCGCAGCAACCAACACGAACGCGATCGCCATCGTCATCGGTGAACGCGTGGCCGACTTCGTGCTGGCCGAGCATACCTGAAGCGTGCGTCCGCGCAGGCGCGCGGGACCAAGACAGACACGCCAAACCATGGGTGGCCGCACCCCGGCGGTGCCGTCCACCCTTCCTGGAGACATCTCATGACCGATCTTTTCCGCCGTAAGCTCCTGCAGGGAGGTGGCGCAATCCTGGCATTGGGCGCCGTGGGCCGGTCCGCCTTCGCGCAGACGCCATGGCCATCCACCACCAAGCTGGTCGTGCCCTTCCAGGCCGGTGGCGGTGCCGACAACAGTGTGCGGATGATGGAGGGCATGCTCGGCAAGTCGCTGGGCACGACCATCGTGGTCGAGAACAAGCCAGGTGCGTCCGGCCTGATCGCCGCCAAGTCCGTCATAAACGCGCCGCCCGACGGCAGCGTCATCCTGTTGATGAGCAACCTGATGGTCACCCAACAGGCCATCACTGGCCGCTACGACCTGCTCAAAGACCTCAAGCCGGTGACGAAGACCACTGTGACGCCGCATGTGCTGGTCGTGCGCGGCAACTCGCCCTACAAGATCCAGGCAGACCTGATCGCTGCGATCCAGTCGGCACCGGGCAAGCTGAGTTACGCCAGCGGGGGCATCGGTTCGAACACGCACCTGATGTACGAGATTCTCAGTGATCGGGTGCCGGGCGGGCTCAAGGCGCTGCATGTGCCATTCAAGTCCGGCGCTGAGGGCGCGGTCGCGCTGTTGTCCGGCGAAGTGGACTTTTCCTTCCAGCATCCGGGCGCCGTGCTCGCCTACCTGAAGAAGGGCACCTTGCGCGCCTTGTCCATTACGGCCAACAAGCGCCCGGCGCAGTTTCCCGACGTGCCCACCGTGGCGCAAGCAGGGGTGCCCGGCTACAACTATGTGCCGTGGGGCGGGTACGCCTTGCCGGGCAAGGCCAGGCCGGAGCTGGTCGAGCGGCTGTTCACGGCGGTCAAGGCCGTCGCGAGCAAGCCCGAGTATGTGGCGTATCTGGGAAGCGTGGGTGCGAGCGTGGAGATCAGTGAGTCTGCGGCGGCGTTCGCCGAGCAACTGCGCACGGAAATCCAGACGGAACAGGCTCTGGTGAAACGCCTGGGCCTGAAGACATAGGCAAGCCAGCCCATGGCATCCACCGCTAGTCGCGCTGATGAACGGATCGCCACGAAGCTTGCGATCACGCCACAATGACAAGAGGTCTCATGACAACCAGTAATTTTGAACCGCAGTACCAACCGGCATTCCAGGGCAAGATGGGGAAGACGCTGGCAGACTCAATGCCGCACTGGTCCCCCCCCGTGCGCGCAAAAGCTGGCAGCCCCAACGTTGTCATGATCCTGCTCGACGACCTCGGGTTCTCCGACCTGGGCTGCTTTGGCGGAGAGATCGAGACGCCAAACGTCGACGCCCTGGCGGCCGGGGGGCTGCGATTCACCAACTATACAACCGTCCCCATGTGCACGCCTGCGCGCGCGGCGCTGCTCACGGGCAAGAATCCGCACAGCGTGGGATGCGGCTGGCTCTCACACCATGATCCGGGCTACCCGGGCTATAAGGGTGAGATGTCCCTGGATGCGCCCACCATGGCGGAGATCTTGAGGAGCACCGGCTACAGCACCATGGCGGTCGGCAAGTGGCACAACACCTATGACCGGAACAACTTTCCCGGCGGCGATACCAGCTCGTGGCCATTGCAGCGAGGCTTTGACCGCTTCTACGGCTTTATGTCGGCCGAGACCAGCTACTTCCAGCCGGACAATATGCTGGACGGCAACCAGTTTGCCGGCGTGGAATCTTATCCGGACGACTACTTTGCGCCAGATGACTACACCCGGCGCGCGATCGGCTGGATGGCTGAGCACCGATCCTGTTCGCCGGACAAGCCGTTCTTTCTCTACCTGGCTTTCCAGACGCCCCATGGCCCCTTGCAGGCAAAGCCAGGGGACCTGAAGAAGTACCTGGGCCGCTACGATGCCGGGTGGGATGCACTGCGCATGGCGCGCTACCAGCGGCAGCGCGCGGAAGCCGTGATCGAGCCCAACGCCGCCTACCCTGAACGCAATCCGGGCGTGGCCGCGTGGGCGGACCTGCCGCCCGAGGACCGGGCGTTGTACGCACGGTACATGGAAGTCTATGCTGCGCTGGTCGACAACGCAGACCAGAACATTGGCAAGGTCCTGGACTTCCTGCGCAGGACTGGCCAGCTTGACAACACCATTGTCATGGTGACTTCGGACAACGGCGCCAACTCCGTCGGAGGCCCGACCGGCGCCATGAACCTTCAGGCACGCCGGGCAGGGCTGCCGGACAATCCGGAGGTCAACAGGCAACTGCTGGAAGCCGGCCGCGTGGGGAGTAAAGAGACATATGTCGTCTATCCGTCCGGCTGGACACAGGTCAGCAATACGCCTTACCGGCTCTACAAGCGCACCCCAATGGCGGGCGGCATTCGCGTGCCGTTCGTAGTGCATTGGCCTAGCGGCATTGCCAGGGAGGAGCGGGGCGCTATCCGCCGGCAATGGATTCACGTGACTGACGTGTTGCCGACGGTGATGGACCTGGCCCAGACGGCGCTGCCGCCGGTGTTTAATGGCTTCCGCACCCGTGACCTGGACGGCAAGAGCTTTACTGCCAGCCTGCGCAGCGGCACGGCGCCGTCGCAGCGCAGCCGCCAGTACTACGAACTGCAGGCCAACCGGGGATATATCTCTGGCGACTGGAAGATCGTCTCCTTGCAGGTGCCGGCGCAGCGCCTCGATCTGGACAACTGGATGCTGTTCAATATCGCCGACGACCCGACCGAGATCCATGACCTCGCGGACCAGCATCCGGAGATATTGGATCGCATGGTGGCGGAGTTCGAAAGCGAAGCGACCGCGAACTACGTCTATCCGCTCGACAACCGCGATGAGCGGCGCCTGGTTTCCCTGCCTCCATATGAACTCGATCACGTCCGGTTGCCGCGAGACTTCCATCGGGAGGGCCAGGCCATTCCGGGCGCGGTGATCTCTCCCCTGATTGGCGATCGGTGCTTTGTCCTGCGGGCATCGTTTGACTGGAACACGGGGGACGAGGGCGTCATCCTTTCCATCGGCGACCGCTTCTCCGGAATGGTGCTCTACGTGGAGCAGGACGCGCTGCATTTCACGTACCAGTGGTGGTTCAGCCCGCGGACCCTGCCGCCCATCCGGCTCAAGCCGGGAAAACAGGAGTTCGAGCTCGATTTCAAGGCGACCGGCGGACGCCGGGGGGAAGCGGCTGTCACACTCAATGGCGCGCTGCACGTTGAGCGTGCCGAGTTGTCGCCGACGATGCTCCGCGCGACCAATGGCCTGAGCGTCGGCATGAGCAGGCGACTGTCTGTCAGCGAGTGCCATGAAGGCAAGGGCGCACTGCGATACACCGGGCAGATCGATCGAGTGCGGATCGAGCCGGGCGAACTGGCCAGCGACAGTCCGATCGTATCGAGCGAAGCGCTGATACAAGCCAGGATGCGCGATGCCGGGTTGAAGGGCAGCGCTGTCTGAGCGGTTCGGACGTTCGGCCAGAGGAAGGCGCAACCCGCCGGACACGCGCCACTTTGCACACTAAGGAGAAGACGATGAATGCACAAACCATGACTGCAGTTCGAACACCCAATCCCCCCGGTGGCCCCAGCGCCAGCGCAATGCTCGGCGCCCTGCGCGCTGCTAAGGTAACGCACGCCGTCACCGTGCCGGACTTCGTGCAGTTCGCACTCCACGAGAGGTTGCTCGCTGCTGATAGTGGTATCCGGCAGGTAGCCGCCTGTAGCGAGGATCAGGCACTGACGATGGCTACCGGACTGTACGTTGGCGGTGCGAAGCCGGTGGTCATGGTGCAGAACCAGGGATTCTACAAGTGCCTAAACACGCTGCGCGCAACCTGCATCGACGCCGGCGTGCCCATGGTGTTTCTTGTTGGCCAGTTCGGGCGCGAACTGGAGAACATCGGGCAACCTGCACGAGATTCCAAGCGCAGCATGGTGCGTCTGATGGAACCATTGCTGGATGCCATCGGCGTTCGGTACTGGAATATCGAAGATGAGACTGACGTCGCCCACTGCGCGGAAGCCTTTGCGCACGCGGCGGCCTGTGAGGGACCGGCGGTGCTGCTGATCGGTCGTCACGTAACCTGGAATTGAGGAGACGAAAACGATGCAAATTCAGCAAGCCTGTGCCGCCATCGCTGCGGCCCGCAACCAAGCATGCCCTGACGCACTGCTCGTATCGACGATGTCAGCCCAGTTTGCCTTCGACGCGCTGGGTGTGGCTGAGCGCCGGATCGACTCGGTCCCCTTGATGGGCGGGGCGGCTGGCCTTGGCCTGGGATTGGCGATGGCCAGGCCCGACCTTCCGGTGATCGTGGTCGATGGCGACGCCAGTCTGCTGATGGAACTGGGTGGCCTGGTCACCGTGGCTCACAACCGGCCTCAACGCTTCCTGCATATCGTGCTTCACAACAGCGTGCAGTTCAATGGCCTGGTCAATCTTGCGACCGCAGGCACAGAGCCGACGTGCGATTTCGCGGCGATGGCCAGGGCTGCCGGCTATGACGATGCGCGCACGATCGATAACCTGGACGCATTGACTGCCGCACTCCCGGAATTGCTTGCGCAGGACGGCGCCACGTTTGTCGACCTGGTGGTCGATGCAGACCCACGGCGCATCGGGCCTGACACGCCGCAGCCACTATTGCCTGAACTGCAGTTCGTGCGCATGCGCAACGCCGTACGGACCCTGCGCGCGGCGCTCAATACCTAGAAGCAGCGGCAGCTGCCGACTGATCCCTTACCCACTTCACAAGACGCCGGGACCTCGGTCCCGGCAGGCAAGGCAGATGAAGGTGGGCCCGTAACTGCGCTGTTCTCAACGTCACCAAAAGTATCACTATGCAAGCTGCCACCACAATGGAGCGGCCGTTCACCAGCATGTCCGCGCTGATTCGGGAACATGCGTTGAAGGGGGGCGATCGCACCGCACTCATTCATCGCTGCCGGAAAATCAGTTACCGGGAACTGGATGCGATGGTGGATCAGGTCGCGTCCACCTTGCAACGCGATGGGGTCCGTTCGGGGGAAGCTGTCGCCATCTGCGCAGCTTCGTCCGTCGAATATGCCGCCGTCTTTCTCGGCGCCTTGCGGGCTGGCGCAGTCGTTGCGCCGCTGGCGCCGTCTTCGACTGCAGCAAACCTGGCTGGGATGGTGGCCGACGCCAATGCCGGCATCCTGTTTGCCGATGCCGTCGTGGCTGCGATGCTGGAAGGCGTTGCCGCAGAACTCGGCAATGTGAGGCTGGCCAGGCTGGATACGCAGGCTTTCGTGGACTGGCTCGGCCCCGCCGGAAAGCCCCCGGCTGATGTGCCAGTCACGGCCCAGCAGCCCTTCAACATCATTTACTCTTCAGGGACGACCGGCACCCCCAAGGGCGTCGTGCAATCGCACGGGATGCGGTGGAACCATGTGTGCCGAAGCGCGCTCACCGGTTACGGTCAGGATTCGGTGACACTGCTTTCGACGCCCCTGTACTCCAATACGACACTGGTCAGCTTCATCCCGACCCTGGCGCTGGGTGGCACCGTCATCCTGATGGACAAGTTCGATGTCATTGACTACCTCGAACTTGCCCAGCAATACCGCGTGACAAACACCATGCTGGTGCCGGTCCAGTATCGGCGGTTGCTGGCCCATCCGGAATTCGAGCGCTACGACTTGTCGAGCTTCCGCACCAAGTTTTGCACTAGCGCGCCTTTCTCTGCCGAACTCAAGGCCGACGTGCTAAGGCGCTGGCCCGGCGGGCTGGTCGAACTGTATGGCATGACGGAAGGGGGCGGCACGTGCATGCTCGCCGCGCATGCGTTTCCTGACAAGCTGCATACCGTGGGGCAGCCAGCGCCCGGCTCTGACATTCGTGTCATCGATGAGCACGGAAACGAACTCCCATCTGGTGCGGTTGGAGAGATTGTGGGCAAATCCGCGGGAATGATGTCTGCCTACCAAAATCAGCCAGAGAGGACCGCCGAGGCTGAATGGTACAGCCCCCAGGGTGAGCGCTTTATCCGCACTGGTGATATGGGACGCTTCGATGAGGACGGCTTCCTTGTGCTTGTCGATCGCAAGAAGGACATGATCATTTCCGGTGGCTTCAATATCTTTCCCAGTGATCTTGAAGCGGAGCTCATTCTGCATCCCGCGGTAGCGGATGTCGCGGTGGTAGGCGTCCCCTCGGAAAGATGGGGGGAGACTCCCGTGGCATTTGTGGTGGTTCGGCCAGGCCAGGCGCCTACAAGTGAGGCGTTGCTCCTGTGGGTCAACGACCGGCTGGGCAAGATGCAGCGGCTTGCAGCGGTGCATCTCACCGCCGAGTTGCCTCGCAGCGCAATTGGCAAAGTACTCAAGCGCGAGCTGTTGCACGGATTCAGATCCGGAAATGGCGAATCCCGTGATACCGCTGGCTGAATTCTGGCAACCGATTGCGCTGCACACGGTTCGATGCCTGGCACCGTTTCACGGGCGCCAGAATCCGTACGCCGCCTTCTGATCAAGTTTGCGTGGCAATGCAAGGAAGGTCGGCCTTACTGACGCCGTTTCAATGGAGGCCAATTCCATGACGAGCTTTACCCGCCGCGACATCCTGAAATGCGCCGCCTGCATGCTGGCGATCCCCGCAACGAAAGTCCTGGCGGCAGGCGCCTTCCCATCACGGCCTATCACCGTCATCGTTCCGCTGCCAGCCGGTGGCGCCGCGGATGTCCTGGTTCGGAAACTCTGCGTTTCGCTACAGAAGCGCCTCGGCCAGTCGGTTGTGGTGGACAACAAGCCGGGCGGGATTTATCAGATTGCCATGCAGACGATAGCGAGAGCTCCTGCGGACGGCTACACCCTGATCGCCCTGAATTCGGGCATGGTGGCAGCGCAAGCGTCGCTGCGTCGCTACGACCTGCTCAAGCAACTGGCGCCCATCGGCCGAACCAGCATGACCCCTGGGGCATTTGCCATACCTCCCAACAGCGCCTATCGGACCTTGAAGGAGCTGATCGAGTATGCCCGCGCGAACCCCGGGAAGGTGAACTACGCTACGCCCGGGCCCGGAACGCTGGAGCACCTGGCAAGCGTCAAGTTCGCAAGGCATTTCAACCTGGACGTGGTACCCGTACCTTTCAAGGGTGGGCCCGACATGCTGACCGCTCTTTCCCGCGGCGACGTGCAGTTCGCCATCAGTGCGGTGCCCGTCGTTGCCAGCTTTGCACAGAAGAAGCTGGTTCGCGTGCTCGCCGTTACCGATGAGAAGCGCACGGCGGCGCTGCCCGATACGCCCACGCTGGCCGAGTTGGGCATCCAGGGACTGAATCTCGTTTTCTGGGGCGCCCTCGCTGCACCAAAGGGGACGCCCGCGCATGTCATTGAAGCGCTCTCTGCCGTGGTCAGCGCTGTCCTGAGAGAGCCTGATCTGCGGGAAAGCTTTGCTGCGGCTGGAAGCGAGGTCAGACCATCAACGGCTGCTGAAGTGGATAATGGGATCGTTGCGGACCTTGCGTGGATGACGTCGGCCGCCAAGTCAGCCAATCTGGTCGTGGCTGACTGAGCTTTTCAATCGATGCCTTCACTTCCCGGTGCGTCGCTGTTGCCCGCTACAGCCGCTAATCGTCTCGCCAGTTTCCTGATGCCATGGCACCGCGGCATCAGTTCCGAATCGCTGCGTGCCGACCTGATGGCCGGTCTGCTTGGTGCCGTGCTGGTCCTGCCGCAAGGGGTTGCCTTTGCCACACTGGCCGGCATGCCGCCGCAGTACGGCATCTATACGGCGGTGGTCCCATGCATCGTCGCGGCCTTGTTTGGATCGAGCCGGCATGTGATGTCGGGCCCGACCAATGCCAACTCCCTGGCCTTGTTCGCCATGTTGAGCCCGCTCGCCATCGCTGGCAGCGCCGAGTACATCAGTCTGGTGCTGGCGGTGACCATTCTGGTTGGCGTGCTGCAACTGGCGGTCGGCGCGCTGCGGCTGGGGTCCCTTGCCAACTTCATCTCTCCATCGGTGCTGCTGGGGTTCACCTGCGGTGCCGCCACCCTGATCGCGTTGTATGCGCTCAAGGACCTGTTCGGATTGCCGGTGCCCACCGGCACCAATGCGTTTGGCGTGGTGCGCTTCCTGTTCGAGAACATGTCCAGCGTCCATTGGGGTGCCTCCGCGGTCGGCGCTGTCACGCTGGTAGTCACGCTGGTGGTCAAGCGCGTTTCACGCCGGCTGCCCTTCACTCTGCTCGGCCTGCTGGCCGGCTATGGCTTCGCCTTGGTGCTGAACGCCACGGACCTGGGCGGCCATGTGAATGTGATTGGCCAGATCCCCTCGGCGATCCCACGCTTTCATTTACCGAGTACTCCTTGGCAAATCATTCCCGCCCTGCCGGGCGTGGTTGCCGCGCTGACCATCGTCGCGCTCGGCCAGTCGATTTCCATCGCCAAGGCAGTAGCGCTGCGTTCCGGTCAGCACGTGGATGCCAACCGCGAATTCATCGGACAGGGCCTGTCCAACATTGCCGGTGGCCTGTTCTCCTCCTATGTCTCCTGCGGTTCGCTTAACCGCTCCATGCCCAACTTCGAGGCCGGTGCGCAGACGCCGCTGGCCAGTGTGTTTTCCTCCCTGCTACTGGTGGCGCTGGTGAGCGTCAGCGCGCCGCTGCTGGCGCAGATTCCGCTCGCGGCCATTGCTGCTACGCTGATCCTGGTGGCATGGGGATTGTTCGATTTCGCCCGACTCAGGCGCATCGCACGCCTGAGCCGAACCGAGTTCGCTATCGCGCTCGGCACCTTCGCGGCCACGCTGGTGATCCGCCTGGAGATGGCCGTGCTGCTCGGAGCTACGCTCTCGCTGGTGGCCTATCTGTACCGCACCTCGCGACCCGCCGTGCGCAGCCTGGTGCCGGATGCGGACGACCCCGACCGCCGCTTCACCCCGCTGGACGAACTGCCGCGGCTCCGGCTCGAATGTCCGCAGCTGAAGCTACTGCGCATGGAAGGCGCGATCTTCTTCGGCGCAGTGCAGTATGTGGCCGACTGCCTGCATCGGCTGCGCACGGTCAGTCCTGGCCAGACCCATTTGCTGGTCATGACGAAGAGCATGAACTTCATCGACCTGGCAGGCGCGGAGATGTGGGAAAGCGAGCTGACCGAGCGCCGCGCCGCGGGCGGCGATCTGTACTTCCACCGCCCGCGCGCGCAGGTGCAGCGGACCTGGGAACAGACCGGCTTTCGCGCCAAGCTGGGCGATAACCATGTCTTCCCGACCAAGCGCCAGGCCCTGCACGCCGTCATCGCGCGGCTCGACCCTGACATCTGCGCGGGGTGCGGCGTGCGCATCTTTGAGGAATGCGCGAACCGGCCCATCAGAGAAGGAATCAGCTGAACGCGAATGCTTTTCCCGATCGAATTGCCGCCGTGGCCATGTGAGCAGGCGAGATCATGCTTCGCTTCGAATACGAGGCACTCGGACATATCGCACAGCAGATTAGAGTCCACCTGTAATGCGCACCTACAATGGCGTTTTCCAAGGCACAACCGCCGCTCGAATGTTGGAGTGAAGCGAAAGGCGAGCGTCCGGAGATGGCCGAACCCGGAAGTCCATCGGTCGCCGACCTCCGCCGCGGCGTCGAACTTCCGCTCCCGACCCATATCGGACTTCGCTTTCAAAAACGACCAACGGCAGCTTTTGAGATTCAAGCGGTCATCGAGGTAGGAGTCGTCGCCGGCACCTTATCGGGCATGCCTGCCGTTGAATGCAACAGAACCAGCAACAACATGATCAGGCCTGCGCTCTTTAATCAGGTGCCTGCCTCGGAGAAAGGCCTGATGCGAGCATTGGCTGGCATCGGGCAAGAAGGCCGGTGGGCACTACCCCACCGGACGGTAGGCGGCAGAGAGGTCAGAAGTTGTGGTTGATGCCAACGTTGAAGGCAGAGTTTCCGGCGAGTGGGTTGCCGACGTCATTGGCATTCCATACGCGGTAGAAGCCGGACTTGGCCGTGTTCGCCGCGCGGTTCCAGATGTGAGCGTAGGACGTATAGAGCCTGGTCCGCTTGGAGAGGCTATGTACGTAGCCGATTGCAAACTGATGGGCATCGTTGTTGGCGTCGGTCCGATCGTTCTTGTAGATGTATGACGTCACGACCCGCCCGGCGCCGACTGGAATCGAAGCCCCCACCAACACGTCTTCCGATTTGAAGTTGGGCGTGCCCGGTACGATGGCGCCCCGGTTGATCACGTAGTTGAAGTAGCCCGTCGCGAGCCCGAAGTCGTACTTGGCACCGAAGAACACTTCCCGTGCATTCCTGCCAGGGCCGTTGGCGTCATGGGCGTCCGCGTATGCAACACGCCCCTGGAAGTTCCCCCCCGAGTAACCGAGTGCCGCGCCAAACTGGCTGTTGGTGGCCGCGCTGCCGGGCACTTCGCCAAAGCTATAGGAGAGTTCGCCATCGAGGCCGCCGAGTGTGCCCGGCAGGTTGTATTTAAGGGCGTTGTCGACGCGGTTGCTGCCGCCTCGACCGCCGGCTGAAATCAGGTTTGCAGACGTGCCGGCCAAGCCAGTCACAAACGGATCGAACTCCACTTGTGCCAGCGCCAGCGTTGTGTATTGCCGCCCCATCGTGATGCGGCCCGGCAATGCGTCGAGTCCGACGTAGGCCTGCCTGCCGAACAGTAGGCCGCCCTGACCTGATGTGCCAGTATCCATCAGGATGCCGGCTTCCAGCGTAAAGAACGCTGCCGTGCCCCCGCCTAATTCCTCGCGTCCGCGCATGCCAACGCGCGAGCCTGACATCATGCCGCTCGTGACCTTTGTTACCGAACCAGCTGCCGCGCCGTTTTCGTGTACCAGCCCGACGTCCGCTACGCCATACAGATTCACGCTGGACGACTGCGCCGCGGCATAGATCGAGTGCCCACCTGCGCCGAATGCCACCGCCGCGCCGAGCACGCATCTTGCCAACATCGCCCGCTTCATTCCCATGTCGGTTTTCATTCTAAATTTTTTAAAATATGCAAATATTTATGGAATATCTAAATTTGAGCGTGGCGCGCACGAGGGCGCCAATCAGCTGGTGGACTGTGAGCCTGCTCCTGGTTGGGATCCCGTCGGGTGCGGCGCAGATCTACAGCGTTGCCGCGAAGTGCCGCGTGGTCTCTAGTAGCGAATAGGTGGCCTTGAAGCCGATTTCTCGGCGAGCGGCACTGACGTCGGACGGCGCCGGTCGTGCATACGGAAATCCGGCAAAGCCGCCCTCGGGCAGCCTGAGCTCGGTGGTCTGCAGCGCCGGATAACATTGGCGCACGACATCGATGAACGCTTCAACCGAGAACCATTCGCCGGTAGCGATGTTGTACACGCGTTGGCGCGGCGCCGGTGCGGTCAGTGCAGCGATGTTGGCGATAGCGCAGTCCCGGGCATCGATAAATTCCTCACAGCCGTTCCACAACAGGATCGAGTCGTCCAGCCTTGCAGACACTCCGGTGCGTCCGGCTTCGAGCAGCGTGGCCAGTAACCGGCCCGGCACACTGGTGACCGCGTCCCGTCCCGCGCCGAGCACAGCGCCGTAGCGCAGCACGACCGCATCGACGTCATAGAGCGAGGCGTAGGCGAGCGCGAGATGCTCGCCAGCCAGCTTGGTGGCCGCATAGATACTGCCAGGCCGTTCGCTGAGGACCCGCAACGGGAAATCCTCGGCGATCGGTGTGGCAGGCAGGGACGGGAAGGCTGAGTACATGACGGTGGTCGAGCTGGCAATCACGACACGCGAGAGCTTACGCTGGCGTGCCAGCTCAAGAACGTTTGCCGTTCCCATCGTATTGACCCGGATGCCGGCGAGTGGATCCTTGCGAATGGCAGTGGAAAGCAAGGCCGCCGTATGGACGATAGCGGTGACCCCATGCTCGTCCACCAGGCGGGACAATGCGTCGTAGTCGGTCACATCGCACAATGCCAGCGGCAGCGCGCCCAGTTCAGCGGAATCGGGCCGCCTCACGTCGGCGAGCAGCACAGATTCTCCCCGGGCCAGCAACTGTGCGGCGGTCAGACGGCCGATCAGGCCGGCGCCGGTGACTAATATCGTCATGGCAGCTCCTCAGTCGGCCTGAATGCCGAATTCCTTGACGATCCGGCCATAGCGCTCGTAGTCAGCAGCGATCAGCTTGCCAAGGGAGGCTGGGTCGCTGCCCTGCGGCGTCACGGCAACCGTTGCCATCCTGGCGACGACGTCCGGCATCTTCAGGATGTCGTTGAAGTGCTTGTTCAGCGTCAGAACCAGTTCCGGGGACATGCCCTTCGGACCCACCACGGCCTGCCAGGCACCAACCTCGACATCCTTGTAGCCAAGCTCGGCCAGGGACGGCACGTTCGGCGCGAATGGCGAACGCTTCTTATCCGCGACGGCCAGCGGAATCAGCTTGCCCGACGGGAAGTACTGGGACACCGGCCCAAGCGTGGAGTACATCATCGGCACCTGCCCGCCCAGCAAGTCGACCACCGCGGGGGCGCTGCCGCGGTAGGGGATCTGGGTGAGCTTGATGCCGGCCGATTTGTTGAACAGTTCCGCCAGTATGTGCATTGGCGACCCGTTGCCCGGACTGCCATAGGTTTTCAGCGTACCGGCTTTAGCATGCGTGACGAAGTCTTCCATCCGGGTGACACCGGCGGCCTTATTGACCACAACGAACAGCGATTGCGTGCCAAGTAGCGTGATCGGCGTCAGATCCTTGCGCGGGTCGTAGGAGGCGCCCGTGCCGGGCCGCAGCACGTGCGGAGAGATTGAGATTGTGTTCGGGGCGAACAGCAGCGTATAGCCATCCGGCGCAGCCTTTGCCACGTAAGCCGTGCCAATGGTTCCGCCGGCGCCGGTGCGGTTCTCCACCACGACGGGCTGCCCAAGCCGCGCAGTCAGCTTCTCGGCAAAGAGGCGTGCCAGCACATCAGTATCGCCGCCGGCTGGATAGGCCACGAGAAGCGTGACCGGCTTGGTTGGATAGCTGCCCTGCGCAGTGGCTCCGCCCGCCGCAAGTAGGGTGGTAATCGCTGCCAGGCCAACCAATGCCCGGCGTCTCGCGGATTTCTTCATGTGATCCAACTCCTCTAGGTGCATTGCGGCCCGCCGGGCCTCACAGCAATTCCGGCGCTTACCGCACCATGTTCATATATGAAACAACGTTTCAATGAAAACCCGTAGAAATTATAAATTTAGATTTATTGAATAAAAGATGGCGTTTACCCTGCGTAGGCAAAGGGTGCGGAAATGGCTCTTTTCCGGCTGCACACGGGCGAAATTCAGGCCCGAATTGGTAATCCTACCGATCGGCGGCACCCGCTCTGGTCTCCGGATAGTGCAAAATTTCGTTGTTGGAGGTAAATTTATGAAATTGCAGGTGTCCTATAGATACCGGCCAGCCCTTGCCGCTCATCCATCCAACAACAAATCATGCGGACTTCCGATTTGCCGCGCAGGCTGCAGCACGCAGAGCCGGCGCCAACCCAGACCATTTCCGAGAAGGCGTATCAACTGCTGCGCGCAGACATCATTGCGGGCAGCCTGCCCCCTGGAGAAAAGCTTCGCCTGCAGGCATTGCAGGAACGCTACGAACTCGGCGTGAGCCCGATCCGCGAGGCCCTAATGCTCCTCTGCGGCGAAGGACTAGTCAGCAATGAGGGGCAAAGGGGCTTCAGCGTGACCAAGCTCTCCAGGAGTGATCTGCTCGATCTGATGCATGCGCGCACCTCGATCGAACTGCTCCTGCTGGCCGATGCCATTGAGCATGGCGACGATGACTGGGGCGCGAACATCATGGCCGCCTATTACAAGCTGACCAGAGCGCGGCTGCCGACCGATGCATCGGACACGGTCGCAGTGGAACTGTGGGAAACGGCTCACCGGCGCTTTCACCTCGCGCTGGTTGCAGCGGCTACGTCGAAGTGGCTACTGCGCATCGACGAACAACTGGTCGACCATTCTGAGCGGTATCGTCGAATTCGCCTTGCCTACCCGCGCTCGAGCAAGGAACTGGCCGACGACGTGTTGAAGGAACACCTGGACCTCATGGAGGCGGTGCTCGCGCGCGACACGGAGAAGGCCTCCGCGCTGCTGCGGCACCACCTGATGCGCACGGCCGAAGTCCTCAGCAAGCGCTTTGCCGACTAGCCCTAATTTCAGGGCTTGTCGGGCAGCGCGACGTAGGCCACGATTTCGATGCGCATGCCTGGCACTACCAATGCCTTGGCGATCACCGTCGAACGATTTGGATAAGGCGGGGCAAAGAACTCTCTATAGACCGCATCGACTACCGGCACGTCAACGGCTTCCAGCAGGGTGATCAGCACCTGCACCACATCGTTCAGGTCCGCGCCCGCTGCTTCGGTCGCTAACTTCAGGTTCTCAAACGTCAGGCGCGCCTGCCGGGCGATATCGCCGGTATCCACCGACCCGTCCGGACGGACTGGACCGTGCGCCGTGAACAGCAGACCTGCGGCCTGGGTCGCCCAGGAAAATGGCTGTGCCGGGGCGGGCAAGCCAGTCTCAATGACCTGCTTCACTGTGAGGTCTCCTTGACGAGTTGCGCGAGCCGCGCATACCAAGGGTGGGAAGGGTCGGAAAGCGCAGTATGTGTGCGGAAATGATCCTCGCCCGCGAGCATGTAGCAATCAACGGGTGCCGGCTGCATCCTCAGCATGGCGTACATGGCGAGATTGGAGCGGATCACCCGCTCGCTGTCATGTTCGCCGTAGCTGAGCACCATCGGAACGGTATTGCCAGCAGACCACGTCAGCGGACTCATTGCCGCATCCAGCTCCTGCGAATCGAGCAATGCGGTGTACACCCGCTCCTCAAGACTCCCGGGCGCCGGGTTCGGGTGGTGCAGGTTCATGATGCCACTGATGGGCAGGCAACCGCGAATGGCCTGCTGGTCAACGCCCATCGCGCGCAGTTGTGGCTTTCGCATCGCCGCCATTGCCGCAATACCGCCGCCCGCCGAATGGCCTGAAAGATACACTTGAGAGGGAGAGCCGCCCCAAGTGGCAATGCTCTTCTGCACCGTGGCCAGGAGCAGCACCGCGTCGTCAAACGCTGCGGGCAAGCTGTGGGCCGGCGCCAGCCGATACGTGGGCGCCACCAAGACCATGCCAAGGCTTATCACCATAGGCGCAAGGAACGAGACGTATTCCTTGTAGCCGTTCGTCCAGCCACCACCATGCCAGAAGATCAGGACAGGCGCGTCGCGGAACCCTCTTGCCGTGAACACATCGAACCGCTGCTGCTGGTCGGTACCGTAGGTGAGGTCGCGCAAAGCGACGACGCTTTCCGGTAGGTGTTTCGCCCAGTCAAGGACAGTACATTCATACGCCCCTGCGGCCGCGGTGGGCAGCGGTGGCTGAGAGGACTCTGGTTCACTCACGAACTGGTCTGACGTTTTCACTTTGCATCCAAATCAAGTGCGTGCCACCGGCATATGTCGCTCCCTGGCATATTTGCAAAATGTACATCAACAATGATCTTGTTTGCAAGATCATAATTTATAAATTATTTTGCACGATGTGTGTGCCGGTGCAGAGGAGTCGGGGTTGTCACATGGACCTACACTGCAACGTATGCGCAGCCATTTGTGTGCTTCGAGCCTTCGATCGGCCGTTCGAGTGTCTCAGCACAAGCGCAACCGAACGGCTCCTCATGGCCGGAATGGGCCTTCCGACCGGTACCTGACAGTCGGCGCGTCCCGACCCTGAAGAGACATACGTGGTTTTCGATAGTTGCCCTTCAGGGCCCGAGACTGCAACGCACGCTCAATGAGAGACAGCCGACAGACCAGATCTGAGAGGCAGGTATCTGAGCTAACGCGGACGATTGGTCTGCGTAAGTGTCGACTATCACCACTATGTCGTCATCGGCGAGAAGACGTTTATCACGTCGGTCATGCGCGCTGACTATTTCACCGTGGCTGTTCGCACAGATCCCCGCAGCAAGCCGGCATGCATATCGACGCCAGTCTGCTGGCCACCATGGCTGCATTGCAGAACAACTCGATGACCGATGCAGGTGGCGTCGCCGGAACGTAGGCTACATGAGGCCGCATCACGCCCACTCCCTCTCCACGCGCTGCATCATGGCCTCGCACGCAGTGCACGCATTCGCAACCAGACGCTCGATGATCCTTCCAGCCGGTTCGATCGCATCGGCGAATCCGCCGGCCGGCCCGAGCGAGACGATGCCGGCGTCGGGTTCTCCGCCCAGGTACACGCGCTCCTGGGTGCGCGACGACAGGATGAGGTCGCCAAATGCCGCGTGCGTGCGGGCGCCCTCGGCTTCGAGGCGTTGCACCTCGCGCGCGGCGGCGTTGTCGAGCACGCGCCAGGTATCGTTCAGGCTGCGCAGGATGGCAATCGAGCAATGCTCGTCAGCCGCGGCGATGCGCTCCTTGAGCGCGCGGTGGGTGGCGATTTCTGTGGCGACCATGAAGCGGCTGCCCATCACCACGCCATCGGCACCAAGCGCCAGCGCGGCGGCGATCTGACGGCCGCTGCCGATGCCGCCGCCGATGACGAGCGGGATCTCCACGCGTTCCAGCGCGAACGCGCCATTGACGAAGGCGGACAACTCGTTGGCGCCAGGATGTCCGCCTTCCTCAAGCCCCACCAGCGCGATGGCATCCACGCCAAGCCGCTGTGCCGTCAGCGCGTGGCGCACGCTCGGGCACTTGTGGATCAGCAGGCCACCTCCGGCATGAATTGGCGCCACCAGTCGCTCGGGAGACATGCCCGCGCTCTCGAATACGCGCACGCCTTCTTCCAGTGCGACGTCGATCCACGCCGCGGCCAGCCGGTTGCGGTCCTCGCGGGCCGACAGCGTGACGTTGACGCCGAAGTGTCGGCCCCGGGTCAGGGTGCGGCAGCGGCGCAGATCGGCGCGAAAGGCGTCGAGGTTCGGGAACGAACGCGCGGTGATGAACCCCATCGCGCCCGCGTTGACCACGGCCGCCACCACATCGGACGTGCCGAGGAGTTGCATGCCGCCGAGCAGGATCGGATAGCGGATATCCAGCAGCGCGGCCAACCGCGTCCGGAAAATGCCTTCGGCCGCGTGGCCGGATGCTGCCGAACTCATGTGTTCTCCTCCATCGGATGTCTGGATGCGGCGCGTCAGAGCTGCGTCAGAGCATCACGTAGCCGCCGCTCACGCCGAGACTCTGGCCGGTGATGAAGGCCGCGCGATCCGATGCCAGGAATGTCACGACGCCGGAAATATCTTCCGGCCGTGACAGCCTCCCCAGCCCGCGTGCGATTGGATAGGCGCCAAGCATCTTCTTGAGACGGTCGTCGGTTTCGGGAGTGGCCGACGGATGCAGCGGGCCGTTGGCGATGCCTTCGTGCGAGACCGCGCCCAGTGCGATGGTGTTGACGTTGATGCGATCACGGCCGTGCTCCTGCGCGATCGCCTTGGCGAATCCCAGCATGGCGGCCTTGGCGCCGGAGTAGACTGCCAGGCGCGCCTCGCCGACACGTCCGGCTTCGGACATGATGTTGACGATCTTGCCGCCGCCCTTGCGCTGCATGCCGGGCAGGGCGCTGTGGCAGCAGTTCATCACGCCATAGACGTTCAGGTCGACGACTTCCTTCCAGTCTTCCACCGGCATTTCCATGAACGTCGGGGGCATGCCGCCCTTGGTGCGACGCGCCACGGTCACGCCGGCGTTGTTCACCAGGATGTCGACATCGCCGAAGCGCTCACGTGCCAGCGCGAACATGCGTTCCACCTGCTCGGCGTCGCCAATGTCGGCCTGCACGGCCAACGCCTGGCCGCCTGCCGCTTCGATTTCCTTTTGCACCGCCTGCGCGCGCTCCAGGAAGTAGTCGTTGATCACGACGCTGACACCTTCGCCGGCGAGCTCCAGGCAGATGCGCCGACCCACGCCTTGTCCACCGCCAGTCACCAGGGCCACTTTGCCTTGCAGATGCAGTTCCATTCCGTTCTCCTCCAGTTTTCGATGTTCCGATGTTTCGATGTCGTTCGCGTGCGGCTTAGCGCCCGACGAAGCGGGGTTCACGCTTCTCGACGAATGCGCGCATCCCTTCCTTCCTGTCCTCGCTGTCCATCACCATGGCCGCGCCGTAGCACTCGAACTGCAGGCCAAGGTCGACCGAGCCTTGCATGCCAAGGTTGACCGACCGCTTGGCGAAGCGCACGGCCAGCGGCGGTTGCGTGGCGATACGCCTGGCCATCGTCAGTGCCTCGTCCATCAGCTTGTCATCGTCGATCACGCGGTTCACCAGGCGGATGTCCTTCGCTGCGTCGGCGCTGATCAGTTCGCTGGTGAAGATCAGTTCCTTGGCCACGGCCTGGCCGACCACGCGCGGCAGGCGCTGCGTGCCGCCAGCGGCGGGTATGACGCCGAGCTTGATCTCGGGCAGGCCGAATCGCGCCGATCGCGCCGCCAGCCGGATGTCGGCGCACAGGGCCAGTTCCAGGCCGCCTCCGAGTGCCACGCCGTTGATGGCGGCAATCACGGGCTTTTCAAATTCCTCGATGCCGCGGAACAACTCATGCGTCCGCTGCTGCGTGACGTAGTAATCGGCGGGATGCGCCGTGCCGCCCGCGCGCTCCTTGATGTCCGCGCCGGCGCAGAACGCCTTGTCGCCGGTGCCGGTCAGCACCACGCAGCGAACGCTGGTGTCGTCCCGCGCCACCTCGAAGAACGCCTTGGCGAGATCCGGCTTCATGGAGCCGCCGAGTGTGTTCATGCGCTCGGGGCGGTTCAGCCGGATGATGGCCACGGCCTCGACCACTTCGTACAACAGGGTTTCAAACTGCATCGATGTCTCCTTGCCTGGAATGATGTTCGCGCCGATGTTTGCGTGAGGGTTCGCCAGTCGCACGCGCGGCCGGCCACCCCGCGGGGGCAGTCAGTGCGATGCCGCCAGGACGTGGGCGAAGGCCACCGAGCCGAGCCCGATCATGTGAGCCAGCCCCAGGCGCGCGCCCGGGTGTTGCCGTCCGTGTGCCTCGCCGCGAATCTGGCGCGTGATCTCGGCGATCTGCCCGATACCGGTCGGTCCGGTCGGATGACCCATGCCTAGCAGGCCGCCCGATGCATTGACCGCGCATTGGCCGCCGATGGCCGAAGCGCCGCGTTCGAGCCACGCCGCCCCTTCTCCAGGCGCGCATAGGTCCATGGCTTCCGTGTAGACCAGCTCCTCGATCGAGAAGGCCTCGTGCAGTTCCACCAGGTTCAGGTCGCGCGGGCCGATGCCGGCCTGCTCATACGCCAGCGCGGTGGACTTGCGCACCATGTCGACGGCTGCCGACGAATCGCCGTGCTCAAGCTCCTCGCTGTTCGCCACCGATGCCAGCACGCGCACGGCGCGGCGCTTGTCCAGGCCGAGACGCCTGATCGCCGCCTCCGACACCACGATCACGGCAGCGGCGCCGTCGCCACGCGGGCAGCACTGCTGCACCGTCAGGTCGCCCACCACCTTTGGCGAGGCCATGACCTGCTCGAGTGTGCGGGGTTTGCGGAACTGTGCATACGGGTTGAGCGCCGCATTGCCGTGGTTCTTGACCGCGACGCGTGCCATCGCTTCGGGCTTCAGGCCGTGCTGGCGCAGGTATTCATGCGCCATCAGCGCGAACTTCACCGGCGGCATGGTCGCGGTCGGCGCAAGGTGCGGCAGGCCGTCCTTGTCGGCGGCCTTGCGGCCATCGCCGAACTTGTCCACCCCCATCGCCACCACCACGTCCGAGATGCCGCTCGCCACCTCCAGGCACGCCTGGCGGAACGCCGAGCAGCCCGATGCCGAGGCGCTTTCCACCTGCGTCACGGCGAGGCCGGTGGAGCCCAGGTGGCGGAACATGACGCGCCCGGTTGCCATGCCGATCGCCGACGTGCCTACGTACGCGCTCTGCACCTCTGGCCAGGCAATGCCGGCGTCCGCCAGCGCCTCGCGCAGCGCGCGCAGGCCGAGGCTGACATAAGGGGTATCCGACGCGAACTGGTACGGATGCAGTCCGATGCCGATGACGTAGACGGGGGTTTGCTGAAGCAGGCGGTTCATCGTTGCACCTCCTGGCTTGCGGGCGCGAAGCGCAGCGGATAACGGTCGCCGCACGGGGCGTCGGCGCGGATCACGCCTTGCACCGTCATGCCCGGAGCCAGTTCCGATTCGCTGACCACGTCGAGCAGCACTTCTTCGCGTATGCCTTCCGCGAACTCGACCTCGCCGACAACGAATGGCGGCGGCATGTCGCGCACCAGCGGCGCATGCACGGTCACGTAGTTGCGCAGCGTGCCCCGCGCGGGCATCTGTTCCACCGTGCCGCGCTCGGGTTCGGCGCCGCAGTACTGGCAACCATAGGCGGAAGCGGGGTAGGTGGGCTTGCCGCATGCGCCGCAGCGCAGTACGGCCAGGAATGGCGCCCCTTGTGTTTCAGGCGAGCGGGATTCCGCAGTCTGCATCGTGTCTCCTCTTCAGTATCTGTTTGCCCATCGGGCGCGCGGGTGCTTGCACGTCGGCGCGACGTCGCGGGTGCCATCGGCCGATCTTTATCTTGCATAACTACGATAGGTCGGATTAGTATCCAGTATATCGTAGTAATACCCCATGTCAAACACGGGAGAACGTACGAAATCTCGTAGACTGTGCGCTTTGGGCGGATGCCGCCCTGTCATCACGAGAATTTCGGAGAACCCATGCCAAGCTTTGTTCCTGCCGCCGCGCGCAGTCTTGCCGTTTTCGAGGTGTTCTCGCGCGAAAAGCGCGAGCTCTCCAACTCGGAACTTGCGCGCCTGCTCGACCTGCCGGAGAGCAGCTGCTCGGACCTGCTGCATACGCTGACCGAGACGGGGTATCTGATGCGTACCGCGCGCACGCGCCGCTTCTATCCCACCACGCGGCTCCATTCGATCTGCGAAGCCATTGCCGGCAACGATCCGCTGGCGGCCGTGGCGGCCGAGGCCACCGAGTTCCTCACTGGCAAGACCGGCGAGACCTCGTTGTGCGGCCGGCTCGACGGCGCTCACGTGCGGGTGACCGGCTTCCAGGAAAGCCGCTACGAATTGCGTTACGTGCTGCGCGTCGGCAAGCGCCTGGCCTTGCATGCCACGGCGCTCGGCAAGGCGCTGCTGGCGGTACTGCCGCCGGAAGACGCGGCGCGGCAGTTACGCCTGCGCGCGCTGCCCAAGCTGGGTCCAAAGACGGAAATCAATCCGGTCGTGCTGGAAAAGCAGATCGCCAAAGTGCGTGAGCGCGGCTGGGCGTGGGTCGAGGACGAGGGCGGAGAAGGGGTGACCGCCATCGCGGTGGCCGGGCTGATCGGCGACGAACCGTTGGCGATCTCGCTGGCGGGCCCCACCGAACGATTCAATCGCCGCAAGGACGAGTACCTGGAGGTGATCGAGGCTGCGCGGGAGCTGGTTTTTCCCGCCGCCCAGAAGGATTAGGCCGGCACATGGGACCGTTCCTGTGTCCGGCTTTGTATCGGCGGTGCCTGGCACGCAATGCCGCCGGTGCCGCATGCATTTCTCAACCGGGCTTTTACAGGAGACACCCATGTTTTTCGAAGCAACTCCCGAGCAGCGGCTGCTGCGCGACAACATTCGCCGATTCATGCAGGCGGAGGTGGCACCGCTGATCAGCCGGCATGATCAGGAGAAGACCTTTCCCTTCGAGATCCTGAAGGGGTTGTCGCAGTTCGGCTACATCGGCGGGCGCCTGTCCGAGGAACAGGGCGGGATGGGGCTGGACCAGCTCACCTGGGCGATGATGATGGAGGAGGCCGGCTACGCCTGGCTTTCGCTGCGTACCATCCTGAACATTACCAACGGCCCGATCGCCAAGCTTGCTGCCGTCGGCACGCCGGATCAGAAGGCCCGCTTCCTCGAACCCTTGCTGGCCTGTGAGCGCAAGGTGTTTACCGCGATCAGCGAGCCGGGTACCGGTTCCAACATCGCGCAGATCCAGACGCGTGCCGACCTGGACGGAGACCACTACGTGCTCAATGGCCGCAAGCTCTGGATTACCAACGGCGCGTTTGCCGACTTCGGCATCGTGGTGGCCCGTACCTACAGCGACAACTGCGAAGGCCAGTTGTCGACGTTCCTGGTCGAGCGCGAAGTCAGTCCTTACGAGGTGCGCCGCGTCGACACCATGGTGCTGCGCAGTACCGGCACCGCCGAGCTCGGCTTCGACAATATTCGCGTGCCGCGCGAGAACCTGCTGGGCGAGGAGGGCGGCGCGCTCAAGCGCATGCTGCAGGGCCTGGACGGAGCGCGCGTCAATATCGCGATGGGCGCCGTGGGCGCGGCGCAGTCCGCGCTCGACCTCGCCACTGACTACGCCAGGACGCGTACGCAGTTCGGCCGTCCCATCGGCAGTTTCCAGCTCGTGCAGAAGATGATCGTGGATATGACGATCCGGGTGGAAGCGGCCCGTGCGCTCGGGTATCGCGCCGCCATGGCGCTCGACCGCGGTGAGGACACGCGTGTCTCCGCGTCGATTGCCAAGTTGTATGCGACCGAGGCCGCGCACGAGGTGGCCAGCATGGCCCTGCAGGTGCACGGCGGTCTGGGCTACGCCACCGACTACCCGATCGAACGCATCTTCCGCGATACGCGTGGCGGCACCATTCCAGAAGGCACCACCGAAGTGCAGACACTGATCGTCGGCCGCGAGATTCTGGGCATGTCGGCCATCGCCTGAGCGGCAACAGCCGCGCCGGGCCTCCAGGCCCTTTCCGCCCGGCGTATCGCCGGGCTCCGCAGACTTCCGCATCGAGAGAAAAAACATGGAGACATACCAAGACCTGTCCCGGCTCGTCAGCCCGCGTTCCATCGCCCTGGTCGGGGCCAGTGACCGCAGTGGCAGCATTGGCGCCCGCGCGCTCGAGAACCTGCTGGACCATTCGGATTTTCTGGGCGATGTGTACCTGATCAACGCGACCAAGCCGGAAGTGGCCGGGCGCAAGGCCTGGCCCGACGTGGCGTCGCTGCCGGCCGTGCCCGACACCGCTCTGGTGGCGGTGCCCGCCGAGCATGTGCTTGCGGTACTGGAACAGTGCGGCGAGAAAGGGGTGCGCTTCGCGATCATCCTGACTTCGGGCTTTGGCGAGGCCGGTGAGGAGGGCAAGGCCGCCGAGCAGACCATGAAGGAGATCGTGGCGCGCACGGGCATGCGCATCTACGGACCGAACTGCCCGGGCCTGACCAATATCACGGAGCGGCTCGGCTTCACGTTCTCGCCGTCCTTCCGGCACGATCTTCGCGGCGGGCCGGTGGGGCTGGCCACGCAAGGGGGCGGCCTTGGCCGCAATGTGCTGCAGGCGATGGATCGCGGCATCGGCGTGGCGCTGTGGAGTTCCAGCGGCAACGAGGTCGACCTGCAGGTGAGCGACTTCATCCACTACATGGCCGATGCGCCCGATATCAAGGTCATCGCCACGCTGCTCGAAGGGGTCAATGACGGCCGCAAGTTCGTCGCGGCCGTGCAGCATGCGGCGCGCAAGGGCAAGCCGGTGGTGGTGCTTAAGGTGGGGCGTTCCGAATACGGGCGCAAGGCAGCGCAGTCGCACACGGCTTCGATTACCGGCTCGGCGGAGGTCAACAGCGCCGTGTTCGCCCAGCTTGGCGTGGTCGAGGTCGATGACATCGACGAACTGATCGACACCGCCTGGCTGTTTGCGCGCGGCATGCCGCGCCAGGGCGGTGCCCTTGCGATCTACTCGGGGTCGGGCGGCACCGCGGCGTTGTGCGCCGACATGGTCGGAAATTCCGGACTGAAGCTGGCCGAGTTCGCGCCGCAGACCCTCGCTGTGCTGCGCGAAGCGCTGCCATCGTACGCGGCCATCGACAACCCCATCGACACCACCACCGCGGTGATGGCTGACCCGGAGCTGGCACGGACTTGTCTGCAGGCGGTTTGCCAAGACCCGAACGTGTCACTGGTGCTGCTGCCGCAGGCGCTCGAGTACGGGGCCATCACCAAGCTGGCCGCCGACATCACGGCACAGGTGCAGGAAGAGAGCCCGGTGCCGATGCTGCCGATCTGGATGAGCGAGCGCCAGGGCGATGCCTACAAGGTGTTTGCCGATGCGGGCCTGGCGCCCGTGCGCAGCATCAGCAAGGCCGTCAAGGCGGTGCAGCGCTGGATGGCCTATGCGGACTGGCGGGCCCGCGCCGATATCGACTTCGAGCCGCTGCTGCAGGCCGCCGCGCGGCCACGCGCCGAGGTGCCCACGCGGGCCCTGTCCGAGCCCGAGGGCAAGGCGATGCTGCGCGCAGCCGGCATCGCCGTTCCCGTGTCCCGTGTGGCGGCCACGCTGGAGCAGGCGCGCGTATTGGCGCGCGAGATGGGTTACCCGCTGGTGGCCAAGGTGGTGAGCGCGCAGATCCAGCACAAGTCGGATGTTGGGGGCGTGGTGGTCGGTATCCACGACGAAGCCGGGCTCGAGGCGGCCTGGCAAGGTATTCACGCATCGGTCACGCGCAACGTGCCTGACGCGCGCATCGACGGTCTGCTGCTCGAACAAATGGCCGCGCCGGGCGGTCTGGAGATACTCATCGGTGTTTCGCGTGACCCGGTGTTTGGGCACATCCTGACCTTCGGCCTCGGCGGGATCTACGTGGAGGTTTTCAAGGACGTATCGCGCCGCATGCTGCCGCTGTCGGCCACAGAGGCCGAGGGGATGATCCGCGAGGTGCGCTGTTTCCCGTTGCTGGATGGCGCGCGCGGAAAGCCGAGGCACGACATCGCGGCACTGACGGCGCTGCTGGTGAAGGTGTCGGACTTCGTCGTCGCGCATGCCGACCGGCTGGTGGAGATGGATCTGAATCCGGTTTGGGTCGGCGTCGCGGGGGAGGGGGCGCTGCCACTCGATGCGGTGATCGTGATGGAGCAAGAGGAGGATGGGAAATGAGCGCGGCCCGTGCGACCAGTGCCCCGCCGCTCGCGGGCGTGCGCGTTGTCGACTTGACCGAACTGCTTCCCGGCCCGTTCCTGACGCAGTCCCTCGTCGACATGGGCGCCGAAGTGGTGAAGATCGAACGTCCCCCGCACGGCGACAATGCCCGGCGCATGGCGCCGGGGCTGTTCGATGCGATCAATCGTGGCAAACGCAGCCTGTTCTGCGACCTGAAGAGCGATAGTGGCCTGGCCGAGGTGAGGGAGCAGATCGCGCAGGCGGACATCGTGATCGAATCCTATCGCCCAGGCGTGATGCGCCGGCTCGGGCTGGACTACGACAACCTCCGCGAGCCGTTCCCACGGCTGATCTATCTGTCGCTGACCGGGTTTGGCCAGGACGGCCGGCATGCGCTGCTGCCAGGTCACGACATCAACTACCTGGCAGCAGCGGGCGCGTTATCACTGGCTGGCGCGCCCGGTGGTCCTCCAGAGCACCAGGCCATGCTGCCGATCGCGGATCTGGCCGGCGCATCCACGGCGCTATCCGCGCTGCTGGCCGCGCTCTACCAGCGCACGGTGAGCGGACGCGGTCAGTATCTGGATGCGGCGCTCGCCGACAGCGTTCTGCATTGGATGGCGCCGCGGCTGGGGCTGTTTCGCCAGAAGGCCGCGACCACGTCCGATGCGCAGCGTGCGATGCTGGGCGGCAAGCCGGCCTATGGCGTGTTCCGCTGCAGGGATGGCCGCTACCTGACCATCGCCGCGCTGGAGGAGCATTTCTGGCGCGGCCTGAATGCTTCGCTGGGTCTGTTCGCCGCCGACGATGCATGTTGCGCGACCCACGCCGCGCGTACCGCGCATGCCGAAGCGATCAATGCGCGTCTGGCGGAATGTGTGGTCGAGTATGACGCCGATGCGCTGATGGCGCGTCTGGCCGACGCGGACCTGCCGGTGTTCCCGGTGCTGGATGCTGCGGAGGCCGTTGTGCAAGCCCGAGCCAGATCGGGGGCGCGGATCACGGAGACGGAAAACGGGCCGTTGCCCGGGTTCCCCGTGACGCTGGAGGGTATGGCCTGAAGCATCGCGGGGCGCCGGCCTTGGCCGCGCCCCGCATGGATGGCCCGTTGGTCAGTCCAGCTTGGCGCCGGACTTCTTGACCACATCCCCCCACTTCACGATCTCGGCCTGGATGAAGCTGCCGAACTTGGCTTCGGACAGGCCGTACATCGGCATACTGCCGTATGGCTCGATCGACTTGCGTACCTCGGGGTCGCGCAGCGCTTCCTCCGTCGCCTTCGCAATCAGCGCCACGGTCTGTGGCGGCGTGCCGGCCGGCACCAGGATGCCGGACCAGCTACTGGCCTGCGCCATGGCGTAACCTGATTGCGCAATGGTGGGCACGGTCGGCAGCAGCGCCAGACGCTCTTTGCCGGTCGTGGCAAGCGCGCGCAGCTTTCCGCTCTGGATATGAGGTATCACGATGCTCGGATAGTCGAACATCACGTCCACCACGCCGCCCAGCAGATCGTTGATGGCCGGCGAACTGCCCTTGTACGGAACGTGGGTTAGCTTCACGCCGGCGCTGGTCTGGAACAACTCGGCGCTCAAATGCGTGCCGGTACCCGCGCCCGCCGATCCGAAGTTGACCTTGCCCGGATGCTGCTTGGCGTATTCCACCAGTTCCTTGACCGTCTTGTAGGGGCGCGAGGCGTTGACCACCATGATCGTGGATGTTTCCGAGATCGCGTGGACTGGGGCGAAATCCTTCAACGGGTCGTAGCGCACCTTGCCGTACAGCGCCAGGTTGGCCGCCATTGTGCCCTGCGTGCCATAGATCCATGTGTAGCCATCGGCCGGCGCACGCGCCGCGACTTCCGTGCCGACCATGCCGCCAGCCCCGGGGCGGTTTTCCACCACCACCGATTGTTTCAGGGTTTCCGACATCTTCTTGGCGATGGTGCGCGATGCCGTGTCGGTGATGCCACCCGGGGTGAACGGCACGATCCAGGTAATTGGCCGACTAGGGAATTTTTCCTGCGCGAATGAGAGTGCTGGCGCCAGTGCCAACGCTGCCAGCAGCGATCGCCGCCAGCATCGGAAACTTCTGTTCATCGCTGTCTCCTTTGATATTTTCTTCGAAATATCGAAGTACTATACAGCTAATCGCAGGAAAGAAAAATAGGAAATCCAGGAGCTCGACAGGAGACCGTACGGGTGGACGTCATTGGGGAACCTTCCGGCTTCAGGTGTCGATTCAGGCTGAACGCGAGGTCGAACAGCCGCTGCCAATGGCGGTGCCATCGGCATTGATATGGGCGTAGCGCGGCTTGGCTTGCCGCGCTCTCGGACGGGACGTTATGCCCCGCTCAACAGCTTCAAGCGGCATGAAACAGCCTTGCGCTAGGCGCACCAGGCGATGAGCCACAAGTGAAGTGCAGCAACAACTGTAAAAAGGAGAAAGCTTGCAACTGGGCCGGCCAACGCGACGCGGAATCACAGTTTGCAAGCAGCGGCGGCGGTCATCAGAACCGTTCCTTGCACAAGGTCTTCAGCGTGCGCACAAAGGTCGCCATGGTGGGCGAGTCACCCGCACCCTGGCGCCGGTAAAGCGCCACCGGCGGCAGCGGCCACTCCAGGTCGCAGGGCACGCTGGCCACGTGCGCGCGGGTGGAGAGATCGTGCGCCACGTCGGCGGGCACGATGGCCACCATCGACGGGTTGCGCTCGATCATGCGGCCGACGATCTTGAGCGAATGGGTTTCGATGGCCGGCACCGGTGGCTCTTCGCCCACGTGCAGGAACAGGTCCAGCACCGAGGCGCCCAGCGCCGTGCCCGCGGGCGGCAGGACCCAGTCCATGGTGGCGAGCTCGTGCCAGTCCAGCGCGCGCTTGCCCAGATGCCTGGCAGTCTTGAGGTGGCACACCAGCGCGGGGCGCTGGCGGAACAGGATGTCGCAGCGCAGGTCACGCACCTGTGCCGCGCCGCGCGCGCGTGCCACCACGCCTTCGAGCCTGTGCTCGCGAAGCAGCGCCAGCAGGCGGTCGCTGCTGGCTTCCTCCACCGAGAACACGAACGGCCCGACCTGCTCGCGCGTGTGCGAGAGCGTGTCGCACAGCAACTGGCCGGACAGGTAGTGGATCACGCCGATGCTGAGCCGCTCGGTGAAGCCCAGGCGGGCTGCGGCCATGTCGTTGGCCCAGTCCTGCAGGTCGACCAGCAGGCGCGAAGCGCGCGAGATCGCGATGCGCCCCACCGGCGTGGGCGTGACGCCACCGCGTTGCCGCGTGAACAGGGCCGTGCCCATCATGGATTCGACCTCGGCCAGCATCTGCGTCAGGTAGGGCTGGGTCACCCCCCATTCCTGCGCCACGCGGGAGAGCGAGCCGTACTCGTTCAGCGCGACCAGCAGGTTGAGCTGGCGCGCCTTCAGGCGCGAGCGCATGCGGCCCAGCGTTTCAAGGGCCAGGGCGGTGAGTCGGTCGGGCATAAGTATTTACTTATCCTGGTATCAAGATATCTGCCAATACGTTTATGCCAGATCACTACAGTAGTGTCTAGACATCCGTCACTCACACACCACGGGAGCCCCCTAGATGCCTGTCATCGATGTTCACACCCACATCTTCACAAAGCCCTGGCTGGAGCTGCTCAAGCGCAAGGGCGGGCTCTACAACATCCAGCAGCGCCCCGACGGCCAGCACGAGGTATTCCGTGGCGACACGCCCGTGGTCATCCCACAGAAAGGACACTTCGACTACGACCTGCGCATCCAGCACATGGACGCGGCCGGCATCGACATCTCTGTCATGTCGCTGACTTGCCCCAATGTGTTCTGGGGCGACGAGGAAACCAGCTGCGAAGCGGCCCGCGAATCCAACGATTCGCTGGCGCAGGCGCAGGCCGATCACCCGAGCCGGCTGCGCTGGTTCACCTCGCTGCCGTGGGAATACCCGCAGCGCGCGCTCGACGAGCTCAAGCGCACCTGCGACAACGGTGCGAGCGGCGTCATGGTGCTGGCCAACATCGCCGGCCGCAGCCTGACCGACCCGGCCTTCGCGCCCATCTGGGCCGAAATCGACCGCCGCGCGCTGCCGGTGCTGGTGCACCCCACCGACCCGCCGGGCGCCGACCTGATGGACATGACCAAGTTCGACCTGAGCTGGTCCGTGGGCTTCATGTTCGACACCACGCTCGCCATCACGCGCATGATCTTCGAGGGCTTCTTCGACCAATACCCCAACCTCAAGATCATCGCCTCGCATGCGGGTGGTGCGTTGCCCTATCTGGCCGGCCGTTTCGGGAAGGGCCACGAGGTCGAGATCCCCCAGCGGCGCAAGATGCAGCGCACGCCCATCGACTACCTGCGCCACATCCACTACGACTGCATCTCGTACAGCCCGGCTTCGCTGGAGTTCCTGATCTCGGTCGTCGGGGCCGACCGGGTGATGTTCGGCACCGACTGGCCGCACCAGGTTCACGACACGCGCGGGTCCTTCGCCAATACGGAGCGGCTGTCCGCCGCGCAGCGCGACGCCGTGCGTTCGGGCAATGCCATGCGAGTATTCGGTTTCTGATCGACTTCGGCTGACCAAGGAGACTCTCAGCATGATGAAGCGACGCGTTTTCAATCGGGTGGCTGCAACCTTGGCGCTGGCCGCCGCGCTGCCTATGGGCGCCCTTGCCCAGGACAAGCCCCCCCTCAAGCTGCTGGTCGGCTTCGCGCCCGGCGGCTCGGTCGATGTCGTGGCGCGGCTGCTGGCCGAGCGCCTGCGCCTGCCGCTCGGCCAGCAGGTGATCGTCGAGAATAAGCCCGGAGCTGGCGGTCGCCTGGTGCTTGGGGAAGCAAAGCGCGCGCCGGCCGACGGCAACACGCTGGTCATTTCGCCCAGCGGCGCGTTGGTGATCTCGCCATGGCTCTACCACCTCAACTATGACCCGGTGAAGGACTTCACGCCCATCGCGCGCGTGGTGACCTTCGACTTCGCGGTGACGGCGGGTCCGGCGGCGCCGGCCGGCGACATCCGCGCGGTGCTGAACTGGCTCAAGGCCAACCCGGCCCGCGCCAACTACGGTACTTCGGGCGCAGGCACCGTGCCGCACTTTGCGGGCGTGCTGCTGTCGCAGGCCTCAGGCGTGCCGCTCACGCACGTTGCCTACAAGGGCGGCGCGCCGGCAGTGTCCGATCTGCTGGGCGGACAGATTCCCATCATGGTGGACACGATATCGGAGACCATCGAGCATCACCGCGCGGGCCGCCTGCGCATCCTCGCGGTCACGGGTAACGCGCGATCGCCGGCGCTGCCCGACGTGCCAACGCTCAAGGAGTCCGGCATCGACGCCACAGCTGAGGCCTTCGTCGGCCTGTTCGCCCCCGCAGGCCTGCCGGCCGACAAGGTCAAGCGCCTGTCCGACGCGATCGCCGAAGTGCTCAAGGCGCCCGATCTCCAGGCGCGCATCCGCGAGATCGGCCTGAATGCAAACTACGCCGGCCCGCAGCAACTCGGCGAGACCCAGGTCGCCGAGCTCAGGCGCTGGGAACGGCCCATCAAGGCATCGGGCTACAAGGCCGAATGATGTTGCCGCCGTGCAGCATGCAGGGGCTGGCCGTGCTCGTGGGCCGGCCGGTCCCGCACAGGCGGGTCAATCGTTTCCTTCAGTCCGAGTCGAGCCGGCGACTGGAACGTAAAGCGCAACAGGGCTGACCGCCAGGTGATTGATATATCCACCGCTATCAGTGCGATGCATGATGGCCTGTCGGCCGGCGCATGACCTGAATTTCCGGCCCAGTACGGGATTCGCAGGAACTTGCTACATTGCTGACTGCTGGCGAAAACAGCCCCCCGCTGCTGCCGCGCTCACCGCAAACCGACAGACCAAGGAGACATCGAATGCGCACCGCACTTCAACTTCGTTCGCAAATCAAGAGCAGTGGTGAACTCGAGCTGTCGCTAGCCAGCATCGACACGCCGAACCCTGGCCCGGATGAAGTGCTCATCCGCATTGAAGCCTCTCCCCTCAACCCGTCCGATCTCGGACTGCTGTTCGGTGCGGCCGACATGAGCACGGCCAAGGCCAGCGGCACGGCCGAGCACCCCATCGTCACCGCGCGCGTTCCGGAAGGCGCGATGCGCAGCATGGCGGGCCGCCTGGATGCGTCCATGCCGGTTGGCAATGAGGGCGCGGGCGTGGTCGTCGATGCAGGCTCGTCCCCCGCGGCGCAAGCCCTGATGGGCAAGACCGTGGCTGCCATCGGCGGCGCGATGTACTCGCAGTACCGCTGCATTCCCGCGGACCAGTGCCTGGTCCTGCCCGAAGGCGCCACGCCTGCTGACGGCGCGTCGTCATTCGTCAACCCGCTCACCGCACTGGGCATGGTCGAGACCATGCGGCTCGAAGGACATAGCGCCCTGGTGCACACCGCCGCGGCCTCCAACCTGGGCCAGATGCTCAATCAGATCTGTCTCAAGGATGGCATCAAGCTGGTGAACATCGTGCGCAAGCAAGAGCAGGCGGACCTGCTCAAGGCACAAGGCGCGGCCCACGTCTGCAACGCCGCGTCGCCCACGTTCATGCAGGACCTCACCGAGGCACTCGTCGCCACTGGCGCAACGATCGCGTTCGACGCCACGGGCGGCGGCAAGCTCGGCGGCCAGATCCTCACCTGCATGGAAGCGGCCTTGAACAAGACGGCCCGCGAATACAGCCGCTATGGCTCGACCACCCACAAGCAGGTCTATCTCTACGGCGGCCTGGACACAAGCCCGACCGAGTTCAACCGCAACTTCGGCATGGCGTGGGGCATGGGCGGCTGGCTGCTGTTCCCGTTCCTGCAGAAGATCGGGCGCGAGCGGGCCAACGCGCTGAAGCAACGCGTGATGGCGGAGCTGAAGACCACCTTTGCCAGCCACTACTCGAAAGAGATCTCGCTGGCCGAGGTGCTGGACCTGGACGTGATTGCCGTCTACAACAAGCGCGCGACGGGTGAGAAGTACCTGATCAACCCGAACAAGGGCCTGGCCGGATAAATCACCGTGGGGCGCCTTGCGCGCCCACCGTGTCAAGAATCATCCGCTGCGCCACAGCCGGCGGCGCGGCGCTGCCGGCCGGCAATGGGTGGGCGCTTTCCAGTTCCGCGGCGGTGTGGCAGCTCATCCAGGTGCTGCCCTGGCAGTCATCGCGCACCAGCACGCGCAGGGGCAAGTCCAGCACAACGCTGGGTGCGGCGAGCATCAATGGTGTTCCCCGCTTGGCGTTGTCATAGATCAGCACCTGCGTCGCCGGCATTGCCAGCCCGGCGTTGCGTGCAGGCTATGATTTCGCGGGCGCGACGGACGCGCCCTCGATTCCGTGACGCCTGAGAGCGTCCGAAACGAAGCAGGAGGCCTTCATCTGCTCGACGAACCGCCGTAGCAATTCCACGGCTTCAGCGCTGCGGGCTATGGGGAGGCCCATGGCTTGCTGTATGACCATAAACCGGCCCGGCAACAACCTCAGGCCCGCAGTGCGCTTGGCATCTGCTTCCAATTGCTGTCGCACCCCTGCAGCCACGTCCGCGCTTTGCTCCAGGAATGTTTGCACAACGGCAGGGGACGTCGGGGCGCGCACGATGTGTGCATGTTGCAGCGTACGAGTGAGATAAAGATCGTAGGCGCTCCCTTTTCCTACCACGACACGGCGTCCGGCGAGGTCGACCTCTTCGTTGGCCTTGACGGTGGATTCCTCCTTCACCAAATACGCGCCTTCGATCAGCACGTAGGGTTCGGAGAATGCGATGCCGGCCCCCCGGACCGGGTCGACGGCAAAGAATCCGAAGTCCGCCTGTTCGGCCGTGACGGCCTCGACCGACTTCCCTGCTGAGTCAAATACGACAAGCTCAAGCGGAACGCCCAAGCAACTGGCAAGCTCACGGGCGAGGTCTACTGAAACGCCGAATGGATTGCCGCCGGCATCGAGGTTTGCCAGGATAGGGTTGCCTACGTTGATGGATGCGCGAAGGATTCCCGTTGGCGCAAGCTCCGCTGCAAGCCTTGCATATTGACTTGTCATGATGCTTCCGGCGTGTGCCATTTCAGTTCGTCTTTGCGTTGGCATGTCGATCCAGTAGCGCCTTCACCGCTGGATCCATGAGAATGCCTTTTTCGCGCTGACGCGCCAGCTTGTCGAGTTCGATCTCTCCGGGAACAATAACAGGCTTGCCAGGCTCCGCGGGTGCGCTACCGTGAAGGATCGCCGCAAAGTCTTGCATGCGGGCAGCCAGCCATTGGGCCGATCCCAGTCGCCGGGTATCAACCAGGATAAAGAAATGGCCCAGGTTCTGGGGCTGGTCGGGTGCATCGACCCACGACTTGACGTGAGTCAGGTACGCCGCATCCGACAGCAGTCCTGCGAAAAGATCGACCATCAGTGCCAGCCCATAGCCCTTGTGCCCGCCAATCGGCAGCAGGAAGCCATCGAGGGCAGCCTTGGGATCGGTGGTCCGTCGTCCTTGCGCGTCGGTGGCCCATGAATCCGGGATGGATTGTCCTGCCTTGAGCGCATTGCGAATCTTGGCGCGTGCGGCCACGCTCATGGCCATGTCCAGCAGGAAGTGGCGGCCGTCATGCCCCGGTACGCCGAAACCCAGCGGGCTGTTGCCCAGGCGGGCGTCGCTTCCACCCCATGGCGCGATGGTCGTCGTGGCGTTGCTGCCAATCATGCTGGCGAATCCTGCTTCCGCCGCAATGTAGCTGTACGGTGAAACTGGCCCGAAATGATTGCTGCCCCGGACGAAGGCCATGCCGATGCCGAATTCTTCGGCGACTTCCATGGCGGCGCGCAGCGCCTTCATGCCAGCGAGCGGGCCGACTGCGTTGCCACCATCGACCTTCACCAGCGCCGGCGCGGCGCGCTCAACTGTAATGGTGGGGCGTGCCGAGATACCGCCGGACTGGAGCCGTTCGCCATAGGATTCAATGCGAGACAGTCCATGGGTGCTGAGCCCGAAGAGATCTGCAAGTACCAGGATGTCAATGACATCGATGGCGTCCCCTTCGGTCAGGCCCAGGCCCTGGAACGCGCGCACTCCGAGCTGGCGGAGTTCGGCTTCGGATACAGTGATTCGATCTTGTTGCATGCTGGCTATTCTCGGAAGACTTAGTTTGCCTGGATTCCCGCGCTGCGGATGACGATGCCCCAGCGTTGTTGCTCGGAACGAATGAATGACGCAAATTCGGCGCTGCCCGCGCCGACAGGCGTGCTTGCGTCCTCGGCAAGTCGTTGTCGCACCAGCGGGGTGGCCAGGGCCTTGACTGCCTCGGCATGCAGGCGGCTGACCACCGGCGTGGGCGTGCGCGCTGGCGCCATCAGCCCAAACCATTGCGAGCTTTCAAATCCCGGGTAGCCTTCCTCGGCAATGGTGGGAACGTTGGGAATCGGCGCGAGGCGCTGTGACGATCCAACGGCGAGTATGCGCAGCTTGCCCGCCTTGGCGTGTTGCAGGATCCCCGCCAGGCCCGCCGATGCGGCGTCGATGTTTCCGGCGAGCAAGTCGGAAATCTGGGCGCCGGTGCCCTTATATGGCACGTGCACAAGATCGATATGCGCAGTCTGCTTGAGCATCTCGAAAGCAACGTTGCCAGCGCTTCCGTTGCCCGCCGATCCGTAGGTCATGGCACCAGGCTTCGCCTTGGCCTGGGCGATGAATGCCTTGATGGAATCGCTATGGACGGTAGGCCCCACCGCGAACACCATCGGCACTTTCGCCAGCAAAGTCACCGGCGTGAAGTCCTTCAGAGGATCGTAGGGAAGCTTGCGCATCATGGCGGGATTGACGGCAAGCGTGCCAACGTGGCCGAGAACCAGTGTGTATCCGTCAGGCGCTGCGCGTGCGGTCTCCTGCATGGCGATGACACCCTGGCCGCCGCCCTTGTTGTCCACCACGATCTGTTGGCCCAGATTCTTCGACATCTCTGCCGCGATGACGCGGGCAATGGCGTCCGAGCTTCCGCCGGGCCCATACGGGACAATCAGCCGGATCGGCCTGGCGGGTGTCCAGGTCTGCGCCTGTGCGGGAATCAGTGCAGTGGCTAGCGGGATCGCGAGGGCGGCTAGGGCGTTACGGCGCGACATGCGCCGTAACGGCTCTTGTACTTTGTTGGGCATTGTGTCTCCTGCTTGGTCAGGACAGTGTTTCGTTCCATCCATAGGGCGAATGATCACGCTGACCGGATTCCAGTGTAAAGTGCAAAGATCACAAGTATTCTTGCGTAAGACACATGAATTTCGATTTGGCGGACTTGCGAGCGTTCCTGGCCGTAGCCGATCTGGGCAGCTTCAAGGCGGCATCCGATGCGATGTTCCTGTCGCAGTCGGCACTGTCGCGTCGCGTCGATAAACTGGAAGAAGCGCTTGGCGTCGCGCTGTTCACGCGGACCACCCGGAAAGTCGAATTGACTACCCTGGGCCGCATGTTTGTGCACAAGGCGCGAAACGTCATCAACGAGCTGGAAGAGGCCATGCTCGGCATCCAGAGCGTTGCCGATCGGCTGTCGGGCGAGGTGACGCTTGCATGCGTACCGTCTGCGGTCGGGCATTTCCTGCCCTCTGTCGTGGGGCCGTATCACGAGCGCTATCCGGGGATACGGATCCGCATCATTGACGAGTCTTCCGGGGATGTCCTTCTCGCGGTCACGCGCGGCGATGCGGATTTCGGCCTGACCTATATCGGGACGCAGGAGCCTGACATCGATTTCTGCCCCTTGATTGAAGAGGCGTTCGTTGTCGCCTGTCGCAAGGGGCATCCGCTGGCGACGCGAAGAAGCGTCAAATGGAAAGACCTTGAAGGCTTTGACTACATTACGCTCGCGCAAGGCAGCGGCAACCGCTTCCTGATCGACCAGGCCCTTGCGCGGCTGCCGGTAAGACCGCGATGGTACTGCGAGGTAAATCATGTTCCCGCCTTGGTAAGCCTGGTCCAGGCCGACCTGGGAATCGGTGTTGTGCCTCGAATGGCTTTGCCGCCGAAGTCCAGCAGTGGTCTGCTTGCGATCCCGCTGACTGACCCAGTGATAACTCGAACGTTGGGATTGATCTCGCGACGAGGACGCCCGTTGGCGCCGGCCGCTCAGTTTCTCTTTGACATGCTTATCCGAAGAGGAACAGCGAAACCCTAGGCGCGTGGCACGAAGTTACTGCCGTGTCAGTGACCACCGGTGTCAGAGCACCCATGGTCACTCGGGAAGGAAGCGATGATCGACTGAGAATGGCTGACCCCAGGCTCGTCGCCGCAATAAAACCGGCCCGCTGGCACTTAGCACAGCCATCACCCTTGAGGACCATATCCTCGAGATCACGAATGACATCCTGCGCGTCAGCGCCGGCCTTCAATCCTTCCTGACCTTGCTGGACCTGGAGTGCGACACCACGACCCGAGGCGTCGGTCTGGATGCCCTGGTCCCGCCGCTCAGCAATTGGACGAGAGCGCCAGCCGTCTGCAGGCGCTGGTCTGACCGGAGTGGCAGCTCTGCAAAGCAAACGGCGCGAAGGCCACAGTATGTTGACCGAACGGCAACAATTGCTCCTGCGTCAGTACGAGGGCATGCGGAAGTATCACGAACGCATCCGCGCCATGCGAGGCATGCAGATTCACAGACGCGTCGAATCACGCGTGATTGACCCGATCGCACCAGGCGGGCCGGAAGCCGCGAAGCTGCCGGCCCGCTTCATATTTCGACGCTGGGTAGGCCTCAGGCGGCCCGGCGAACCTCCGCCGCCACCCCGGCCAGCATGAGGTCGAGGTTCTGCACTGCCGCCCCCGAAGCACCCTTGCCGAGGTTGTCGAACACCGCCGCCAACAGCACCTGCCCGTGCTCGCGGTTGGCGAACACGCCCAGGCGCAGGTCGTTGGTGCCGTTCAGTGCCTGCGGGTCGAGGTGAGTGGCGGCGGCCGATTCGGCTAGCGGCATCACCTCGACATGGCGGGCGCCGGCGTAGTGGTCGAGCAGGCAGGCGTGCAGCCTGCCGACGTCCGTGCCCGATGCCAGCAGGTCCAACTCCAGCGCCACCGTCAGTACGATACCTTGCCGGAAGGCGCCGTAGGCCGGCACGAAGGCGGGACGACGTGCCAGGCTCGCGTGCTGCTGGATTTCAGGCGTGTGCTTGTGCGCCAGGTCCAGGCCATAGACCTGGAAGGGCAGAGCCCGGGTGGCCTCCGGTCCCTCGTAGGTATCGACGGCGGTGCGGCCGCCACCCGAATAGCCCGACACCGCGTGGATGGCGATGGGGTAGTCGTGCGGCAGCAGGCCGCCCTCCGCCAAGGGGCGCAACAGGCCGATCGCCCCGGTGGGATAGCAGCCCGGGTTGCTGACGCGCAGCGCGCCCGCGATGCGCTGCGCCTGGCCGGCGGTCATCTCGGGAAAGCCGTAGGTCCAGCCAGGCCGCGTGCGGTGTGCCGAGCTGGCGTCGATCACACGCACCGCAGGGTTGACGATGGACGTCACCGCCTCGCGTGCGGCGGAGTCCGGCAGGCACAGGATGGCGATGTCGCAGCCGTTGATGGCGTCGGCGCGGGCGCGCGCATCCTTGCGCTGGCCGGCGGGCAGTTTCAACAGGCGCAGATCGTCGCGTCCGCGCAGGCGTTCGTGGATCTGCAGGCCGGTGGTGCCCTGGTCGCCGTCGATGAAAACAAGAGGGTAGCGCATGGGATGGATCCTTGGCAGTGGCGTGAAAGTGGCGGCCCCGGCCGGTTCAGCATCAGCTCTGCGTTGGTGCGGCCGGTACAGGAAGCGCCATCTTGCGCCACCGGATAGAATCGAAGAAGTTGAATTTCATGACGATGAAATTCACGTTTCCTGAACGATATTCCTCGTCAGCAGATACGCCCTTAACCGGAGTGCCGCCCCATGCGCGAGATCAGCCTGGACCGCCTGCGTACCCTCGTCGCCATCGCCGATCTGGGTTCCTTCGCCGAAGCCGCGCGCGCGTTGCACCTGGCTCCGCCCACCGTCAGCCTTCACATTGCCGAGCTGGAAGCCCGTGTCGGTGCGCAACTGCTGACGCGCAGGCGCGGCGAGGTGCGTCCGTCGTCCATTGGCGAGACCCTGGTCGATCGCGCCCGCCGCCTGCTGGCCGATGCCGACCTTGCGCTGGACGACGTGCAGCGTCAGGTGCAGGGGTTGACCGGCCGCGTGCGCCTCGGCGCCTCGACCGGGGCCATCGCCCACCTGCTGCCGCAGGCGCTGGCCATGCTGGCGGAGCGGCATCCCGACATCGACGTGCAGGTGGCCGTGCTTACCTCGGAGGAGACGCTGGCGCGGCTGGCCGCCGGCACGCTGGAGATCGGTCTGGTGGCACTGCCACAGGCGCGCGTGGCGGGGCTGACCATCCGCCCTTGGCGGCGCGATCCGGTACGGGCTTTCCTGCCAGCGAGCTGGCCCTGCCCGGCGCGCATCACGCCGGCCTGGCTGGCAACGCGCCCGCTGATCCTCAATGACGGCACCACGCGCCTGTCGCGCCTGACCGCCGAGTGGTTCGCCAGCGGTGGCCACAGGCCAGCGCCGCGGATTCAGCTCAACTACAACGACGCCATCAAGAGCCTGGTGGCGGCCGGCTATGGTGCGGCCCTGCTGCCACACGAGGTCACCACGCCGGCGCCGGATGCGCGCATAGTGATGCGGCCGCTGCGGCCGGCGTTGTGGCGGCGACTGGGGTTGGCGCACAGCGGGGAGCGGGTAGAACGCGCCACGGAATACGTACTGGAGGCCCTGTGGGCGCTGCGGGCGGGGTAGTGCCGTTGGCCACACGTCGGCCGGCGGCTGTGCGCGGCGCCGCCACGCGTTGATCGCGTCCTCGATTGCATTGATGGAGACATTTGCCGCGCCTGTCTGCATGTTGCGGTCATGGGCCCCTCACTGGTGAGCGCCCCAGGATCAGCGCCCATGGGGCTGCTAGCGACGGGCGGCATAAGCGCCGTGCTGTTTCGGACTAGAATCCTCTGAGGAGGTGTCAGTCATGTCAGCTATCAAGCGCATCGATCCGGGCCATTCCGCCCATCAGGCCGCGCCGCACAGGACCCCCCGCTACCCTGCGGAGCACGTCACGCTGACGGCTGGCTCCAGGAAGAGGCTACGCCCCAGTGTGCCGCATCGAAAGGTCGGGCGCGGCAAGGTCGGTGTCGGCGGCAAGTAGGGACCTGCAGCGGCTGGTCGGCTTCGCGCCCGGCGGCTCGGTCGATGGGCCGGCCGGTCCCGTACAGGCACTCGATCACTTCTTCACGATCGAAGTACGCGCCGGCGCGTGACGTTCAGTTCGTTGCCATAGTCTGTGTCGGCATCAGCGATCACCGGTACCACTACCGACTGCGCGATGACGCGTGAACAAGCTGGGCGCGGGGCAGATCACGCACGATGTGTCGTCGGCGCCGGAGGGTTAGCGTCATTCTTGAACTCGCGTGCACCCTCATCGCACGCCGGCGCGGAGCAGAGTTTGCAGCGACTTGAGCGCTATTGGGTTCGCAGGCTTGTGTTTACAGCGCGAGCGTCTACCGTGAAAGGCGATCCCACAGGAAAGGAGACAGCAATGAAAAAGCTAGCTTTCCTCGCCGCCCTTTCGCTAACCGCCGTTGCGGCGTGGGCGCAGGGCGGTCGCTACGGTTCGCCTCCAACACCGGGGACTGACACTGGCAGGCGCGCGGAGCCAACTGAGCAGGCCGCCAGCAGTGCCTCCGGCGAGAGTGCCAAGAAAGGCAAGAGCGAAGCGCACGGCAAGGTTGACCGCAGTAAGGGGCGTGCCGGCGGCCAAGGCGCTTCCGCCGCGGCAACGCGTGGCCATCCTGCGTCGGCGCCCGAGAGCCAGCCGTGAGCTGGCCACCGCGAGTTCTTGTTCCCCAATAGGGATTGCACAGCCCTTGACTGGGTGATCCTGCCCGCGGGCAGGCGATGCTAAGTATCGTGCCCGGTCAGATCGCGGATGCGGGGGTAGACGTCGGTGCACCAGCGAGGCCCGCAGAACAGATCATAGTGGCCGCACTGGCGGGCCGTGAGGTGCCGCTTGTCGCATGCGGCGATGCCTCGGCACAGATCGTGCGCGGCCTGCGTCTGGCCCCGGCCGGAAATCTCATCCTGTTCGCCCTCGATGGTCAGCAGTGCGGTGGTACGGATGTCCTGTGGCCGCACTGCCTCGCCGCGCACCTGCCAGCTGCCGCGCGCCAACTGAAATTCCTGGAACACGAGCTGGATGGTGTCCAGGTAAAACTCGGCCGCCATGTCGAGCACCGCGTGGTAGGCATCGCAGGCACGCCGGTGCTCCTTGGCACGCACGGGGTCGCAGCGAACGAGATCCAGGCAATAGTCCCAATAAGCCTCCCCCAGACGTTCTGGCTGTGCCGCCGCCAAGCCGGCAAGTTGCAGAAAGCTTGGGCACACCTTGCGTCCGGCACCCGGGTAGGGCTGCGGTACCGCATAGATCAGGTTACGCTGAAACCACGCGAGAGAGTGGCGCGCGGCCAGACGTCCGAGTGCAGTCGGGCTGCGGCGTGCATCGACCGGGCCGCCCACCAGGATGAGGCTCCTGGGTGTCGGCTCACCCGCGCTCGCCAACAGCGAAACCGCAGCCAGCGCTGGCACGGTGGCCTGACAGATGGCCAGCACGTGTAGCGGTTCCGCCCTGATCCGACGGATAAATGCCTGCAGGTGGGCCACCTGGTCATCGAGATGGAACGGTCCTTCGGCCACCGGCACGCGACGCGCATCGTTCCAATCCGTCACATACACGACATGCTCGGGCACCAAGGCCTGCACGACTTCACGCAGCATGACGGCATGATGGCCCGCCAGCGGCGCACAGACCAGCACCGCTGGCATCGATGCGGTGCAAGGGTCAAGCGCGCCCATGTCGGGTGCGAAGCGCAGCAGCCGGCAAAACGGCCCTTCCACAATGACCTGCTCAGCCACCGCGATGACGTGGCCGTCGCGCCGGATGGCGGTGATGATGCCAAACGACGGCTTCTCGCAGGTCCTGCCGAGCCGGTAGAGCATCTCATAGCCAGCAGCAAAGCCCGATGCGCCCGGGAGATATGCGAAGGGGCTGGCCGGATCGATGAACGCATTTGCTGCGCTCGCCGCCCATGCGGTGAATGGCGTGAGCAGCGCGCGCTGATACTCGACGAGCTGGTACAGCATGAAGACTCCCGTAGGAACGCGCACACGATTCGGCTGGCAATGACATCCGCGCTGTGTTGCTCACGGCGATGGGCATGCTGCCGGGGTCGATGTGCCTCTCCATGGCAACAGGTGTCACCGCGGGGGGAACGTGCAGTCATAAACACGGGCCAGGATTTCACTATATGTCGGACAGGCCTTGCTGCAACGCCAAACATCAAGCGCCGCGCCGCTGGCGGGGCCCGCTTGCTTGCGACCCCATACCGGTCTTCCGCATCCTGTTACGTGAACGGCCGGAATTCGATGGTTCACCGCCGATCCGGTAGGACGTGACCAGCCATCCCACCGCCGCCATCACACCGGACGCAACGCCTCAAGCATGATGTCAGCCAGGCGCTGCGATACCTCGGACGCGGGTCCCGGCGCGCGCAGGAGCATCAGGGGCATCTTGCCGAGCGGCGGCAATCCTTCGGCAGCCCCAAGTTGCCGCAGCGATGCCGGCAAGCCGTAGGGCGTGCGGACCACCAACCCAAGTCCGGCTGCCGCGGCGGCCCACAGGCCACCAAGGTTGGGGCTGGTGAACGAGACGCGCCAGGGGATTCCGGCGCGGTCCAATGCCGCCGTGGCGGCATCGTGGAAATGGCAGGGCCGGTCGAACGCCGCCAGCGGTATCGGCTGGCCGGGCTCGATGTGCCACGGCAGCGCAGCCGGTCCGACCCAGCACATCGGCGGTTCGCCGACCACGGCGATATCGGCGCCGGGCTCTCTTGCCGTCCGAGCGCCATCCGCGCCGCCCCAGACCAGCGCGAGATCCAGCGTCCGCGCCTGGATGCGGGCGAACAAATCGTGATTGCGCGCCACCATGGCTTCGACCCGGACCTTCGGATGCGCTCGCGCAAACCGCCCCAACACCTCCGGCAGCATTGCCTCGCCGAACTCTTCCTGCAGTCCCAATCGCACGCCGCCGGACAGGTCCACCCCTTTCACGGCCGCGGCAGCTTCGTCGTTCAGGGCAACGATTCTGCGCGCGTAGCCAAGCAGCAGACTCCCCGTCTCGGTAAGTTCCAGGGTCCGGCCGGCCTTGCGAAACAGCGGCGTGCCTGCCATGTCCTCGAGCTTGTGAATCTGCGCACTGACGGCCGAAGTGGAGCGCCCGACCTGCTCCGCAGCGCGCGCGAAGCTGCCCAGGTCGATGCCGGCGATCAAGCTGCGCAGCGCGGCAATATCAAGATTCGACGTCATGGCAATCGTGCGGAAAAACGAAACAATTGGTCCCAAACTTTCTGATTTTCAAGACGAATATTGGTTGCAATACTGACGCCCTGTCAACAGCCTTATCGGAGGGCCGTCGTGGCCGAGTCCGTCTGTTTTGCCCGCCCTGGTGGCAATTCCCTCGCGGCTTCCGCTGCTTCGCATCGCTGGAAAGTGTTGGGCGTCGGCGTTGCCGCGAACGCCAGCTTCATCGCTGCCGCCAACGGGTTGCCCGCCACCGCGGTGTGGCTGCGCAGCGCCTATCAGATCGACAACGGGGGGCTTGGCCTGCTGCTTGGTGCGTTGGGCATCGGCGCCGCGTTGTCCGAACTGCCGTGGGGCGCAGCGGCCGACCGGTGGGGCGACCGTCGCGTCCTGCTGTACGGGCTCGGCGCCACCGCTCTCATACTGGCGGTGATGGCACTGTTCCTGGCCCCAAGGCCGGATCGCGTGCCGCCGTTGCCGGTGGCGATGGCCTGCATGGCGCTGCTGGGACTGGCGGGCGGCAGCGTCAACGGGGCCAGCGGGCGGGCGGTGATGCGATGGTTCGCCGACGGCGAGCGCGGCCTGGCGATGAGTATCCGCCAGACCGCGGTGCCCCTCGGCGGCGGGCTAGGGGCGCTCGTGTTGCCGTGGCTGGCCTTTGCCATGGGCTTTCGCTGGGTGTACGCAGTCCTGGCCGCGTTCTGCCTTGCCTCTGCCTGGCTGACCTGGCGATGGCTGCACGAACCCGCGCATCTCGATGCCCCCGCGTCGGCACGGCGCCATGCGCACGACAATGCCAGCCCGTTGCGCAGCCTGCGGGTCTGGCGCATTGCGGTGGCCATCGGTATCCTGTGCGCGCCCCAGTTCGCGGTCTTGAGCTTCGCCTCGGTGTTCCTGCACGATGCGGCCCATGTGGGTGTGTCGGGCATCGCCGCCACCCTTTGCGCTGTGCAGCTCGGCGCGATGGCGATGCGGATCTGGAGCGGCCGCCGTACCGATCGGCGTGGCAACCGCCGTGCATGGCTGCGCCAATGCACGCTGATCGCCGCGCTGATGTTCGTGCCGCTGGCCCTCTGCGCGGCGGTCGGGCAGGGTGTTCCGGCGACGCTGACCATGGCCGCGGTCGTGCTGGCTGGCATCGCGGTTTCGGCCTGGCATGGGGTTGCCTACACCGAACTGGCGACGCAGGCGGGCGCGGAGCGGGCGGGTACGGCCCTCGGACTGGCCAATACGCTGGTCTTCGCCGCGTACTTCGCTGCCCCTGCGGCGATCCCGCCACTGCTCGATCGCGGCGGCTGGGCCGGCGTCTGGCTCCTGGCCGGGGCCTGCGCGGCGACGGCGTGGCCGCTTTTTCCCCGGGCTGGCGATGGTCCCGGCAACTGACCGACGTTTCCGGTCACTGCTTCGACCGGCGAGCAGCTTCCCATTAATAGGCATGCGCAGGGTTCTGAAAAGGAGAACCACTGCGACGGGATTCCGGAACTCGCCGTATCAGGTCACGAGGCGCTCAATGGCGACTTTCGCGCTGAATCCTGTAAAGCTCACGCCTGGGTCCCACCATTTCAGGCGATGACCTTCTACACTGCGGCAGGCTGCTCGCGCAGGCGACGGGCTTCGTCGCGCAGGAACTGCTGGTAATCGTCCAGATCGCCGTCGAAGGGCTCGACGCCGCCCTTGGTGACCAGCCAGAACTCATCGCATACGGCGCGCAGCAGGGCCCGGTCGTGACTGACCAGCATCACTGTGCCTTCGAATTCGTTGAGCGCCATGCCTAGCGCTTCGCGGGTGGCCAGGTCGAGGTGGTTGGTAGGCTCGTCGAGCAGCAGCAGGTTGGGACGCTGCCACACGATCATGCACAACACGAGCCGCGCCTTCTCGCCGCCGCTCATCGTGCTAACCGCCTGATGGACCATGTCGCCACTGAAGTTGAAGGTGCCGAGGAAGGTGCGAAGGGATTGTTCGGTGCCACTCTGGCCGGGAGCGCGCATGTGCGCCGGCGTGTCCTTGGCAAGGCGGATCATGTGTTCCATCGGCGTGTCGAGCGGGCGCAGCACGTCGAGTTCCTGCTGTGCGAAGTAGCCGATATTCAGGCCTTTGCCTTCGCTGATTTCGCCGGCAATCGGTGCCAGCGCGTGCGCCACCGTCTTCACCAGCGTGGACTTTCCTTGGCCGTTGGCACCGAGAATGCCGATGCGCTGCCCGGCCAGCACGGAACGGTTGATGCCCCGCACGATGATCGTGGGCGGCGTGCCCGGCAGTGCGCCGGTCGGCGCCGGGTAGCCGAAGCTCGCGTCCAGCATCGACAACAGCGGGTTCGGGACGTTGAGCGGCTCCTTGAACTCGAAGTTGAACTCTGCGTCGGCAAGTACCGGTGCGATCTTCTCCATGCGTTCGAGCGCCTTGACCCGGCTCTGCGCCTGCTTCGCCTTCGAGGCCTTGGCCTTGAAACGGTCGATGAACTTCTGCAGGTGGGCGATCTTGTCCGCCTGCCTGGCCAGCGCGGCCTGCTGCAATACGAGTTGCTCAGCGCGCATGTCTTCGAATTTGCTGTAGTTGCCGCCATAACGCACGAGCTTGGCGTTGTCGACGTGCACCGTCACCTGCGTCACCGCGTCGAGGAATTCGCGGTCGTGGCTGATCACTACCAGGGTTCCCTGATAGCGCTTGAGCCAGGCTTCCAGCCAGACCAGCGCGTCGAGGTCGAGGTGATTGGTCGGCTCGTCGAGCAGCAGCAGGTCGGACGGGCACATGAGCGCGCGCGCCAGTTGCAGTCGCATGCGCCAGCCGCCGGAGAAACTGTTGACCGGCTGACCAAGCTGCGCAGCACTGAAGCCAAGGCCGAGGATCAGCGCCTGGGCACGTGCGGGGGCATCGTGTGCACCGGCGTCGTGCAGGGCCATGTAGGCGTGCGCCATGCGCATGCCGTCGTCGCTGACCTCGGCGGCGGCTACTTCGGCCTGCGCGGCCAACAGCACGGTATCACCCTCGACTACGAAGTCGGTCGCGCTCTGCCCGGTCTCCGGCATCTCCTGCGCGACCTGGCCCATCTTCCATGCAGCGGGTATCGAGAACTCACCGCTGTCTTCGTGTAGCGTCCCGTTGAGAAGGCCGAAGAAGGATGACTTGCCGGCGCCATTGCGGCCGACAAGACCAATCTTTTCGCCGGGGTTGAAGGTGACGGACGCGCGGTCGAGTACGACATTGACGCCGCGACGCAGCGTGACATTACGGACGGAAATCATAGGGAGCTACTTCAGAGAGGATTCGCATGATAGCCGACCGGATGTGCAGCGCTGTAGTCTGATGCGTTGACGTTTGCGCTCATGGCTGAGATCCATCCTGTAGCGGGGGCATGGCCGCGGCGGAAGGTTTCCCCCGCGGAGGAGGCGATCATGCGATCAGCGCGTTGGCGACGATCGCTGCCGCCGCTACGCTGGACGTGCTGATGGCCAGCCAGCATCCCAGCAGGAGGGCGCCGTTGGCCACGCTTCGACCTGGAATCATCTTGTGTGCTCCGAGGGATGGGGGACTTCCAGCTTGGCGTTCGGCATACTGCTCTCTCCGATGAAATTTATTCAATGATTTTGAGTTCTCGTTGGGCGGCGCTTTGTTCGCTGTGTTGCATTGACGTGCCGTCTATGTGACGAACTATGTCGTATGAAAGTGCGGAGATAGCCAGCCAGAGTTGTAAACATTATTCAAAAAATTTGATTAATTCAGGACATGTAAGACCCTGGCTCCGGTGGGCGTTTGATGCCTGAAGCCGGCGCGCGTGGCGGCTCCGACAACTTGGAGGAGATTGAAAATGACCGCTGGCGGCGCGGCACCAGGCGAACCAATCAAGCCCGGTCGAGTTAGCATTCAGTACCTTGATCTTCGTCCGCCCTCCGACTTTCTCCCGACGCTACTCAGGCGCCATCTGCGGGTCGCGCGGCCCCATGGCGATGCCGTAAGATCCCGAGGGAGCCGGACACACCGGATCCTGGCGCCAACGAAACTCGACCTTCCCTTCCCGCGGGCCGCCACCACGCCGAGCACCTTTCTGACCTAGTCCAATGTGGAAGTTTCGACATGACCAGACTCTTCGCCGCAAGAGCAGCCTGCCTTGGCGAGTTGGGGGGGCAGGGAGAGAGCGGCACGCCCGCGGCAGGGCCTGCCACGCTCTGATGCTGCTTCTGCTTGCGGGACTCAGTGCCTGTGGGTCGCTTTCTCACAATGCTCCGCGCAATCTGCCTCAGGCCGCGGCTGGCAGCGCATCCGCGGCCATGCGCGAACCCACCGACGTCGCCGGCCCGACAACCGTCGCCATGTCGTTCTCTGGCGGTGGCACGCGAGCCGCAGCTTTCGCCTTCGGCGCGCTGCAGGGGCTCGACGCCATGAGAGGTCCCGGGGACGCGTCCCTGCTCGACGACGTCTCATTTATCAGCAGCGTGTCCGGAGGCTCCATCACCGCGGCGTACTACGGTCTGCACGGCAAGGCCAGCCTGGCGACCTTTCGATCCGTGCTCTTGAAGGACGGAGAGGCGGGGCTTCGCTTCAGTCTCCTGAATCCGGTCAACCTTGCGCGCCTCTTCGCGGGAGGCCTCAACAATCGGGAAGATCTCCAGACATGGCTCGATGAAGACGTGTTCAAGGGCGCGACGTTCGCCGACATGTTCCGCCGCGGCAAGCCGCTCGTCTGGATCAATGCCACGAACGTCTACTACCGGGTCGCGTTCCCGTTCAGCCAGCTGGCATTCGATGCGCTATGCAGTGATCTCGCGAGCTTTCCCGTTTCCGAGGCCGTCGCCGCATCCATGGCGGTCCCGCTCTTCTTCGCACCGATCGTCCTTCAAAAATATCCCGAGGCTTGCAGTACACCGCTGCCGAACCTTGACCACGCCCAGAGGCCCGGGCAATCGCTGCTGCTTGGCGCTTTGGCAACCGCCGTTCGCGGTCACCGGGACACTTCGAAGGGAAAGTACATCAAGCTGGTAGACGGCGGGGTGACCGACAACTACGGCCTGGCCACCATTTTGCAATCGCGCCTGCTGCTGGGCACGGCTTACGGTCCCATGAGCGAGAACGACGCGATCAATGTGCGGCGGCTACTCTTCATCGTTGTTGACGCCGGTCAGGGCCCGCGCGGCGATTGGAACCAAAGCCCGGGTGGCCCGTCCGGAATCGAAGTCGCAAGTGCGGCCATCGACGCGGGAATGGCGACCAGCGTTCGCATGACCTATGACGCCTTCGTTCCCATGATGCAGCGGTGGCGCGACGATCTCGTGGCGTACCGGTGTGGGCTGCCGCATTTCCGGCAGCAGGAGATCGCTGCACGCCGCCCAGGCTGGCGGTGCAATGAAGTCGAATTCTTCGTCACGCGGATCTCGTTTGAGGCCCTCGACAAGGAGCGAGCTGCAAGCCTGAACGATCTGCCGACCAGACTTCGACTGCCCGAGAAGGACGTCGATCGCCTGATCGAGGCGGGAAGGGATGCCATCCTTGGCAACCCGGTGATCCGTAAGTTCGAGCGCGAATCGACCGAGGCGCGATAGTCCCGCGGCACGCGGCGTGGGTGAGGCCGCGTTCTTGCTGCTCGGCCGCGGCGCTCTGGCGCAGGCATGTGTCCGGCATGGCGAGAATGCCCGATACTCCGTTCACGCCAGCCGTCCTCCGTGCACCGGCGCACCGCCCACCGACATGTCGGCGCACAGGATCGTCCCGGTGGTCGACTCGGTCATGAATAGCGTGGTGCCCTCGGTGCCGCCAAAGCACAGATTGGTCAGCGATGTGCCATCCGGGCTACGAATCACCTCCACAGGCTCGGCGCGATGATTGAGCACCCAGACATAACCAAGTCCGGGATTCGCCACCAGCAGATGGCCATCCGATCTCATTGCCAGACCGTCGGGGCCGCTCGGGCCGTAAGAGGTAAAGAACTGCCCGACCTTGCTGACCGAACCGTCGGCCTGCAACGGCACGCGCCATACGCTGTTGCCGCGGGTCATCGCGACGAACAGCACCTTCTCGTCGGGCGCGAGGACGACACCGTTCGGGCTCGGTGCGTTGTCCAGCAGGACGTCCAGCTTGCCGTCGGGCGTCAGCCGATAGACGCGGCCCGTCGGATCGTGCAAGCCGGTCTGGCCCTGGTCGGTGAAGTAGAGATTGCCCTGCGAATCGAAGGTCAGGTCGTTGACGCCCCGGAAGCGTTCCGAATTCCTGCGCTCGAGAAACGGGGTGACGGTTCCCGACTTTGCATCCAGACGCACCAGGCCGTTGCGATAGTCGGTGATCAGGAAATCACCGCGGGCCAGGCGCTTCATGCCATTCGGTTCACCGTCGTACTCGGCAACCAGCTCCCAGTCGCCCTGCATCGAAACACGGAAAATGCGGCCGTAGGGGATGTCCGTCACCCAGAGATGGCCATCGGCCCAGACCGGCCCCTCCAGGAATGAGTCGATCGTCGCCCCGCCGCGATTGGCATGCGCCCACGCGTTGTCTGGGTCGTGCCGACGGAACGGCTCCGGAAGCCGGGTGAGCACCTGTGCATCGCGTACGGCCGGTTGCTGAAGTAGGAACATCGCCGCTCCTGGTTATTGCTTCTCAATATGCGCCTTTTGCGCAACCGTTGCCCATTGCGCGGTTTCGCGCTGGATCAGCTGCGCGAACGCGGGGCTGTCCAGGTTGCCCGGCTGCGACCCCATCTGCGCAAGGAAGGTCTTCATGTCGGGCGCCTGGAGCGCCTTCTGGATTTCCGTTTGCAGGCGCGTAATGACATCGTTCGGCGTGCCCTTCGGCGCGGCAAGGCCTGACCAGTTGAACAGGCTGAAGCTGGGTACACCAGCCTCAGCGAATGTAGGGACGCTCGGGAACACATCCACCCTGGTCTTGCCACTGATGCCCAGCAGGCGCATCTGATTACCCTTGACCGGCGCCAGCGCGGTCGGGGTCGACACGACCAGCAGATCCACGCTACCGGACAGCAGCCCGACCATGGCCTCGCCAGCCCCCTTGTACGGCACATGCATCAGCTTGATACCTGCGGCCTGTTGGAACGCCTCGGCAGAAAAATGCGGCGAACTACCGGGGCCGCCGGTGCCAAATGTCACCTCTCCGGGATGCGCCTTGGCATAGCTGACCAGCGAAGCCAGGTCCTTGAAGCGCGAATCGGCCTTGACGCCAAGCACCACCGGCGAAAATGCGAACGGCGCGATAGGGACCAGAGCGGTCTGATGGTCCCAGTTCAGCTTCTTGAAGACATAGGGGAGGGTAGTGTAGGAGTTGTCGTTCGCCAGAAGCGTGTAGCCATCGGCGGGTGCGTTCACGACCTGGGACGTGCCGATCGTGCCGGACGCGCCCGGCTTGTTCTCCACGACGAAGCTCTGCCCCGTCTGCACGGAGAGCTTCTGCGCAACCTTGCGCGTCACGACGTCGACGGCGCCGCCGGGAGGGTTCGGCACGATGATGCGGACCGGTTTGTCCGGGTACGCCGCCACAGCGGACAGGCTGACAAGCAGCGTCGTTGCTGCCACCAGGCAGCCAATGGTTCGATAAAACACCTTTGTCTCCTTGTGCTGCGGGCGAGACCTGACTGTCCGTCGGCTCCTCCCGCGACACTTCTGTTCTAGTTGATGATGCAGCCGTGCGTCGGTCAGGCCGGCGTAGCCACGCCTTGCAGCACCGCCAGGACGTTCTTTGCCGCCCCAACGCCCATGTTCACGTACGCCGCGTTGCTGACGCCGCCGATGTGCGGCGACAGGATCAGGTTGGGAATGTCGCGGAACGGATGCGGCACGGGCATCGGTTCCACGGCAAAGCTGTCCAGTCCAGCCGCATACAGTTTGCCGCTCTGCAGCGCTTCGGCCAATGCAGGCTCGTCGATGAGTCCGCCTCGCGCCGTATTGACCAGGATCGCGCCGTCCTTGAACGTCTCCAGCGTTTCGCGGTTCAACATGCCACGGTTCTCTTCCGTCAACGGGCAGTGCAGCGACACCACGTCCGATTCCCTGAACAACCGAGGCAGGTCGACAAGTGTTACGCCTTCCGGGACTGTCGCCGCATAAGGATCGAAAGCGGTGACATCCATGCCCATCGCCAAACCAACCACGGCGGCGCGGCGGCCGATCTCTCCGAGCCCCACGATACCGAGCGTGCAACCGTTCAGTTCGACGGCCTTGTAAGTCGCCTTGTCCCAATGACCCTGGCGCATGCGATCGTTGAGATGTGGAACCGCTTTGGCACACGCAAGGATCAGCGCCCACGCATGTTCAGCCACGGCGGCGGCATTGGCCCCGGCCGCGGCGGCCACCTTGATGCCGCGCGCCTGCGCAGCGGCTTTATCGATGGTGTCAGTTCCGGTGCCGTGTTTCGAAATCACTTTCAAGGCGGGTGCTGCGTCCATGACTTCAGCGGTCAAGCTGCCGTAGCGCACGATAATGCCGACCGGGTTGTGCTCCTTTGCCAGGGCTGCAATATCGGCGGTCTGGGGCGTTTTCCCCGCGAATACGATTTCATAGTCGCCCAGCAGCGCGAGGGCTTCCGGCGCGAGGTCGGCACCCGTGACGATAATGACTTGCTTGTTCGTCACAGTGCTTCTCCCTGCTTCAGGACGCCCGCCGTCACCAGCGATGCCAGCAGCCAGGGTGCGGTGGTATTGCCTTCCCTGATCTGGGCGATGCGCTTGGCTTCCGCCTCTTCCTTCTTTGCCGCCGCATCGAGCAAGGCTTCGATCTTCTCGCGCTCCACCACGACCAGGCCATCGGCGTCGCCGCAGATGTAGTCGCCAGGGTTCACCGTGACGCCACCAACAGAAATGGGGTGTCCAATGCGCCCGCCAACTTCCTTGGTGGGGCCGTTAGGGTTCGTACCCACCGAAAAGACCGGGAACTGCATTTCGTCGAGCTCGAGGCTGTCGCGGACCGCGCCGTCGATGACGACACCAGCAAGGCCGCGCTGGCGAGCGGCATGCATCATGATCGTTCCCATCAGCGCAGAGGTCTGGTCCCCTTTGCCGTCGACGACCAGAACATCGCCCGGCTGCGCCAGCGCCAGTGCTGCGTGGATCATCAGATTGTCACCGGGGCGAACCTCGACAGTGAAGGCGGGCCCGGCGACTTTCATGGTCGGGCGCAAGGCCCTGATCCGGCCATGCAAAGCGCCGCGGCGTCCGCCGACATCGGAGAGGATCGCCGGTTGGAACCTGGCAGCCCGCGCCACGATCTCGGCGGGCACGCGCTCAAACGATTTGATGATGTTGGGCAAGGTCATGATGGACTCCGGCAATATGAAATGGACAGGTAGATAAGGGCGTCAATCCAGCTTCGTGCCGGAGGTCTTGATGACCGATGCCCAGCGTCCGATGTCCTGCTTGATCAGCGCGCTGAACGCCTCAGGCGTGCCGGCCAGCACCGATGCGCCTTGTTCATTCAGCTTCTTGGCGAGCTCCGGGGATTTGAGCGCCTTGTTGAACTCGGTATTGAGGCGCACCACGATCTCCTTCGGTGTCGCGGCAGGCGCGACGAAGCCGAACCAGGTCGCGGTATCAAAGCCGGGATAGCCCAGCTCGGCGACTGTCGGCACCTGGGGCAGGTCTGGCAAACGCTTCGGCGACGTCACCGCGAGCGGCCGCAGCCTGTTGTTCTTGATATGCCCGAGCAACGTTGGCACGGATGCCATGTAGAGATCGACCTGGCCGCCCATCAGGTCGTTGACCGCCTGCGCTGCGCCCTTGTACGGCACATGGGTGAACTTCACCTTCGCGGTACCCTGAAGCAGCTCGCCGCCTAGGTGCGCCACCGTGCCGTTGCCCGGCGACGCGAAATTGATCGCTCCGGGCTTTGCCTTGGCAGCCTGAAGCGCGTCCTTCATCGTCTTGTAGGGCGAGTTGACATGCGTCACCAGGACGAGCGGCGCGGAGGCGACCAGACTGATAGGCGCCAGATCCTTCAATGGGTCATACGGCAGCCGTTCATACAGCGAGGGATTGATTGCAAGGTTGCTGGTCTGCCCCATGACGATGGTGTAGCCATCGGCCGGCGCCTTGGCTGCCGCGTCCACCCCGAGGTTGCCACCGGACCCTGGCTTGTTCTCCACCACAAAGACCCAGCCGGTCGACTTGGCCACCGTATTGGTGACTTCTCGCGCGATGATGTCCGTGCCGCCGCCGGCGGGAAAAGGCACGATGACGCGGATGGGCTTGGTGGGGTATTGCGGCGCGGCCTGGGTAGTGGCGGACGCCAGAACCAGACCTGCGGCAAGCATGAATATGCAGTGACGGGAAATTGCCTTCATTACTGTCTCCGAATCTCGGTTTCGTTGTGATTCGGATTGTGGTCGACCGTTTCACGGCATACAATGCCGTTTCATACCGTGCACCTCGTTTCATTCTATGAATGCGAATAGTGATCCAAAGGGCGCCTCAAAAGGCGACGATGGCGCCGGGGGCGTCATAGCGGTCACCCGCGCCCTGCGCGTGCTCGAGGCGTTCGGGGTGAACGACCCCCAGCTCTCACTTGCCGAACTGAGCCGGCGAACCGGCATCCACAAGACCACCGTGCTGCGGCTGGCGCGCACGCTGGCGGCGGACAACTACCTGGTGCAGAAGGAAGACGGCAGCTGGCGGCTCGGCCGCGCAGCAGGGTGGCTGGGCGCGTGCTACCAGGCAACCTTCAACGTTCAGGAAGTGGTGGAGCCAGTCCTGCGGGAGCTGACGATCAAGACCGGCGAAAGCGCTTCGTTCTACGTCCGGGAGGGACAACAGCGAACCTGCCTGGTCCGGGTCGAAGGACCGCAGGCCATCCGGCATCACGTCAGGATCGGGGCGGCCCTGCCGCTGGACAGCGGCTCGCCAGGCCGCGTCATTCTGGCGTTCTCGGGAGAGCCGGGCGAGCTTTATGAAATGATCCGCCGCCGTGGATTTCATCTGTCGCTCGGCGAGCGCGAGGCCGAAGTCTCCAGCGTGTCGGCACCGGTTTTCGGATTGCACTGGCGGCTGCTGGGCTCCATGTGCATTTCGGGACCGACCGCCCGGCTAAGCGAAGAGCGTTTGCTGGAGCTGGCGCAGACAGTCGTCGATGCCGCAAACAAACTTTCGTATGCCATGGCGGGAAGCCAACGGCCTGCGATGCCAATTGAAAGGCCGTCGACCTGGCACCCTTGATACTGCAGATGTGGGGCAAAGAGAGCCGATGGCAATCGTAGATGACCTCTGTCAGTCGCGAGCCGGTGGTCGCTTTTCGACCCTACACTGTCGTTGCGCGTGTCATCACCATGGACCGGAATTGGCCGGCAAGCGGTCATTCTGCGAAATGCACCCTCGATACTTCGACTCCGCCTATGGGGCGCGGCGATAAGGCACGATTACGCGCCATGGCAGGCATCGTAACCCCGCGAACCCTATCGGATTTTCCGGGCGAAGGAGCGTCTGATCGGCTACGCCCATTGAGGGAATATGATTATCCCTGAGAGCGCACGGTTGGATTTGCACTGATGGGCCGCTGAAACCGCCAGGTGAACATCAAGCGGAAACCACCATGCGATCAACCATCGCCTCGCACAGGTGCATCAGCTTTTGCGTATCCAGAGTCTTGGTCTTCGCGGTAGCGTTGATGGAAAAGACCTGTGCGATGCCACGCATGCTGGCGACGATGAAAGTGGCCAGGCTGTCCAGGTCGGACTCGATGAAGCGGGTGCCCCGGGACTGTTCTGCCTCCAGGCACTCGCGCACGAAGGCGATCGTGGCATCGTTCATGCTCGCGACGTCTGCGGCGAACTCCTGATCCTGAAAGATGGCTTCCGACAACAGCGCCGAGAACACCTGGGTGTTGGAGTCCGGCTTGCTGAGGCTGCCGAAGTGCGCGCGTATGAAGCTGCGCAGGCGCTCGAGGCCGACCGTGTGCCCTTCCGCCTGCTGGAAACGCTTGGCGAAATCGGTGCGCAACTCGGTCAGCACGGCCAGTTGCAGGGCCTGCTTGTTGCCGTACAGGTGAACGACGAGACCTTTGCTGACGCCCGCGGTCTCGGCCACCTCGGCAATCGTCATACCGCCTACACCCTTGGCGCGCATGACCGTCATGGCGGCATTGATCAAGGCCAGCTCCGACGTGGCGCGCCGCTCCTCCTGGGTGCGACGGGTTCGTCGGGCGGTATGGGGTGTCATGGCAGTCATAGTTAAGCAAATTCAGGCGTTTTGTGAACGGAGCAGATTCTCCAGATTATCGGGCGTGAGAGCCAGAGTGCTCAGGATTTCGCGCGTGTGGGTGCCGACGGGCGCGATGTCCCGCATCTCCGGCGGCGTGGCCGAGAACCGCGGCGCGGGGGCGGCCTGCAGCACGCCGCCACGCGTGACATAGCTCTGCCGCGCTGCCATGTGGGGGTGGCAGGCGGCCTCGTGCGGCGCCAGCACGGGCGCCCAGCAGGCATCACTGCCACCCAGGCAAGCCTCCCATTCGGCGCGTGTACGCGAGCGCATGAGTGCGGCCATGGCTTGCCTGAGTTCGGGCCACAGGCCGGGGTCGTTCTGGCCGCGGACAAAGCGCGCGTCGCCGTCCAGCCCCAGGCGCGCGAGCAACTCGGCATAGAACTTGGGTTCGAGCGGCGCAAAGTTGATCCAGCCGCCATCCTGGCACTGGTAGCTTTGCGCCGCCCAGTGCGAACTGTCAAAAGCCTGCGTGCCGCGTTCGAAGCCGCCGCCGCGCCGCTGGATGGCGCCCAGCATCAGGTTCAGCATGTGGGCCGCGCCATCGACGATGGCGGCATCGACGACCTGCCCTTGCCCCGTGCTGCGCGCATGCTGCAGCGCGGCCAGCAGCCCTACCGCCAGATACAGCGCGCCGCCGGCCACATCGCCGAGTACGGTGGACGGCGCCATCGGCGGTTCACCGGCCGGCCCGGCAAACCACAGGGCGCCGCTGAGGGCGGTGTAGTTGCTGTCATGGCCGGCGCGCGGCGCCCACGGCCCTTGCTGGCCCCAGCCTGTCATGCGGCCGTACACCAGAGCAGGCCGCCGCTGCAGGCACACCTCCGGCCCCAGGCCCAGGCGCTCCATCACACCCGGGCGCATGCCTTCGATCAGCAGGTCGGCGCCCTCGCACAGGCGCAGCACGGCCTCCACGGCGGCAGGGTCCTTGAGGTTCAGCACCATCGATTGCTTGCCGCGGCTGGTGATGGCATGAGGCCGTTCCGGCGCGGCCAGGCGCTCCGGCGGCTCGACGGCAATGACGGTCGCCCCCAGGTCCGCCAGCAGCATGCCGCAGAACGGACCGGGTCCGATGCCGCTGATTTCGATCACTTTGACGCCTGCGAGTGGGCCCAAGCTGCTGCTCCTTGTTGAGGTGGATGAGTGGAAATGCAGGACCTGCGGAAAACCCTATTTGCTAAATCATACAAACTTACCGACCATATGGTAAGTAAGTTGAGGAAAAAACATGAAGACAGACGAGACAACTTCCCGGATAGAAAAGCCCAGCCTCTGTGGTTGGGACGCCCATCAGACTCCTTTTCTCAAAGGAGTCCGCTGCACAGCGTGCAATGAAGTGGCGTTCCCACCGCAGCACTACGGCTGTGAGTGCTGCGGCAGCGCCGAACTGGCCGATATCGAACTGGCCGCGCAAGGGGTGGTGCTCGGCAGCAGCCAGGTCCACATCCATGCCCAGCCGGAGCCTGCAGTGCCATTCACGGTGGCCGAGGTCCGGCTCGACGCCGGCCCGGTGGTGCGCGCCCTGCTGGACGTGGGGCACGAGGCGGGCGACTGGCACGGCCGGCGCGTCCATGGCGTGCTGCGTCAGCGCGGGCAAGACCCCGCGGTTCTGGAATTCCGATTCGGGGTGACGGCATGAAGCGAACACTGAAGGACCTGCGGCCGGTCTACGTCGTAGGCATAGGCTGGCATCGCTACCAGGATCCGTCGGATACGTCGTACGTGACGCTGGGCCTGACCGCCGCGCGCCAGGCGCTGGCCGACGCGGGCGTGTCCATCGCCGGCGTGGACACCGCCTATGTTGCCCGGGCGCTGCTGGGCATGGCCTGCGGGCGGCCCATCCTGCGCCACCTTGGGGCGACGGGGCTGCCTATCGCCCATGTCGAAAACGCCTCGGCGTCCGGTTCGACGGCGTTCCGCAATGCCTGCATCGAAGTGGCCAGCGGCCTTGCCGATACCGCGCTGGTGCTGGGCGTGGACAAGCGCGCGCCGGTGGTACGCGGCGAGACGCAGGCTGGCATCGAGCAACTGGCCAGCGAGTACATCGCGCCGTTCACACACTTTGCGCTGCTGGCAGACAAGTACGTGCATCGCTCCGGGGCCGACATGCGCGACATCGCGCTGGCCGCGGTGAAGAACCACAACAACGGCGCGCTCAACCCGAACGCCCAGCGCCAGAAGCCGCGCACGCTCGAGGAGGTACTGGGAGGGCGCAAGGTGTCTGGCGAGCTCACGGTGCTGCAATGCACGCCGGTCGGCGAGGGCGCGGCGGCCGTGGTGCTGATGTCCGAAGATGCAATCAAGGCGCACGGCATCGATCCCGGCCGCGCGGTGCGGGTGCTGTCGTCGGCCGCCCGGAGCCAGGCTGTTTACAAGGACGCTACAGCGTTCGACGAAATGCTCACGCAGGCCACTTGCCAGCAGGCGCTGAAGGAGGCCGGCGTAGCGCCCACGGCAGTTGATGTGGTCGAGCTGCACGACGCCTTCGCGATCGAGGAAGTGCTTTACCTCGAGGCCATGGGCCTGTGCAAGCCGGGCCAGGCCATACCGGCCTTGAAGGCGGGCGAGTTCCACATCGGCGGGAGGGTCGCAGTGAGCCCATCGGGCGGGCTCATTGCCATGGGGCATCCGATCGGTCCGACTGGCGTGGGTCAGATCGCCGAAATCACGCTGCAACTCCGCGGCGAGGCCGGGCAGCGGCAGCAGCCCCGGGCGCGCACGGGGCTGGCGCACATGGTAGGCGTGGGCGCCGTCTGCTACGCGCACGTGCTGGGCATCTGAACCGCGAATTTCAAACAGGAGACATGCACATGATCGACTACATGGTCGAATTCGACGAGGACACGCGTGCCATTGTGGACCTTACACGCAAGCTGGTGCACAAGCACCAGATGCCACTGGAGGCCAGGAAGCTGCAGGGCGGCGAAATTACCCCGCAGGATCTGCTGCCCGGTACCAGGGCCGCCAAGGAAGTGGGCCTGTGGGGCCTGACGCTGCCCGAGACGCTGGGCGGCGCCAGACTGACGGTAACGCAGCAACTGGCGGTCATCGAGGAGAACTACCAATGCCTGGTGCCCCTGCGTTTCGGCGGGCAGGTGCCGCCCTTCCTTTTCAACGCCACGGGCTTGCAGAAGGAGCGCTACCTCGATCCCTGCCTGGACGACCGGCTGCGGTACGCGTTCGCACAGACCGAGCCTTCGGGCGGGGCCGATCCCGGCAATGCGATCCAGACCAAAGCCGTTAAACGGGGCGACAAGTGGGTGATCAACGGCACCAAGGTCTTCATCTCCAGCGTCGGCCCCGCCGAGGTGATCTTCGTCGTGGCCGTGACCGATCAGGAAAAGCGCCAGCACGGCGGCATCTCCATGTTCGCGGTGGACAAGTCCAACCCTGGCCTGAACGTGTCGCGCGACATCCAGACGCTGGACGGCATGATCACCAACGAGCTGATCTTCGACAACTGCGAAGTGCCCGAGGACGCAATGATCGGCGCCAGCGGCGAAGGCTTTCGCAACGCCCAGATCATCTTGTCGCAGGCCCGCTTCGGCGTGGGCGCTCGCGCCCTGGGCATCGCCATGCGTACGCTGGAAATGATGACCGACTACGCCAAGCAGCGCGTGACCTTCGGCTCGGCCCTGTCGCAGAAGCAGGCGGTGCAGGCCATGGTCGTGGATTCGTGGATCGACATCAACCAGTGCCGCCTGATGATGTACGCCGCCGCCAGGAAGGCCGATGCCGGCCACGATACGCGCGTCGAGGCCAGCCTGATCAAGATGCAGGCTACCGAGGTGGTCGGCCGCGTGCTCGACCGTGGTGTCCAGATCTTCGGCGCGGCCGGGGTGTCGCTGGATAACCCCATTGCGCACTGGTATCGCTCGCAGCGTCCTGCCCGCATCTATGAAGGCCCGACCGAGGTGCACAAGTACCACGTGCTGGCCCGCCACCTGTTTCGCTGAAGGATGGACACCCCGATGACAACCGCACCAAACTTGCCTGAACACTGGGCGCAGGTCCAGCCCGACAGGCCCGCCGTGGTCGCCGCAGACCAGACCCTGACCTGGCGCGAGCTCAACACGCTGGCCGACAACATCGCCAACCAGCTCGCCCGGCGCGGCGTCGGCGCCGGCGACATCGTGGCGCTGCGCATGCAGACCACGTCGCAATGGGTGGCCTTGATGCTGGCGCTGTCCAAGCTCAAGGCCCGGCTGCTGGGCATCAACTGGCGCCTGGTCGCCGACGAGGTCGCCTATGTGCTGGAGAATGCCGGCGCCAGCATGCTGATCCTGGATGACGAGCAGCCGCAGGCGTTCATGGACAAGATCTCCGTGCTGCCGCCGGATGCCATGATTCCGGTGTCCACGACCGGCGCGGCAAGCCAATGGAACGTGCTGACCCAGCCCGGCGGAGTGCCGCTCGCCATGGACGAACTGTGCGAGCAGATCATCTACACCTCGGGTACCACGGGCAGGCCCAAGGGTGTGGCGCGCCATCTGCGGCCCGAGCCGGGCAATGAGTGCCTGAACCGCTACCTCGAAGCCCAGGGCGGGGCGTACAAGCGATACCAGGCGGCCGACGTGGTGCTGGTGTCCATGCCGCTGCATCACGGCTCAGGCCCTTCGCAGGTGCGCGCGGCGATGGCGCACGGCTCCATGCTGGTCCTGCAGAACCGCTTCGATGCCGCGCATTGGTTCGACCTCGCCGAGAAGCACGGCGTCACGCACTGGACCGGCGTGCCTACCATGTACAAGCGGCTCAAGAGCTACCAGGAGACCTCGGGCCGCCAGGTGCCGCGCCTCAAGAGCATGGGCATTGGCGCCGCGCCGGTACCCATGGCGATCAAGCAGTGGGTCCACGAGCAGTTCGGGCCGGTGCTGCATGAGGGCTACGGCTCCACCGAGACCGGCATGGTCGCCGGCATGAAGGCAGAAGACCACTTCCGAAAACCCGGCTCCAGCGGCCTGCCCTATGACGGCGTGGAAGTGGAGATCCGCGACGAGGACGGCAAGCCCTGCGCTTGCGGCACCGTCGGCGAGATCTGGGTCAATACCCCGGCCGTGATCAGGAACTATCTCAACGCGCCGCCGCTGGATGAAGACACGCTCGATGCGCGCGGTTTCTTCCGCACGGGCGACATGGGCAAACTCGATGCGGACGGCTATCTCTACATCACCGACCGCGCCAAGGACATGATTATCTCGGGCGGGGTCAACATCTATCCCGCGGAAATCGAGGCGGCGTTCTACCAGCACCCCGGCTTGCTCGACATCGCGGTGGTCGGCCTGCCTGACGAAGAATTCGGCGAGAAGGTGGTGGCCTACTACGAATCCAGGAACGGCCGGCCCATTGCCGGCGATGAACTGGCCGCGCTGGGGCAAGCGCAGCTGGCATCGTACAAGCGGCCGCGTTATTTCGTGCATGTCGCCGAACTGCCGCGCAATGCCGTCGGCAAGATCCTGAAGCGCGAGCTTCGCCAACCTCATTGGAACAACCAGGAGCGCAACGTATGACTTTGAACCTGACCGACCTCAACGGAAAGATCGCGGCCGTCACCGGTGCCGGCCAGGGTGTGGGCCGCGAGGTGGCCCTGCACTTCGCCAGGAGCGGCGCCGGGGCCGTCATCGTCAACGACTTCTATGCCGAGCGGGCCCAGGCAGTGGTAGAGGAAATCAGGGCACTGGGCGCGAAGGCCGTGGCCGCCGTATGCGACGTGACCGACCAGGCGCAGGTCAAGGCTGTGTTCGCGCAGGCCACGGATGAGGCCGGCGGCAGCATCGACATCCTGGTCAATAACGCCGGCAATTCGGGCGTCAACCCCGATCCCGAAGCGCGCAAGCATTTTTGGGAAGTCGGCGAGGCAGCCTGGGACAGCTTCATCCGCGTCAATTTCTACGGTGTCATCAACTGCACGGCGGCGGTGGTGCCTGGCATGATCGAAAAGAACGCCGGCCGGATCATCACCATCATCTCCGACGCCGGCCGTGTGGGCGAACCCAACCTGGAAATCTATTCCGGCGCCAAGGCCGGGGCCGCCGGCTTCATGCGCGGCGCGGCCAGAGCGCTGGGGCGCTACAACATCACCGCCAATTGCGTCGCCATCTCCGCCACGGCAACGCCGGCGATCGCGGCGCGCCTGGAGGCCGATCCCGACAGGAAAAAGAAGATGCTTTCGAACTACGTGATCCGCCGCGTGGGGCAGCCTGAGGACGTGGCCAACATGGTGTTGTTCCTGGCATCGGGATCGAGCTCGTGGATCACGGGCCAGACCTATCCGGTCAACGGCGGGTTCTCGTTCAACCTGTGAGGAGCGCACCATGACCACCGAGCAAGCTGCAATGCTGGAGAAGAAGGAGGGGGTGGCAGTCATCACCCTGAACCGGCCCGAAGTCAAGAATTGCTGCAACAACGCGATGGCGATCGCGCTGCAGGACATCATGGACGATATTGACGAGGACAAGAACTGCTTCGTTGCCGTCATCCATGGCGCCGGCGGCAATTTCTCTACCGGCGCCGACCTGAAGGAAGCGGCCAGCGGCGCCAAGCGCACCAGGCTGCGCCGCGGCGGCTTTGGCTGCTTCATGCAGCCGCTGCGCAAGCCGCTGATCGCCGCCGTCGAGGGCTATGCCGTGGGCGGCGGCTTCGAGCTGTGCCTGACCTGCGACATGGTGGTGGCCGCCGCCAACGCCAAGTTCGGCCTGCCCGAGGTCCGGCACAACCTGGTCGCGGTCGGCGGCGGGCTGTTCCGCCTGCCCAAGAAGATTCCCTACAACATCGCGTTCGAGATGGCCCTGACCGGCAAGATCTACGACGCCGATTTCCTGCGGCCCTATGGCATCCTGAACCGGGTGGTCGAGCCGGGCGCGACCCTGGAAAACGCCATGGCACTGGCCCGCTCGCTGCTGGTGAACGGCCCGACGGCGCTGGCCGCGTCCAAGCGCATCATGTCCAAGGCCTTCGAATGGCAGGAACTGGAAGCCTGGGAAAACCAGATGCCGATTGCGCAGGTCGCGCTCAACTCAAAGGACCGGGTGGAAGGGCTCAACGCCTTCGCGGCCAAGCGCGCGCCGGTCTGGTCCGGCGAGTAGCGCCAGGAAGCCGGGAATAAGGAGGAGACAACTATGCAAAGACGAAGCTTTCTGCTGGGCTCCGCAGCGGCGGCCACGGCATGGGCAGCGCATTCGCCACTGCTTGCGCAGGACAAGACCCCGATCAGCATCATCATGCCGTTGGGCGGCGGCACAGGCGCCGACACCAGCACGCGTATCCTTGCCGATGTGCTGTCCCGCGAACTGCAGCGCACGGTGATCGTCGAGAACAAGCCAGGCGCCGACACCATGATCGCCACGCAATACGTGCTGAACGGACCGGCCGACGGAACGCGCGTACTGATGCTCTCGCCCAGCAACATGGTGATTGTTCCGCTGGTCAACAAGAGCCTGCGCTTCAATCCCGAAACCCAACTGCAGCCCGTCATCACCTCGGTGCGCGGCGGTGCCGCCCTGGTCGTGAAAGCGGGCAGGCACAAGTCGCTGGCCGAGTTCGTCGCCTACGCCAAAGCCAACCCGGGCAAGGCATCGCTGGCCACCTACAGCGGGCATTACTACAAGCTGCTGGCGCTGATGATCCAGCGCGACCTCGGCATACAGCTCAACAACGTGCAATACAAGGCCCCGGCGCCCGCGCTCAACGACGTGGTCGGCGGCAATGTCGACGCAATGATCATCGACGCCGGCGCCGCGCGCGAATTCTTCCGCGCCGGCAAGATCCACCTGCTGGCCTTGACGCACGAGCGCAGACCGCCAGCCTTCCAGGATGTGCCAACCTTCAGCGAGCTCGGCTATGCCGATTCGACGGCTTACGTCTGGATCGGCTACGGGGTCAAGGCCGGTACGCCACCCGAGATGGTGCAGCGCCTGTACAAGGGATTCTCGGCCGCGCTCAAGTCCAAGGAGTATCTGGCCTACGTGGAGCAATCCAGCGCCGGCTCCGAGACAGTAGATCTGGACCCCGAGAAGACCAGGCTCTATGCGCAGGAGGAGCGCAAGCGCTTTGCCCGTCTGATCGAAAAGACCGGCTATACAAACTAATGGGACTGACAGATTGACATGGCTTGGGCCACCGCATGATGTGCGGATGCCCAGGCATCTGATGGAGAGGATTGCATGAGCTTGCCTTCATCGCTGGCATCGCGCCTGCGCCTGCCGCTGATTGCCGCGCCAATGCTGCGTGTGTCCGGCCCGGATCTGGTGGCCGCCGCATGCCGCAGCGGCGTCATCGGCGCGTTTCCCACGGTCAACGCCCGCGGTGCCGAGCAGTTGGACGCCTGGCTTGCCCAGATCAAGGCCCGGTGCGCCGAGGCGCCCGGCCCGGTCGCGCCGGTCTGCCCCAACATCATCATGCGGCGCCAGGCCACGCTGGATGAGGACCTGCGGGTCCTTGTCCGCCACCGGGTGGAAATGGTCATCGCCAGCGTAGGCTCGCCCGAAGCCGTTATCCAGCCGCTGCACGATATCGGCTGCCTGGTGTTCGCCGACGTGGCATCGATCCGCCATGCCGAGAAGGCGCTGGCGGCGGGTGCCGATGGTCTGATCCTGCTCACGGCCGGGGCCGGCGGGCAGACCGGCTGGGCCAACCCCTTTGCCTTCGTACGTGCCGTACGCCGGATGTTCGACGGCCCCATCGTGCTGTCGGGCGGCATGTCCGACGGTGCCGCGCTGTGGGCGGCCCGCACGCTGGGCTGCGATCTGGGCATGATGGGCACGCGCTTCATCGCCACGCCGGAAAGCCTGGGCGCCGACCACTACAAGGCCATGCTGGTGGACAGCCGGCTCGACGACGTGTTGCTGACCCAGGCCTTCACGGGACTGGATACCAACATGCTGCGACCCTCCATCGTGGCGGCGGGGCTGGACCCGCAGACCCTGCAGGGCAAGGTGTCTCCCGAGCGTGCCCGCGAACTCTTCAGCGAGCATGGCCGGGAGGCGCACGGCCCTAAGCGCTGGGTCGACATCTGGAGCGCCGGGCACAGCGTTTCGGGGGTGGATGGGGTGCTTCCCGTGGATGAACTGGTTGATGTGCTGGCTGGGGAGTACGCACGCGCGCGAGCGGAGACGGCGCGGCTGATGCAGCATTGACGAGGGCTTCAGCTTGGCAGTATACGGACGGCATTCCAGCTTGCAGCTCCCCCGAGCTGCCGTGCTAGCGGTCCATACCGCCAGCACGGTTTTCAGCAGCGCATGCCGGTCAATGCCCTTGCTCGATATTGAGGATTTTCCCCAAGCCCAGAAAATAGTTCGCAAAGGCAAGCACGCTAGCCGTCACGGCAATATAGACGACTGACAGCGCGGCCAGCGTCGGATCGGCAAACTCCCGGACATAGTTGTACATGGAAACGGGCAGGGTCTGCGTGTCTTGCGTTGTGACGAAAAGCGATGCGGTGAATTCACTGAACGACATGATCGCTGCAAACAACCAGCCGCCAAACAGCCCCGGCGCGAGCAGCGGAATCGTAATCGTGAAAAGCACCTTCAGCGGCGACGCACCGAGGCTTGCTGCCGCCTGTTCCAGCTTTGCGTCCAGGTTTTCCATCGAAACATAGACGCTCTTCAGCACGAACGGCAGCACCAGCATCACGTGACACAGGATGACGACGTCATATGAGCGGTGTATGGAGGCCTGTGACACCAGGATGAGCAGGCCCAGCCCCAGCGTGAAGTGCGGCACCACGAGCGGAGAATGCAGGATGGCCAGCAGCGTCTGCTTGCCGGGGAATTCCAGCCGTTTGACGGCAATCGACAGGCAGGTCCCGATCACCAGCGCAATGAACGAGGACCATCCGGTGATGACGAGGCTGGCACGGAATCCATCCTGGAAATCCGGATAACTGAAGACGCGTGCAAACCATGTCAGCGAATAGGATTCAGGCGGGAAAGTGATGATCGCCTTTTCGTTGAAGGCGGCGATGGTCACCACCACCACCGGCAGCAGCACGAATGCAAGCAGGATGGCGACGAGCAGCGGGCCCGCGACACGCAGCGGCAAAGGCAGAGCGCTTTTGATTCTCATTTTAGTGGCCTCCAACGGCTTTCAGTCGCTTGGTGAACAGCCCCAGGGAAAAGAGCGCTGCGGCCGTGAGCAGCAAGCCCATCACACTCAGGCTGGCCGCCAGCGGGAAGTTCATGGAAGCAAAGCCAAGCTGGTACACCAGCGTCGAGACCGTCGGCACGCGGCCTCCGCCAATCATCTGAGGCGTCGCAAAGGCGCTGAAGGTCCAGGCGAACGCAGTTGTGATGCCAGCCAGGATACCCGGCATCGAAAGCGGAAGCGTGACCGTGAGGAAGGTCCTGACCGGGCCGGCACCCAGGCTCTGGGCGGCTTTTTCGTAGTCGCGGTCGATATGCGAAATTGCCGTGGCTAGCATCAGGACCACGACGGGAATCGTTACGTGCACCAGCGCGACCAGCACGCCCAGGTGTGTGAACATGAGTTCCAGTGGCCAGTCGATCAGGCCGAGCTTTCGCAGCGTGCCATTGATGAAGCCATTGCTGCCCAGGACGGCGATCCAGGAGTAGGTCCGGACGATTTCCCCCAGAAACAGGGGCGTGATGGACACCACGAGAATGAAGGACTTGAGCGCCCGGCTCCTGACGCGCACCAGGGCATAGGCCAGCGGGTACGCAACCAGCAGCGAAAACACGGTCGTCTCCACGCTCAGCCACAAGGTGTTGGAGAACGCGTCGAGATAAATCGACTTGGTCAGGTCGCTGAAGTTGGCGAACGTGAATCCGCCGACATCCAGGGAGCCGGGCACATACGCCCGGAAGCTGAACTGCAGGACCGCAATCAACGATACTGCGATGCACAGCGCGACAAGTACTGCCGGGGAGACCAACCAGGCTCGTGAATCGGGGCGCATTCTTAAACCTTATTCCAGATGCTCAATCGGCGAGGGAGGATCGGCGCGGCGCATGGCCGCGGCGACCCTCCCTCCATACTCTTACTGTCGGGTTCAGTTCATGACGTTTTCAGTGAACCACTTGCGCCATTCCGCAGTCTTCTCGGCGCGCAGCTTGTGGTCCACCAGGATGGCCTTGTCCCACTGCTCCTTCGTTGTGAACACGCCGGGCAGCTTGGCGTCTTCAGGCGAAACCTTGGCGTCGTCGACGACGGGGCTGGCCTTCTTCAAGGCCACGATCTTCGACTGGACTTCCGGGGACAAGGCGATGTTCATGAACTTGTAAGCCAGATCGGCCTTGGTGGAGCCCTTCGTGATGGCCATGGTATCGATGCCGAGCACCGCGCCTTCCTTGGGCGTGACCAACTTGACGGGAACGCCCTGGCTGATCATGTGATAGGCGTTGATCGACAGGATGACCTGCACGGGCGTTTCGCCGGTGGCGATCAACTGCTGCGCATTGGCGTCATTGGTATAGAACGCCTTGAAGTTGGGCTTGAGCGCCTTGAGCTTGTCCTGCCCCTTTTCCCAGCTTTGCGCATCGCCACCCGACAGCATGGCCGAAACCGCGACCACATGGCTCGGATCGAAGTCGGGCACGCCTATCTTGCCTTTCAGGGCCGGGCTCCACAGGTCGTTCCAGCTCTCGAACTTGACGCTGGGCGGCACCAGGTCGGCGCGATAACCGATGGTGTAGACATAGGCCCAGCTGCCGATGTGATACGGGCTGATCCTGGCGCGCTCGACCAGATGCTTGTAATTCGGAATCTTGCTCGTATCCAGCTTTTCAAACAGATTGCCGTTGGCGTAGAGCCAGCCGACGTGGGAAGTCGTGAAGGTAACGTCGCTCTCGGGCTTGGAGGCAAGCTTCGCCTTGTTCAGGCGGTCGATGGTTCCGCCCGTGATGTACTTGACCGGCACCCCGGTTTGCCGCGTGAATTCCTTGCCGATGCTTTCATCGATGAGGTCGCGGAAACTGCCGCCCCAGGTGCTCACCACCAAGGCTTCCTGGGCCCATGCCGCGGTACTGCCAAGCGTGGCGGAGAGCGCGCAAAGTGCCAAAAGCTTGCGAATCGTCATTTACTAACCCCCAATCGAAAAGATAAACATCTGATAGAACTGGAAATACGCTGGAACGTGCCACCGGGCAATGCAATCACAAGAAGAGATGCGTTGCTGACGCAATCACGTTGACGCAATGACTTCGAATTACGGAGCCTATGATGTGAAAGTCGTACCAGGCGGCCAAGTCGGCTTTTTCGTAGGGGTGCCTCACATTTCCCGATGGGGTTGTGGATGGTTCCGCCGTCTGGAGCAGGTTAGCGGCCGTGTGAGGTTCGGTGGTATTCGGAAATTCCTAAACGGCCGGCAGGAAAATACAAATGGCGCCGCCAGCGGCTGCACATGACCATGCAGTCGGGTGCATCGCCCCCAATCTCCCGCCACCTGCCGAATCGATCCGAATCGACCATGAAGCATACCCGCATCCGCACCTTCAACACCAAAGTCACCTACCCGGAACAGAACCTGGACAACGACCTTTGCCAGGCCGTTGTCGCGCGCGGCCGTACCGTTTTTCTGCGAGGGCAGATCGGCCAGAACCTCGACACCTCGGAGAGCGTGTGCATCGGGGACGTCGCCGGACAGGCGGAGCAGGCCATGGCCAATATCGCGATGCTGCTCAAGGAAGCCGGCGGCGAGCTCGAGGACATCTGCAAGATCACGATCTACATCATCGACCCGCGCTACCGCGAGGCGGTCTATCGCGTCGTGGGCCGCTGGCTGAAGGGTGTCTTCCCGGTCTCGACCGGCATCGTCGTATCGGCTCTGGCCCGCCCCGAGTGGCTGGTAGAGATCGACGCCACCGCTGTCATCCCCGACTGAGCTGCCATGACCTTCTCCATCATTGCACGGTGCCCCGCCACCGGCCAGTTCGGCGCTGCCGTGGCGTCCTCGTCACCGGCGGTTGCCTCGCGCTGCATCCGCGGCCGCAAAGGGGTCGGCGCCGCCGCGAGCCAGAACATTACCGACCCGGATCTGGGGCCCCTCGCGCTGGACCTGATGGCCAGCGGCCTGACGCCGGAACGCGCCCTCGCAGAGCTGCAGAAGCGCCCCCATATCGAGTATCGCCAGCTCATGGCCATCGACGCGCACAACCCGCCAGTGGTTTTCACCGGTGCCAAGGCGCTGGGCACCCTGGCAAGCGTGGTCGGCACCCATGCCGCATGCGCGGGCAACATGCTGGCGACGCGTGACGTGCCCCAGGCCATGCTGTCGGCCTTCGAGCAGACCGAAGGCGCGCTCGCAGAACGGCTGATGCAGGCCATGCTCGCCGGCCAGGCCGCCGGCGGCGAGGAGGGTCCGGTGCACTCGGCAGGCCTGCTGGTGTACGATGCGCAAAACTGGCCTGTCGTGGATCTGCGCCTGGACTGGGTAGAAAACGATCCGGTCGAGGCCCTCCATGCCGCCTGGGAGGTTTATGCGCCGCAGCTGAAGGACTATGTCAAGCGGGCGCTCGATCCCCGTGCAGCGCCCAGCTTTGGCGTTCCCGGAAACCTGTGACCAGTCCGACGCATCGAATGAAGCGTGACAGCGCCGGCCAGGCAGCCGGCACTCGAAAGGGCAAACCTTCTCCAGTACACTGGACCGTTCCCCTTTTCCTGATCTCGACATGCTCAATCGCATTTCCCTGCGCCAGATGGAGTATTTCGTCGCAACGGCGAAGCATGGCAGCATCGCCGCTGCGTCGACGCAAATCCATATCTCCTCTCCCTCGATCTCCGCAGCGATCGCCCATATCGAGGCCGAACTGGGCGTGCAGCTGTTCGTGCGCCATTCTTCCAAGGGCATTGGCCTGACCACCATCGGCAAGCTGGTCCTGCATCACTGCGAAGACATGCTCGGACGGTCGTCCCGACTCTATGAAATCGCCTCCGATTCGAGCGACGTCATCCAGGGCACCTTGCGGGTGGGAAGCTTCCAGTCGCTCACGGCAATGATTGCGCCCGAGGTTATCTTCGGCTTTTCGCGCGCCTTCAACAAAATCGAGCTGCAGATGGTCGAAGGCGATCAGGAAGTCTTGATGAACAAGCTCCATGCGCTTGAGATCGACGTGGCGATCACCTACGACCTGCACCTTGAGGACGACATCCAGTTCGAGAGCCTGGCGACAATGCCGCCCTATGTGCTGGTGAGCGAGGTCCATCCGCTGGCGCAGCAGAAAGTCGTCTCCTTCGAAGAGCTGGCGCCCGAACCCTACGTCCTGCTCGATATGCCGATGAGCCGGGACTATTTCACCTCCCTGTTTGAAAAGGCCGGCGTGACGCCGAACATCGCGGCGCGTTCGCAGTCCACGGAAGTGGTCCGGTCCATGGTCGCCAACGGCATTGGCTACGCACTCTTCAATGTGCGCCCCAAATCCGATCAGTCGCTCGATGGAAAGCGCATGGTGCGGGTCCGCCTTGCCGGTACCCATCGGCCCATGCTGCTCGGCCTGGCGACTTACAAGCCGATGAAACAGTCAAGATTGACGAGAATCTTCATGGAACGCTGCCGCGCTTATATCTCCGACCAATACATCCCCGGAATGAGCGCTCCAAGTTTCTTCGATCCCCATATAGCAGCGCCGCTGAAATCGGCGTCCTGAAGCGCCAGCCGCATCGGCCATGCCGTGTTTCGGCAATGCCCCCTCAAGAAGGGCCAGAGATGGAAAATCAAGCCTCCTCAGCAAGCGTCTCTCTCCTGGAAACGCTCATTTCTTTCGCATCGGTTTCCCTGACGCCGAACATCGCGCTCATCCACAAGGTCCAGGACATCCTGGCGGAAGCCGGCATCGAATCGATGCTCGCGCCCGACCCGCAAGACCCCAGCCGCTCCAATCTGTTTGCGACGGTTGGTCCGGTGGGCGTTCCGGGCGTCCTGCTCTCCGGCCATACCGATGTGGTGCCGGTGGAAGGCCAGCCCTGGACTTCCCCCCCTTTTGAGGCAACGCACCGGGATGGCCGCATCTACGGACGCGGCACAGCCGACATGAAAGGCTTCGTGGCCTGCGCCGTCACCGCCATGGTGGCAGCCGCCCGGCAGCCGCTCCGGCGCCCCTTGCAGCTGGCGCTGTCCTTCGACGAGGAAATCGGCTGCGTTGGCGTGCGCCACCTGCTGCGCCGCCTGGAGAACAGCCTCCCCGCACCCTACCTGTGCATTGTCGGCGAGCCGACCTTGATGCGGATCGGCACCGGTCACAAGGGCAAGGCTGCCTACCGGGCGGTCTGCTGCGGCCAGGCCGGCCACTCAGGCCTGGCGCCCAGGTTCTTCAACGCCATCCACATGGCCAGCGACCTCGTCGCATCCCTGCGGGACCTGCAGCGTGAACTCGCGCAAAGCGGCCCTCGCGAGGAGGGCTACGGCGTGCCCTACAGCACGGTCCACGCTGGCGTCATCCACGGCGGCCGCGCCTTGAACATCGTGCCCAGCGAATGCGAAGTCAGTTTCGAGATTCGCAATGTCTCGGAAGATAAACCCGAGGAGATCCTGAAGCGCGTCCTGGAACGCCTGGCCGAGCGCGTCAAAAATGAGGCGCTGGATCCTGCGGCGCCCTTGCCAGACATCCAGATGACAAACAGCTATCCCAGCCTGAACACGCGCGAGGATTCGCCTGCTGTCGGCCTGCTTGCCTCGCTGCTCCCCGCGGGCACCCCATGCGCCAGGGTGGACTATGGCAGCGAGGGTGGATTGTTCCAGCAGAGCTGGAACGAAACGCCAGTGCTGATCTGCGGGCCCGGGAGCATTGAAGTCGCACACAAGGCCGACGAGTATGTGGAGCTGGCGCAGATCGAAGCCTGCGACCGCATGCTGGCCGGCCTCGTCGAATTTCTCTGTCAATAAGTCCTGGCGTCCTGGCCGGCTTCGGCCCGGACGCCTCAGGACGCTATCAAAATGAAGTCAGCAGGATGCTGCGGTCGACCGACTGGATATCCGTCTTGCCGCAAAACGCCATGGAGAGATCAAGCTCGTTCTGAATGATGTTCAAGGCCGTGGTCACGCCTTGCTCGCCGAGGGCGCCCAGGCCATACATCATGGCGCGACCGATATACGTGCCACGCGCCCCGAGCGCGATAGCCTTGAGCACATCCTGGCCCGAGCGGATGCCGCCATCCATATGGACTTCCACCCGATCCCCGACGGCTTCCACGATGCGCGGCAATGTGGAGATCGATGACGCGGCGCCGTCCAGCTGGCGCCCGCCATGGTTCGACACAATGATGGCATCGGCGCCGCTTGCCACCGCCAGCCGCGCATCCTCGGGGTCCTGGATGCCCTTGACGATCAGCTTCCCATCCCATCGCTTCTTGATCCATTCAACATCCTGCCAGGACAGACGCGGATCGAACTGCTCCTGAGTCCACTCCACCAGCGACCCGATATTGTCGACGCCCCTGGCATGCCCGACGATATTGCCGAACTGACGGTGTCTGGTACCCAGCATGCCCATGCACCAGCGCGGCTTGCTCGCCATGTTCACAAGGTTGCGCAGGGTCGGCTTGGGCGGCGTGGACAGACCGTTCTTCTTGTCCTTGTGCCGCTGGCCGAAGACCTGCAGGTCCATCGTGACCACGAGCGCCGAACAATTGGCATTCCTGGCACGGTCGATCAGGCTTTCGACAAAGGTCCGGTCGCGCAGCACATACAGCTGGAACCAGAACGGATGGCGTCCGGTCGCTTCCGCCACCGCCTCGATCGGGCAGATGCTCATGGTGGACAAGGTGAACGGGATGCCGTGCCGCTTCGCCGCGCGCGCGGCCAGGATTTCTCCATCGGCGTGCTGCATGCCGGTCAACCCGGTGGGCGCGATCGCCACCGGCATGCTGACCGGCTGGCCCACCATGGTGCTGGCGGTGCTGCGCTCGGTAATGTCAACCGCCACGCGCTGGCGGAATTCGATACGCTGAAAATCCGCCTCGTTGGCACGGTAGGTATATTCGGTCCACGATCCGCCGTCGACATAGTCATAGAACATGCGCGGCACGCGCTTTCTCGCCAGCCTGCGCAGGTCTTCAATGCACGTCATCTCGGCCATGGGAACTCCCTTGAGAAAAACAAAAAGCTGCCGGATCACCCGATCCGGCAGCTCGTGCGTGCAACCTCGTTACCAATGACAGGTCACCGTGCAGCCTCAAGAACAAGCTCAAGACCGCTCATACGTCATGTAGCCGTTCTGGAGCACGATATGGTCAGCGATGTATTTCGCATCGTGCCAGACGCCATAGATGAAGGACGACGCCCGGTTGACCAGATTCGGCAGGCCCAGGAAATAGATGCCGCTTTCCGCGGAGATGCCGCGCTTGTGGAACGGATCTCCCTTCTCGTCGAAGGCATTCTTCACGTTCAGCCAGTTGAAATCAAACTTGAAACCGGTCGCCCAGAGAATCGTGGTGATGCCGGCGTCAGCGAGGTCGAGGCTGAGGATCGGGTGCTTGAGGCACTCCGGGTCCGGCAGCAGCTCCCAGGCGTCAGGTTCCGGCGGAAACGGCAGGCCATTCTCTTCGATATAGGCATCCGCTTCGCGCAGCACGTCGAAGTAGGCGCGGTCGCCCTCGGCGATGTTCTCGGGCAGGCCTGGCTCGAACGTCATGACGCCATCCTTGTAGGATTGGGTCAGGCCGACCAGGTTGATGCCCGCGTGCGCCAGGCGCCGGAAATCAACGGTCTTGCCGCCTTCATAGCCGCTCACGGCGAAAGCGACGTGCGCCTTCTTGGGCCGGATCCTCACTTCATCCCACAGGCCGAGGGCGCCCAGCCACCAGCAGTAGTCACGGCCACGGTACGCGCGCGGCGGGCGGTAATGCTCGCCGACCGAGAGGTAAACCGTCTTGCCGGCCTGGCGCAGCTCTTCGGCGATCTGTGAGCCGGAAGCGCCCGCGCCCACCACGAGCACCCCGCCTTCCGCCAACTGGTCCGGATTCTTGTAGGCCGAGGAATGCAGCTGCCGGATTTTTTCGCTCTCAGGCACGATCTTCGGATAGGCCGGCGTCTGGAACGGGCCGGTTGCGGCAACGACGTTGTCTGCGTCGATGATGCCGTCGGATGTCGTCACCCTGAAGCCGGGACGTCCTTGATGCCGTTCCACCCGCCTGACTTCCACGCCGGTACGGACCGGCGCCTTCAGCATGGCGGCATAGCTCTCGAAATACTGGGCCATGCGCTCTTTCGACGGAAAGGTCTCCGGCGAAATGCCTTCGAATTTCATCCCGGGAAAACGGTCATGCCAGGCCGGTCCATTCGCGACCAGAGAATCCCAACGTTCCGAGCGCCAGCGTTCTGCGATTCGGCTGCGTTCCAGCACGACATGCTGCACACCCATGTGCGCGAGATGCTCGCTCATCGCGATGCCCGCCTGGCCAGCACCGACCACCACGGTGTTGATTTTTTCCACTGACATTTGAATTTCCTAAGAATGATCGCCCCGGTCAGTCGCCCCGGCACGGAAGCTTCGACGGCAAGGCGTACTGGCGCCCTGGAGACATCGCTCATCGACGGTGGCCAGTTTGATGAAGCCCACCTCGTTTGAAAATCACGTTTTTCAAACTCAGGACTTAGGAAAAAGTAAAGCGCCGGCCGAAGGGTGCCGCACCGCCACCCCGCACCCGCGCACCACCCGCGCACCACAAGGCGTTCCCGGCCATCGCATCCGCGCCGCCGGCGCAGAAACCGGGCATTTCGTTTTTTCCGAGGGACCGCATCAGTTTCTGCAAAGTCCCGATACTGGCTGTTTGACTTATCCTGCTTGCCAGTACCAGCTCGGCCTCGATGTCATTGGGCCCAAGCCTGGAGCACGGCATACTCCTCAATCTCTGTACACCTATGAACGTAGCCAACTCCGAGCCTGCCGCACAGCAACACAACGCACAGCCCGATACCGCAGTCAGCCTGGAACGGGTGGTCAAGAAGTATCACGACCACACCGTGCTGCACGAGCTCTCGCTGAAGATACGACGCGGGGAGTTCCTCACCCTGCTGGGCCCGTCCGGCTGCGGCAAGACGACGCTCCTCAACCTCATCGCAGGCTTTGCGGAAGCCGACACCGGCGAGATCTTCATCGATGGCCAGCCGGTGACCTGCGAGCCGCCGCACAAGCGGCAGATCGGCATCGTCTTCCAGAATTACGCGCTCTTTCCCCACATGACCGTCGAGCGCAATATCGGCTATGGCCTGCGTATGCGGGGCGTGGGCAAGGACGAAATCGCACAGCGCGTGAAGCAGGTGATGGACCTGGTGAAGCTGGACGGCCTCGGGCACCGCAAGCCGCGCGAACTCTCGGGCGGCCAGCAGCAGCGCGTGGCGCTGGCGCGGGCGCTGGTGATCCAGCCCAAGGTACTGCTGCTGGACGAGCCCTTCTCGGCCCTGGACAAGAACCTGCGCGGCTCCATGCAGGTAGAGATCCGGGAAATCCAGCGCCGCTTGCGCCTGACCACGGTATTCGTCACCCACGACCAGGGCGAGGCGCTGGCCATGTCCGACCGGATCGCGGTGATGTCGAACGGCACCATTCGGCAGATCGCGTCGCCGGCCGATCTGTATCAGAACCCGCAAGACCCGTTCGTGGCGTCCTTCCTGGGCGACGTGAATATCCTGCCAGCGCATTATCACGGCCAGACGGCAACGGACGTGCAACTGCGCCTAGGCTCGGGGCTCATCAGCTTTCCACATGCCCGCCTGGCCGACGCATCGCACGACGGGGAAAGGCTGGACGTGTACGTGCGCCCGGAGCACATCAAGCTTGAGCATTTGCATGCCGAATCGGTGTTGAGCGGCACGGTGATCAATCACGTCTACCAGGGCGATCACATCAATACGTTCATCGACGTGGACATTCCGATGACGGCCCGTCAGGTCGTCACGGTGCGCAGTGCGGGCCTGGGCGCCATGCAGCAATGGCCCATCGGCTCGGTCGCGGGACTTGCGCTGCCAGATGAGGGTGTCAGCATTTTCAGTCCGCAGAAGCGGACGTAAGAGCAGATGCAAGAACGCAACGCGAAGGCATGACACAACGCGTCAGACAACGCCGCCTGAGAGAACACACCCATGACCAGTCTTCCCCGCTCCATGCAAGCCATCATCGCCCGTGAACCCGGCGACGCCGGTGTGCTAACGCTGGCCGAGCGCCCCATGCCCGAGCCCGGTGCTGGCGAAGTCCTGCTACGCGTGCTCGCCGCCGGCGTCAACCGGCCCGACATCATGCAGCGTCAAGGTATCGCCAAGCCCGCGCCCGGCATCACCGACGTGCTCGGGCTGGAAGTCTGCGGCGAAGTGGTCGCCTGCGGTCCCGGTGTGGACAGCCAGCTGATGGGCCAGCGGCTGATGAGCCTGGTGCCCGGCGGCGGCTATGCGCCGTGGTGTACGGCGCCGGTCGATCAGTCCTTCATCGTGCCCGGCACGCTTTCCGATGTTGAGGCAGCCGCCTTGCCCGAGGGGCTGTTCACCGTGTGGCACAACCTGTTCGAGCTGGGCCGCCTGGCCATGGGCGAAACCGTCCTGATCCACGGTGCAGCCGGCGGCATCGGCACGCTCACGATCCGCATGGCGCATGCCGCCGGCGCAACCGTCATCGTCACGGACAACGACGAAAGCCGTTTTCCGGAACTGCGCGCCATGGGCGCCGATGCGACGATCTGCTGGCCCACCACCGATTTCACCAAGGCCTGCCTGGAGCACACCGATGGGCGCGGGGTCGACGTGGTCATCGATATCGTCGGCGGCGACTATGTCCGCCGCAATCTTGCCGCCATGGCCTTCGGCGGCCGCCATGTCAGCCTGTCCTTCATGCAGGGTTCGGCGGTCAATGTCGAACTGCTGACGCTGATGCAGCGCCAGTTGAGCCTGCACTCGTCCACCATGCGCCCCCAGAGCCATTACGAAAAGACCCGGATGGCCCAGAGCCTTGCCCGCCATGTCATCCCGCTGCTGAAGAACGGACGGGTCAAGCCGCGCATCCACGCCACCTTCCCGCTCGCGGAAGCAGTCGCGTCCCACCAGATGCTGGAAAGCGGCAAGGTCTTCGGCAAGCTGGTCCTGATCCCCTAGAGGCCAATTAACCATGCTGAAACTCCTTTTCGCTCCGACCTCGCCATTCGTGCGCAAGGTCATGGTCTGCGCACACCTGACGGGGCAGGCCGAATCCATCGAGCTGCTGGACAGCGCCGCCCATCCGGTGCGGCGCGACCCGCGCATCGCGGCCCACAACCCGCTCGCCAAAGTCCCGACGCTGATCCTGGAAAATGGCCAGTCCATCTATGACAGCCGGGTGATTTGCGAGTACCTGGCCAGCCGGGCAGACGCCGCGGACATCTTTCCCGCCTCCGGCCCCGCGCGGTGGACGGCCCTGACCCGCCAGGCGCTCGGCGATGGCCTGCTCGACGCCGCGCTGCTCGCGCGCTACGAACGGACCGCGCGCCCCGAGGAAGTCCAGTGGCCCACGTGGCGCGAAGCGCTGCTGACGAAAGTCAGCGCCTGCCTCGAGTCAATCGACGCCATCGCACCGGACCTGGTGGAAGAACAGCCCACCATCGGTGAAATCACCATTGGCTGCGCGCTGGGGTATCTGGACTTCCGGTTTCCCGAACTCGACTGGCGCGCCCAATACCGCAACGCGGCACGCTGGAATGAGGCTTTCCAAAGCCTGCCCGCCATGCAGGCCACGCGCCCCCACGAAGGTTGAGATACAGAGGCAGAACATGAGCGAGAGAATCACCATCTGGTTCCTGAACGGCCCCAACGCCAATCTATATGGCCTGGACGCCAACAAGACCTACGGCAGCGACAGCTTTCCGGTGCTGCAGTCTCGATGCGAGAAAAAGGCCGCGTCCCTGAATGCCGACCTGCGCTTCTTGCAGTCGAACTACGAGGGACAGCTGGTCGACTGGATCCAGGAAGCGCGCGGCGTGGCGGACGGCATCATCATCAATGCGGCCGGCCTGACCTACTCGTCGATTCCGATCCTCGATGCCTTGCTGTCTTTCCCCGGCAAGATCATCGAAACCCATATGAGCAACATCTGGAAGCGCGAGCCGTTCCGCCACCACTCCTACATCTCCAAGGTGGCGGATGGCGTGATCGCCGGGCTGGGCGGCGACGGCTACGAGTTTGCCATCGAGGCCGTCACGCGGCTGGTGCAGAAGGGCAGAGCAGCGGTCTGATTTCCCGTGCACACGCTGAACGGCAGCAAGATGTACTCTCGCTGTCGTCCTTGCCATTATTCTCAATGCAGTTGCCAAGATGCCAATTTCTGAAGACACCCCCTCGGGCGCGCTGGCCTTCTACAGCGCATTCGACGATTTCGACACGTGGAAGCGCGCGCTCCAGGCCCAGCTCCCGAAGCTGAAGGTCATTCACTCCAGCGAAATCACCCGGCCGGCCGACATTCACTACGCGCTCGCCTGGAAACCGCCGGAGAATTTCTTTGCCGGGATGACGAACCTGCGCCTGATCGTCAATCTGGGGGCGGGGGTTGATTCACTGGTTCAGCGGCAGGACCTTCCCCAAGGCATTCCGATCACACGGCTCACGGACCCGCAGATGGCGCGCATGATGGCCGGGTACGTGCTGTTCGCTGTGCTGCGGCACGCCCGGGACATCCCGTACTTCGAGCAGGCGCAGCGGCGGGGTGAGTGGGCCTACCGTCATCCCCGTTCTCCGGAAGACATCCGCGTGGCGGTTCTGGGGCTCGGTCAGCTGGGCGCGAGAGCGGCGCACGAACTGCAGCGCCAGGGGTTCGAGGTGATCGGCTGGTCGCGCAGCCCGGCGCAGATCGAAGGCGTGGAATGCTTTGCAGGACTGGAAACGCTCGACACCGTGCTCGGACAGGGGGACATTGTCGTCGTGATGCTGCCGCTCACGCCGCAGACGGCTGGCATCCTGGATCGGGCGCGACTCGAGCGGCTGCCGCGAGGCGCGGCCTTCATCAACGTCGCGCGGGGCGCACTGGTCGATCAGGCGGCGCTTACGGACCTGCTCCAAAGCGGCCACATCGGCGGGGCAACCCTGGACGTTTTCGAGCGCGAACCTTTGCCTGCCGGGGATCCGCTGTGGAGCATGCCTAATGTGCTGATCACACCCCACCTGGCTTCGGTGGCGATTCCGTCGTCTGCGGCGAGGCAGATTGCGGAGAATATTGTTCGCGTTTCTGCCGGGGAATTGCCGGAGAACATCATCGATCCAGCACGTGGATATTGAGGTATGGACTACGTCCGGCGTAATGCGCCGGACACGTGGAAGGGGTGAGAGACGCGATCAAAATGGAGCGAAGCGGTTCTGGCTTGGCGGCGAAGAAGGGACTCGGGTCGCGAGCCCGGCTTGTTCCAATCAGGCAAGTAACCCTGACCGGCTGCTTTCTCCATAGCGGGCGTCTACATCAGACTGCTGTTTCGCTGGGTGACATGTCATCACGCAGAGGGGCACATCACCCGACACGTTGGATATCCGGCAGCTTCCAGGTCTTGTCGAACCAGGGCTGCAGCGGACCGTAGAGGCGGAAAATCGTAAACCAACTCTTGCCCGGAACCGTCTGTACCCAATTGTCAACATTCGTGGGTCGCTTAGGGCTGAAGTAGACATCCACGCTGCCGTCCGGATTCGCCTTTGGTTTGGTCTGGCTGGAGAGGCTGGGGAAGCGCTGATCAGTTTGCAACATGGAGCGCGTCTGTGTGTCATACAGGACAACCGACCAGAAATCTTTGGCCGGCACATCGGCGGGAACGCGCAAACGATAGGTCTTTGCACCATCGAAAGCCTGGCCGTTCGCATCCAGATTGGCCGATGCGTATTGTGACCCAACCCCCGGCATCGCTACGGCCATTGCGGGTGTGTTGACCGTGGCCGCATAGAAGAACATGGTTCGCGCGTCGAAATTGCGCGCCCCGCCCTTGGTCAGCCATTCGTAGCTGCCGCCAATGAACGGTGTATTCCAGTGGGCATTAGGATAGATTCTTGCTTCCTTGGCTCGGCTGCGAAAATCAATCGAACGGGCAATGGCGTTCCCGGTGGCGACTGCGTCGGTGAGGATCTTCTTCATTCGGGCATCGGGCGCAAAGGGCTGGCCCTTGACCAGTCCGATGTCATTAAAGATGCCCATCATGTCGGGGCCGTACGAATCCTCAGGTTCTTCCTGGACGATCTGGTTAAGCTCGGAAAAGAAGCTGAAATCGTTGGCGTGCACCGTATTCATTTCCCGGCCAGAAAGTTCGACGAAGTTCGGCTCGTGCGGCCGACCAGCCTCGGAGAGCGGGTAGACGCGCATATGCTGCCGGATGCTGTCCACTGCCGCCCGGGTCGACCCGTCCTTCATAAAGCCGCGACCCAGCACCAGGTTGCCGTAGGTCGGGGATTTGAAGGTGAAATAGCCTTCCGGCACGGTGCCCTTGTAATCCGGAGGCAGGATCAGGTACTTCCCGCCCTTGCCCTTGTCAGGGCCGGCATTGCCAAGGTCGGCAACATAGCGGAACCAGAAGTCGTTGACTACGCCCAGCACGTTAGGAGGACTCTCGATGACGACGGGGCCGTTCTTTAGGTCAATCCACGTTGCGTAGTAAATGCTTTCGGTATTGGCCGTCAGGTACAGCGACCTTGAATCCATCAGGTCCTGAAAGATGCCGATCGTTCCGTTGACTGCGCCGACGGCGCGACTGCCAGTGCGCAGGCCCACCATGGAGGCGCCGGGAATACCGTTGAGAAAAGCTTCGATGCCGCGGCTGAAATCCAGCTGATCATAGACCTTGGAAGCGGTATCCTCTGTCGGCACACCATCGAAGAAGCGCAGCGTGCCGATGCGCGTTTCAACCTTGTCCGGCGTCGTGATCTGCGGCGGAATAAGCGTCGTCATTTTGTACTGCCGCTCGTCGGCACTGGCGGACGGCGTGGCGAGGGTGGCTATTGCGACGGCCAGTACAGCCCTCTTTAGTACCGTTGGACTGCTTTCCGAGCGGTTCAACATGAACGCCTCCTTCTCATCATTTCCGGATCTCCGCCTTCAGGCGCCGAAAAGCTCGCTTGGGACCAAAACGCGGGCGACCCCGAAGAGTCATCCTATAGTTTTCGTCTCACAGAAAATGCAATGATGAACCCCGCGCCCCGCGCACATTATTCGCTACGAGTCGTCCGCGGTGTTTCGCGGCACATATTGGCACAATGACGTTACGGATCATCCTTTAAGGATCCTCTCTTCGGCAATTGAAAGATTTAGTGTTGCGAAGTAAAAATATCCGTCGTTGGTTCAACGAGTCGGCGACTCGACAGGTGCCGAATGACTGGTTCAACGACAGCAGACGTAGTCTGTCGGTCTTCGAGGGGGCAGCAACTAGCTTAAGGAGCAGTCACTCAACTGTAATTTCCCGATGACCGCTACTGGCCGTCTGCGGGCATAGTCGGCACGAACTACCCCCGGCTCAAACGCGTCTTTGGTTCCCGCGAGGCGATCATGGAGGCTAACGACTCCGACTTGTTCGACGCCTTGGCGACCCTTCATTCATTCCACGATCGATTCCGCTTCTTCGACGGAGGACTTGCCACGTGGAAGCGACAGTTCCCAACATTCAACGACCCAAAGCGGGTGCGAGAAACTTTGGCATATTTGGTCCATGGGGCCGGTGACATTGTGGAACGCATGGCAAATGCCATTTACTCCCCTCGCTACAAGCTTGACGAATTCGGCTGACGATGAGGACTGGCCATTTCCCACGCTCACGGAACTTGTGAAGTTACGGTGGTAAGGGAAACCCAGGGTCGCCTATCGACCCCAAATTTCTCCTCACGCACTCCATAACCGGTTTGCAGCGATTGCGGTCCATCGAGGAGGAATGGTCCTGTAATCGGCCAGACCCGGAAGCTCAGAAGAGTCAACCAGGCGGCGAACAGCCGCGCCTGCTCCGTGCGCGGGTCGTGGCGCAGGAAGCGAATGCGCCTGCGCACCTGGTCCAGCAGTCGAACGGTGCGCAACGGAGGTAGTCTGTCTGGTGCGCTGGGAGGGGGGTTCCGCGTAGGTGCGATTGACGTGACAGACATGCGGTATAAACGCGTCGGCGGTTAAGCAGCCATAGAGGAGGAGCAAAAATGAGAAACCTGAATCGATACGTTTTGGTGTTTGCAATGCTTGTTCTGCAAGGGCATCAATCTCTCGCGCAGGTTCCGCCAGACCTGCCACAGGCGTTAGTCGACGCAAACGAGGCGTACGAGAACATTGTGAGCGTCGAGAAGATTCTTCGTCGCATTGAGAACGGCGAAGACCCTGGAGCCGAGCATTTTGGAAGCGACTGGAGCAAGCTCGTCGACGGCTACCGGCGAGCAGGACAGAAACTCGACGCTGCAAGCGAGGGCGACTACAAAGATGTAGTGCTCACACCTGTCTCAGCCGAGGCGTTGGCCAAGTGTTCATCGCGACCTGCAGCCGTGGAGGTGCTCAGGGAGAATGCGAAGGCGCTGAGCAGTAAGGCAGCCGCTCACAAGAGCGAATTGCGCGATCTAGATGAGCAGAAGAAGCGCATCGACAGCAATCGAGAAGCGCTTAAGTACATGATCGACATGACGAGGCAAGCCGCCCATGTCCCGGTGATCGGATCAACCTTTGTGTGGGACTGGTATGCCTTGGAAGCTGGGGTGCGGCCTGCGCTCGGCGCCTATGACCAATCGGTTTCGCGTTACCGAAGGAAGGTGGTGCGCGCACGCGATAGAACGGAAAGCCAGCTCGAGAATCTCAACCACAACTGGATGATGCTTCCGGCATGCGAACCGAACGCCCATCCAGCCGCAGGAACGTACGTGGGAAACAAGGGTAGTAGTCAGCAACACCGGCTCGTTATCAATGCCGATGGCCGAACGGGACTCTACGTCGTCAGGAATGCGTCGGGCTACACGGCCAGCGATGCAGTTCGCAACATTTCCATCAATGGTACTTCGATAAGCTGGATGGATAGTGCGCCAAGGAGTGGCACGATAAGCGCAAACTACAAGACGATCTCCCACAAGTCCTGCTCGCAGTGTACCCCGGCAGTGTTGAAGCGGATCAACTGATCCCGCACCGCGCGATTCTCAATGCAATGCAGGAACCTTAAACGACAAAACCCCGAGACGCTGGGCCGCCGGGGTTAAGTCTTTCTTGAAACATAGATCATCATAGAGGTCGTCGTAGTAATCGTCGTCAGGCGACTGCTCTCGTGGCTCCTCGCAGGCAGCCAGCCTCGTACCGTCCCCCCCAAAAAAATAACCGCAGCCGAAGCTGCGGTTATTCCATCCCACCGGAGCTACACCCCCGGCCACATCAGCATCCCCACGCCACCGGACAAATCTCCGCCGCCGTCCGATCAAACTTCGCCTTGATCATCTCCACCAGGCACCGGATACCAAAGCAAGCATCCGAACATTCGCTTTCCACTTCCAACAGAACCAGCACCCTGTCCAATCCAGCACTGATGCAATTCAGCGATTCGCGACAATCTTCCAGATTGGCGATCAAGACGGTTTGTTGTTTCGACGCGGTTTGTTCTTCCATTGCGAGCTCCTATCAAAGTTGGAAGTCCCGCCTGATACCTGCATTAAAAGGGTGGCGGGCCTGACAGCGGGGGTACCAATACCGGCTCATTAACAGGATAGTCCGGCCAGCCTTGCGGCTGCCCCGCCCCGGCCCGCCATTAAACTGAGGGATGTGGACGTGCGACTTTGGCCGCATGAGACGGCCACCTGTAATGAGATCCGGGTTGGTACGCCCGATCACCGTTGTCTCGGTGATGGCTCTAGTGTCCCCATCTCTGTCGTCTATGGCGATCAGACGATTCGCAATCTTCCGGCGCTTCGTTGTCAGGCAGTTGCCTAGCGAATCCTGTCGAACCCGCCAGCGGCCCAGCGCTCGGCGCTGTCCCGCGTCAGCCGAAAGTCGGGCCGCACCTTCACAGTCGCCAGCACATCGCCGAAGGCATCTTCAGCCGTGAGCGTGCCAAAGGGCTCGAATTCGTCCGGCGTAATGACGAGCTTCACAATCACAGTGCCGGATTCAGACTCGATACTGACCTGCTTGTTGAGCTGCGCATGCAGTTGCTGCTCATGCCGCCGGATCACCTCTGAAGCGGTCTTCACCAGCGTCTGGTGCGCGGTGGCATCCAGCGGCTTGGGATCGACCTTGTTCCGTCCCATGGTCCAGGGCCCGACCAGCGCGGGCTCGGCGCTGCCGTCGCGGATCATTTCGACTGCCCAGCCGTCGCCATCCTCGTTCTTGATGACGCGGGCGGTCCAGCCCTTGTCGCGCCAGAGGCGGGGTTCGTGGATGGCGGTGGATTCGTGCTCGGGGAGCGCGTCGTCGGTGTGGTGCATCAATCTCGTGGTACGGGTCGGGGAACCCGCGAGGATACTATAGGGGCCGGCAGGCAGCGTTCGGCCGTGCGTGTTGGCGCCCGGCAGTTGCTGAAAGGCCGGCCGGCGGCGGGGTTGCTCCCCTCTTAAATGAGTTCCTTCATCAAGCGCTCGACAGTCATCGGTCGATTGAAATTCAGGAGTAATGCTCGCATTGCGGACGCACCTTCAGGAACATGCCGGAAGGTCATGCTATCCCTGATCCTTCTCAAACAGCGCGCTTTCCAGTAGCTCACGTGCCTCCCTTCCATGAAGCCAAATGCAACGCTTCCATTCTTCGGTGGCTCCGTGTCTTCCTAAATATGCCTCGCGCTCTTCGGCGGTTAAGGATTCCCAGAATGGAGACCAATAGTTATCCCACCAATATTCAAGGTCGCCTTGCAGGAATCCCAGCTTAAGCGGTTCGCTAATCTCCGGGAAGGCGACCCACGGAGGCGGTGGACTTGAGTTGGCCACTACTATGCGATCAAACACCGAAGTATCGTTGGTCATCACTGACACTATTGATCCAGTAAACTCATTACTGAACGCAATGGAAATGAGAAAATCTACAGCCTCATTGCCGCTGCGTTTTATATACAAGTGCTCATCAATTTTATCGAATCCGATTTTAATGTCTTCGATAAACCCATGCACCTTATCCGACTCCAGCTGAAAGTGAGCGTAAAAGGCATTTATGCCCGCTCCGGGTAATAAGCTGGAAATTTCAGGGTACTTAGATGGCCTCTTTTCAGTCACTGATAGTTGCATCGCATCTAGCGGACGAGCAAATAAACGTTGCAATTCTTCCCGCGAGCGGCCGAAGCGTGCTCGGAGAGCTCGATTCCGCTCCTCGGCGATACGCCTGTGAGTCAACATGTCGCGCAATTTCTTGAGCACTTATCTCACTCCATTTGATCGACCACCCAGTCCGCGCCCCAATAACCTAGGCTTCCGCCGATGATGCCATGGCTAGCGCCGCGCCGGCAGTAGCCGGGGCGCTTGCGCTATCGATCACGGGACAGCCCAGCAGGCTGCCGTTCGCGGCCAGCGTCGGATACGCATATGGGTCTTGCGCCGTGCGACAGCCTGCTAGGCGCGGCTGAACATCGACTTCCTGATAATGGCATGCACGCCCCAGTTGCCATTGACCACCTGCGTGATACCAAAATCCACCGCAACCGAGATCAGCGCGACCGCCTCGTCCTCACTCAGCCCCTTGACCGACATAAGGAAGCGGCGTGTCTTGCGGAAGGCGTCGCGCATGGCGTCGTCCAGGGTGGACTTCAGGTAGATATGGCTCTGCGCCATCTGGCCCAGTTCAGCCAGGTGGTTCGGCGAGCTGAAGCCGTGCAGGATCCATTCGTCGGCGGTTTCCACCAGCGGGTAGCTCAGGTCGGCGAAGGGGGCGCCGCGGTCGATCATGGTGCTCTTGTGCAGGATGAGCTGGAAGTCACCGGTGAGCGAGCATTCGATGGCCGTGCCGCACAGCTCGGAGTCTCCCTGGGAGGCATGGGGATCGCCAATCGACAGCAGGGCGCCCGGTACGGCTACCTTGAGGTAGACGCTGGCGCCGCGGGTGACGCGCCAGTTGTCCAGGTTGCCGGCGAAGCTTGAGGGCGGGATGGAGTCGATCAGGCCGTCCTGCGCCGGCGCCACGGCGATGACGCCGAAGTGGGGGCGGACCGGGATCTCGATATCGCGCAGCACGTCGTAGTTTTTGACGATGGTGTCGTGGTCGACTGGCACGCCGGGATAGTCGATGGTCGGGTGCAGCACGCCGAACGGATCGCGCTGCGGCGTCCAGCGGAAGTTGTAGACCGCGCGCGCACGGCTGTCGGCGCGTTCGCAATCGATCTCGAAGATGGTGACCACTTCGCGCTCGCGCGGCTCGGTCAGCATGTCGCGGTAATGAAAGCCCCACCAGGTCGCGGCGTTGCTGCCGAAGGCCCTGCCGGCAAAGCGCGGGTTGCAGCATGGGCGCGGCCGCACGTCCAGGATGCGCACCTCCAGCACATCGCCGGGCATGGCGCCGCGCACCGCGACCGGGCCGGTGCAGATATGCACGCCAAAGCCTTCGCCCGCGCCGCGGCCATAGACCGAGGCGTCGATGGGGCCCGCGCCGCGCCGGTTGACGTTCTTTTGCTCCGCGGTCCAGTGAAAGACGCTTTCGGCGCCGGCGTCGCCGTCGATCATGCGTTCCCGGTCGTCAGAGGCGTGCTGCGTCAGGGTTTCGATGGTGACGGTGTCGCCGGGCATGACCTCGAGCACGGGCGGCAGATCGTGGCTGAGATAGCCCCAGTGCACGGTCTTGTCCGTGGCCTGCAGCCAGTGGTGCCGGCCTTCCGGGCGCGCGGCGTGCGAGCGGGCCTGGGTGATGGGGACGATGGTGGGCGCCGCTTGCAGGCGCGCAGCAGAGCCATCGTTCGCGGGCGCGCCAGGACTGGCCGGAGCGCGTTTCGCATGGGCCGGAAGCCCGCGGGAGACATTCTGCGGTGGGCGATGCTCGGGCGTGTTCGCGGCCTGCTCACGGTAGGCGCGGGGCGAGATCCCGAACTGTTCGCGAAACGCGTGGCTGAAGTGCGAAGGGTCGTTAAAGCCCCAGCGATAGCAGATGTCGGAGACCGAGAGCTTGTCGTATTGGTGGTTGGCCAGGTCGGCCCGGCATCGCTCAAGCCGGCTGGTGCGCAGGTAGGCGGAAAAGCTGCTGCCGGATTTCTCGAAGAGCTTCTGCAGGTAGCGGGCCGACATGCGCTCGTCTGCGGCGATGGCGGCGAGGCTGAGCTCCGGCTCGGCAAGGCGTGCGTCAATGCGGCTGCAGACGCGCGCAAAGACGGCCGCGCGCGAGGGCGTCATGTCCGGCGGTGCGCTGGGCTGGCTGTCGGCCAGCGCGGCGTCAAGGCAGGCGGTGATGGTGTTGTCGAAGGGCTGGATGGCCTTGGCGTTTGCGGACACGATGGTGTCGAAGCTGGCCGCCATGGACTGGAGCAGGCGGGCAAACAGTTCCGCGGCGTCGCCGCTCAGCACCAGCGCGGAGCGAGGCAAGGGGGCGGTGATGCGTGCGCTCAGCAATGCCTGGCCGATGTGCACGATCAGCATCCGGAAGCTGGTGGCCAGGGCCAGCCTGCGGGCGGCGTGTTCCGGCACGCAGACCACCTGCCCCGGCCGCAGCGGTTCACGCAGTTCCGGCGCAGCGAGGTGCGCTTCGCCTTCGGTCAGCATCAGCAGCATCAGGCCGCGGCCGTCGCCGCTGGTGATGGCCAGCGTCTGGGGGACCGATGCAATGCAGGTCAGCTCGATGCCCGCGGGGGTGGTCCGCGACTCGATCGTGCCGTGCAGGGTGTGATCCGCGCACAGGCTTTCGCAATGCAGGCGTGCGGCGCGGAGTTCGTCACGCCAGGCTGCGCCGCGCCGGTTGCGTGGATAGGCTTCGGTGGAAAAACGCAAAAGGTGCAATTGAGCCTCCCTGGCATCACGCTGCAACAGCGAAAACGGGCGGACATTGCTGTCCGCCGCGCATCCAAAGCATTTCTTGCGAAGGCCAGGCCCTCCGCTAGCCGAACAGCAACTGCCCCCGCATCGCGGCCACCAGTACGAATCCCGCGAACGTGCCAAAGATGGCGAAGATCCCGCCGAGCACGTTCGGGGCCGGTATCGGCGCACGTACCGCAGTGTAGATAACGCCAGTCACCAAGCCAACGGCTGCGGCCTGCAGCTCGGTGCTGCCCAATGCAATTTCCACCATGTCATTCCCCCATCTCATGAATTGCGCGTGATTCAGCGGCTTTCCGGCGGCCGCCCGAAGGCGATGGTCCTGCGCCACGCGTGCACCATCAGATAGCCGATGTAGGTGAAGAGGATGGCGCAGATCCCGCCGGTGACGTTTGGCGCGGGGATCGGCAGGTTCAGCCAGGAATACAGCGTGCCGGTGACCAGGCCGACAATCAGTGCAACCAGTTCGTTGCGTCCTATATAGACGTATTGCATGCGGCGCTCTCCCTTTGTATTGAGTTGACGGCTCAGCCCTTGTCCTTGGGCGGGAAGATCGAGCGCGGCATGGTGCAATGGATGCCCTGGGTGCCATCGACGACCTGCGTCACGCCGAAGTCAGCCGAGACGCTCATGAGCGAATAGGCATCGTCGCGCGAGAGTCCCTGTTGCTCGGTCAGCAGGTGGATCATGTCGCGGGCCGCGTTCTTGCCGGCTTCATCCAGGTCCTCGTGGAAGCCATGGACGACCCAGCAATCCGGCGTTTCCAGCAGCGGCGACGGGAAGTGGAAGTCCTTGCGCAGGACGATCTGGAACAGGACGTTCAATGAGGCCTCGATGGCGGTGCCGCTGATCTCGCCGTCGCCTTGCGAGATATGCGGGTCGCCGATCGAGAACAGCGCGCCATCCACCTGCACCGGGTAGTACATGGTGGCGCCCGCGCCGATGCGCCAGTTGTCGATATTGCCGCCATGCAGGCCGGGCTCGACGGTGGTGACGCGGCCGCGTGCGTCGGGCGCGACGCCAGCCGTGCCAAGATGCGGGCGCACGGGAACGCGCACACCGGCCAGCGCGGGCTGCCGGCAGCATTCCCGGTCATCCACGAGCTTGCCGGGGATGGTCATCTTGCCGGGGTAGTCGAAGGCGTACAGGGCATGCGCGGTGTTGGAGCGCTGGTCCAGCTCATAGATGGTGACCCGCTCCTTCTCGAACTCCTTGTACAGCTGGCCCCAGTGGGCCGCGGCATTCGCCCCGAAACGGAAGCGCGGAATCATCTGCAGGTAGCGCACCTCCAGCACGTCGCCGGGCTTGGCGTCTTCGACATAGATGGGGCCGGTCATGATGTGCACGCCGGGGTTGCGGTCGTCGTGGGGAATCGCCCGGAAGATCTCGCGAATGGCGTCGTCCATCATCAGGTCGGGGGCATCGCCGGCATGGTGGGTCACCGCTTCGGCGCGGATGAGGTCACCGCTTTTCACGGTCAGGGCGGGCGCCTTGGCGGCATCGAAGTAGCCCCAGTGGACGGTCTCGGGGCGGGCGGGCAGGTCGTGCAGCATGTTGTCTCCTATGTTTTCTTGCAGCCGTGTCCGCAGCCGTTCACCCGGTGAGCGGCTGGATTCGATGAGGTAATCAGGGACACTGGCTATGCGTGGCAGGCGGGGTATGCCTGGTACCGCGCGGCAGTCCTGCTGGCGCCGCGCGGTGAGTCAATACTAGGGACAGGGCGTTGCGGGGCAGTAGGGCGATTCACCCCAAACTCTTGTGTTGCTGCGTACTAAGGTAAACCCGCTGCACGATGCCGGGTCGCGGCGGACTGTTAATTCTTGGTTGACATCGTGTCAACGATCTATGGAATTGTCGACAACGCCTTGACAGTGCAGAAGCCCGGCAGCGCCCGGGGCTGATGCTGAGGATGGCAGGGGCCCCGGGGATGGATGCCGCGCAGGTTGCGGGGCTGAAGGCCGCCGGGGGTGGTGTAAGTGGCTGTGCGGCGCCGGCAATGCCGGCGCCTGCTATTGCTGTTGCGATGGCGCCTCGGGCCATTTCCCCTTGCGGGGAAAGCGCATATCGAACTCGGTGAACACGTGCTCTTCGGAGCGGCAGCTGATGCTTGCCCCCCAGCTGTTCAGCACCTTCTGGCAAAACGCCAGTCCGATGCCGGTGCCGCGATGCGCCGGGTAAGAGAAGAAGGGCTGGAACATCCGGGCCAGCACTTGCGGCGGCACGCCAGTGGCGGTGTCGCGGAACATTACATGGACGGCGTCGGGCCGGACCTCGCAGCGGATATGGATGGTGCCCTTGCCGGCGCGCTTGGTCGCTTCCAGCGCGTTCTTCAGCAAGTTGGTCGTGACCAGCCCGAACAACTGGGCGTTGCCCATCACGTAGGCGGGGCCAGGCAGGTCGACGGTGACCAGATCCAGGTCGCTGTGCTCGAACGGAAACCGGCCGACAGCGTCGCGGATCACACCGCCCAGTTCGAACAGCTCCTGCGTGGCGTTGTCCGGGTTCTTGGAGTTGGCGACCAGCAGTTCAATGCTGTTGCTGATATGGGCCAGGTCTGATTCCATCCGGGCCACGGCCTGCATCAGGCCGTCGCGCTGCGGCGTGTCCTGGTCCAGGGCCGCCGGCAGCCGCGCCTTGAGGCCCCTGGCAGTCATGGCCAGGCTGGTCAGCGGCGTGCGCAATTCGTGCGCGACGGTGGCCAGCGCGGCGGCCATCCCGCGCCGCTTCTGTTCGGCCAGCAACTGGCGGTCCAGCTTGATCACCACCAGCACCGCGATGACAAAGCCGATCACCGGCAGCTGCAGCAGTACCGGCTCCCACGGGATTACGCCCATGGAGTTGCCCGCCAGCACGAACAGGGCGATGGCTGCGGCGGCCCCTGAGAACAAGGCAATGGTCGCGAACGCGGTGTTGAAGTGATACAGGATCACCACCGCGATGATGACCGATTCGGCCCACACCATGGAGCCGCCATTCTCCAGGTAGAAGAAGATAAAGGCGAACGGCAGGCCTACGGTAATGGCAAAGAGCGCATAGGGCGGCAGCCAGCGACGGTCCGAGAAGGCGGAGGCGAACAGCAGCGGCACGAACAGCGCGGTGCAGACCAGGCGCAGCCAGAGGTTTTCATAGGGCTGCGGGAAGATGTAGGACCAGATCACGTAGTACAGCGGGTGTCCGATCACGCCCAGCGCGCCCACCATCTGGATCCGGCGCAGCCGGATGACGCTCTCCTCGTCCAGCAGGGTGGCCCGCGCGGCGGTCTCGAACACGGTCTGCCACGCATGGCGGGCGACGCCGGCAAGTGAGGTGCGGCCGTCTTCCGCTTGCGCTACCTTTGCATCCATCTCCAGGACTACTCCTCGCGGGAGCCTGCCAGCGGCCCGCTTGTGGGATTTTGAGACTTGCGCCGGGCCCGGCGCGTCGAGGACCATTCATCCAGCCGGACTTCGTCGCGGATACTGGCGAGCACGCCGACCAGGCGGTCGATTTCATTGGCGGCAAGTTTCGCATGCAGCGTAAGTCGCATCAATGCCCGATTCTTGGGTGTTGCCGGCGCACAGAATACCGCGCCGAAGATCCCGCGGCTCTGCAGCGCATCGCGCAGCACCTTGACCTGCGGCTCGGTTCCCGCCTCCAGGCCGATGATCTGCTCGGAGCCTTCGCTGATGTTGTAGCCCAGTTCGGCAATCGCAGCCCGGGTGTCGCGGGTGATGGCGTGCAGGCGCGCACGGCGCTCATCCGCCGTGGCGACGAAATCCGTCACGGCATCGAACCACGCAACCTCATGGCGCAGCAGCCCGGAACTGAAAATGGCCGGCCGGGACTCAACCGCGAAGAAGTCCTTGAAGTCGGTCGAACAGGCAACATAGCCGGCGCGGCCGGCAAACGCCTTGGCCAGCGAGGCCGTGCGGAAGTGTACGCGCTCGGACAGCCCGAGCGCGCGCACCAGGCCGCCGCCAGACGGCCCATGGGTGCCGAGCGAGTGCGACTCGTCCACCACCAGCACGCAGCCCGATGCCTCGGCCAGGGCGACATAGTCCTCCAGCGGCGCCACGCTGCCGGTGGTGCTGTAGACCGAGTCCACCATGATCACGCCCGGGCCGAAGCGCTCCAGCTGGCGGCGCACGTGCTCGCAATCGTTGTGGCGCACCGGCACGGCCTGCGCGCCCGCGGCGATGATGCCCTCCCAAAGGGAGGCATGCCCGTTCATGTCGATATAGACCGGAATGCCGGGGCCGGCAATGCACTGCACCAGGCCGACGTTGGCGGCCCAGCCGGACTGGGCGATCAGCCCGTCCTCGGCCTGCATCAGGTCTGCGATCTTGCGCTCGACCCGCCGCTGCGGGGTGTCGCCGTGCTGGAACACGGACGACATCAGCAACTCCGGCTCCTCATTGAGGAAGGCCCGCGCCTGCGCCTGTATCAGCGAGGATTCGCCGAGCAGGCAGAGATAGTCGTTGCTGCTCAGGTGCAGCGCATCGGGCCCGGGCGTGCGTCCGTGAAGCAGATGATCGCCGCCCCAGAGCTTGCCCATCCGCTCGTCGAAATGTTGTGCCATCCGCGCCGTGATCCATGGCGGCAGCGTGGGGGCTTTGGCGCGAGAGGCGTGGCGCATCGGGTGCGGAGGCTCGGCTTCGGAGAACATCGGCTTTCCTTCTACAGGTCGGGTAATCAGTGAGATCGGTGGCAAGGCTCTGCATGGCGGTTGCGGCAAAAGCTGCCGTTCGCGCGCGACGCGGCCGCACCCAGTCCTTCCGGCGAGGTGCCATTGCTGACAAGTCGGGGGAGTCCTGTTGACGTAGCGACCACTGTGCCAGCCTTGCTCAGCGATTGTGACCGGACTTCCCCCAATCCAACGTCCGTTTGGAGTGGGGGGTGCCGGGTTGAGACAGCCGCGTCGTGGCCGCACCTTCGCCGGCCGATAGGCCGATTTCTCACTGAAAAATGCTTTTTGCATCACTTTTGTGATGCTTGCGCTACCTACTGCGCCGGTCCTTGAAGCCCGGACCGGGCGTGGCTCGCGCTTTGGCGGGACCTTGTCAGGCCCGGGACTGCCGAATGCTCATCATCAGTTTTGGTGAAGAACGCCCTTTTTGCACGCCCTGTTTACAGGCAGGCGGCTGCGGCAGCGCGCCATAGCCAGGAGGCGGGGCAACATCGGACTTGGCACCAAGGGCGGGAGACAAGGGGACTGCCAGGTACGCAGGTTGCGGCCGGCGGCAATTGTCGCCAGCGTGACCCGGCTGGCGGCGTGTGGGGGAGGGGGGCTTCGGAGAGAGGGCGCTGCCCATGCGCTTCCAGGCTGGTGCCTTTGGCGCAGGGGTACAGGGCAGCAGCGTGCTGCGACGCTTGTGTCGGGGGGGCGCCTTACGCCTGGCCTGCCTCGTCGGTCAGCGCGGAAACGTCGACGATATACATCTGCCGCTCGGAGTCGTGGATCGAATCGATGCACACGTGCCGCCCGTCGCGGCTCCAGCGTGGGTGCAGGTCGCAGCGGTTTTCCTTCTTCAGGAACGGGCTGGTGTAGTAACTGCCCAGGTCATGGCGCACGCCCTGCGCCATGTCGAAGAGAAACAGCACGCGCTCGTTGGTGTGCGCGTCGGGATAGGTGTCGCTGAGCAGCCAGCGCTTGTTGGTGGGCGAGAAGGTCATGTGACCGTTCTCGGTCAGGATGCCGTCGCCGATGACTTCAACCTTGCCGCCGGGGCTGTCGTGGTAGAGGTGGTAGTGGATGCTGCCCGCGTGCGGCCCCCACACGATGATACTGCTATCGTCTTGCCAGAGCGGATGGGAGATCTGGTACTCGGACTTCTCATAGTCGAAGGTGCCGACCGCGTTCGGATCGAAATCTTCGGCAAGCTGCGGCAGCGGATGGTCGGAGCATTCGAGCAAGCGCATGTCGCTGCCGTCCGGATTGACCGTGATCAGCCGGTGCAGGAAGCAGGTTTCGTCCTCGACCCGTTCGGTCCAGCGGTGCAGCAGCAGCACGCGCGATGAGGACGGGTTAATTTCGATGTGGCTGACCCAGTGGATGGCCTTGTCCATCGAGGCGCGCGGATGGAAGTTGCGCAGGTCAGCGTAGCTCACGATCAGGCGCGTCTGCCCGGTGCGCAGGTCCATGTAGTGGATGCCGTCGTCGGCGGGCGCATTGTCCAGCGCGGGCTGGGTGCCGTGGTCGCTGTAGCCGATGGTCTGGTGCGTGACGTAGAGGCGGCGGTAGTCCGCGCACAGCGCGTAACGGCTGTCCGGCGCGACCACATAGACCGGCATCGGCAGCTGGCGCGCTTCGCCGGTGTCGAGGTTGAAGATGGTGGCGCCCAGGTGGGGATAGAAGGCCTTCGCGTCCCGGCTGCGGCAGTTGTAGACAAGCTGGCGCTGTGCTTCGCCATCCAGCCATTGCAGCTGCGAGCCCATCTGCCAGTTCCACGCGGTGGTTTCCCCCACGCGATGGAAGCGGTCGTTGTCCTGCAGGTCGAAGTAGCCGATCTCGGCAACCAGGCCGGGCGTCAGGTCGGCATCTGCCATCGGCACACGCTGCGCCAGCAGGTAGCGGCCGCTGCGGTCCCAGTTGGTCTTGTTGTAGTAGCCGAAGAAGTGATGATGCTCGCCCGCGCCGACGCGGCGGCAGGGCAGCGGCGTGGCAATGATGCGTTCCGTTGACATGAAGCGTGTGTGTCCGTGTTGAAGCTGAAGTCTGGAAAGTTCAATGGCTGGCCGCGCGTCCAGCCATGAAGGGGAGTGTCCGTGCGCGGATGGAAGCCGCTTATTCGGCGGTGATCTTGCCCTTCAGGATCACCTGGTCCCAGCGCACTTTCTCCGCGGCGACGAACTTCTGCGCGGCATCGCGCGTATTGGCCACCGGGGTCATGCCCTGCTCTTGCAGTCCCTGCCGGAACTCCGGCGTGGCCACGATCTGGCGGATATCGGCGTTGAGCTTGTCCGCGATCGCATCGGGCACCCTGGCGCCAACCGCAACCGTGGTCCAGGAAGTCGCCACGAACGACGGGTAGCCGGCTTCGCTGGCAGTAGGCACATCGGGCAGCGCGGCCGAGCGGGTCTTGCCGGTCACCGCCAGCGCCTTGAGCTTGCCGGAGCGGATATAGGCCAGCGTGGTGGGCGGATTCTCGAACATCATGTCGATCTGGCCGCCGAGAAGATCCGTCATGGCCGCTGAGCTGCCCTTGTATGGCACGTGCGTGATCGGCGCATTGGCGTTGAGGCGGAACAGCTCGCCCATCATGTGCACCGAGGACCCGACGCCGGCCGAGCCGAAGGTCCGCGTGTCTGGCTGCTGGCGCGCCAGGCTGGCCAGTTGCTGCAGGTTGTTCACCGCCAGCTTCGGGTTGACCACCACCACGTGCGGCATCTCCGCCAGCACCGTCACGACCTTGAGATCGGTGGCGGGGTTGTAGTTCAGCTTCTTGAAGGTGGCATAGGTGGCGTGCAGGCCCAGCGAGCCCAGCAGCAGCGTGTAGCCGTCGGGCGCCGCATCGACCACGGCCTTGCCCCCGATATGGCCGCCGGCGCCGGGCCGGTTCTCGACCACTACCGATTGCTTGTAGAGCTTGCCCAGCCGGTCGGCCAGCATGCGTGCCTGCAGGTCCGAGCTGCCCCCGGCGCTGAACGGCACGATGATCCGGATCGTGTGGTCCGGATAACCCGGCTGGGCGAGCGCGCTGCCGGTGCCGGCGATGGCCAGCACGGCCGCAACGATCCCGCCTTTCCAAACATTCCGGGGCGAATGCCGCTTCATCACTTTTCTCCTTGGGTTCTGGTCCTGCCGTCTGGAAGCGGCAATGCGAAGCGAGTGTAGAGGAGGGGTTGGCATTCTGAATAATTCTTTGTTCAATGCACCCTATGCAGATTTGATATACATTGCCCGACTCGCCCGTCCCTTGCCGATGCCATGTCCCGTCCCCTTAACTTCCGCCAGATCGAGGCGTTCCGCGCGGTCATGCTGACCGGAACCACGACCGCGGCCGCTGCCATGCTGCATACGACCCAGCCGTCGGTGAGCCGTTTGCTGGCCCAGATGCAGGCGGCGACTGAACTGAAGCTGTTCGATATCCAGAAGGGCCGGCTGCGGCCGACGCAGGAGGCGCGGCGCCTGTTCGACACGGTGCAGAACCACTTCCAGGGGCTGGCGCGGATCGAGCAGGACGTGGCGGTGCTGCGCAAGTCCGGCACCGGCGTGCTGCGTATCGGCTGCACGCCTTCGCTCGGGCTGGGGGTGATGCCCAAGGTGATCCGGCCGTTCACGGAGCGGCACCCGGACGTGCATATCAGCCTGCAAACGGTCGGCGGGCACCAGCTGCGTGAAGGGTTGCTGCATGGCCTGTACGACCTGGTGCTGACCACCAGCGAGATCGACCATCCGCACCTGGATGTCAACGTGGTGCATCAGTCGGGAGCGGTGTGCGTCATGCACCCGGAACACCCGCTGGCGGCGCGCGACACCCTTCGCGTGCGCGACTTGCGCGGGCAGTTCCTGATCCTGCTGAACGCAGACGATGCGCTGCACCTGGCGGTGCAGCGGCTCATGCAAAAAGCCGGCGTCGAGCCGTCGGCGACCATCGAGACCACTTACTCAGGCACGATTTGCACGATGGCGGCCGAAGGGGCGGGCATAGGGATCGTCAATCCCTATGTCGCGGCGGTATTCGGGCACGGCTTGCGGGTGGTGCCGCTCGCACCGCGCTGCCCGGTGGAGGTGCGCATGGCGTTCTCCGGGCATTCCGCGCCATCGGAGATCGCGGAGGAATTCGCGGCGCTGCTGGCGGCGCATTTTCGCGTGCGCTCGCCGCTGGCGGAGAAGGCGGGGCGGGGGCGGGGCTGAAGGCCCCGGGCAGTCGCTCAGTCCAGGGACACGCCGAGCTTGCGGATCAGTTCGCCCCAGCGCGTACGCCCCGCGGCGAGCCATTGCGTTGCCGCCGCGCCGTTGCTCGTCTGCGGCCGCACGCCCTGCGCCAGCAGCTTCTTCTGGAAATCCGCGTCCGCGAAGACGGTCTTGAGCTGCTGCTCCCAGCGTGCACGGATGGCCGCGGGCGTGCCTGAGGGCAGGAACATGACGAAGGCGAACTCGGCATCGAAGTTGGCGATGCCGGTCTCTGCCACCGTCGGCACGTCCGGGAGCAAGGGGTCGCGCTTGAGGCCGGACACCGCAAGCGCGACCAGCTTGCCGCCCTTGATGTATTGCACGGCGGTCGGCGTGGCCAGGAATCCTGCCGGTACCTGGCCCGCGAGCACGTCGCTCAGTGCTGGCGCATTGCCCTTGTAGGGGACATGGGTGCCCCGGATCTGCGTGCGCGCCTTCAGCATCTCGAACACGATATGGCCCGGCGATGCTACGCCAGCCGATGCATAGGACAGGTCTTTGTCCTTGCCGGCAGCCAGGAACTGCTTCAGGTCGCGGATTTTCAGGCCGGGATGCGTGACCAGCACCTGATTGAAGGTGCCGGCCAGGCCAACCGGCTCCAGGTCGCGGACCGGGTCGAACGACATCTTGCGATAGGCGAACGGGTTGACGGTGACCACGGTGTCAGTCGACATCAGCAACGTGTAGCCGTCCGGCGTCGCATGCGCGACGGCTTCGGCACCGATGTTGCCGCCGGCGCCGGAGCGGTTCTCCACCACGACCGGCTGCTTCAGGTCGCGCCCGGCACGCTCGGCAATGAGCCGTGCCACGGTGTCGAGCGGGCCACCTGCAGGAAAGTTGACGATCAGGCGGACCGGCTTGGCCGGGTAGGCATCCTGCGCGCAGGCGGGGACCGCGGCCGCCAGCATGGCTGCGGCGATCAGCATTCTGAAGGGACGGCGTGTCATGGGTTGTCTCCGTGGATATTGTTGTCATGGGGTGCTGCCGCTGGTGGTGCGGGCGGACCCGATTCAGGCAAGCGCGGTCGGATTGGGGCTGGCGTCGCTGTGCGAGATCATCGTGACCAGCAACTGGTGCAGCAGCGCCTGGCGCGTGCCTGCCAGCGCCGGCGCATCCCACAGGTTGTGCGATTCGGTTGGGTCGCTTTCAAGGTCGTAGAGTTCGCCCCACGGCGCGCCTTCGTACACACTGAGCCGATAGCGCGCGGTTTGCAGCGTCCGCATGCGCGTGCGCATCGGGAAGCCGAACATGGTGCGCTGGTTCTCTTCCTCGATCAGCAGGGCTTCCCGCGGCAATGCCTCGCCGGCGATGGCGGGCAGCAGCGACAGGCCTTGCATGCCGTTGTAGGGCGCGCAGCCCGCGCGCGCGAGGATCGACGGCGCGATATCGATGCTCGAGCACAGTGCCTGGCTGCGCGCGGCGCGGGCATCGGTGGCCGTGCGCGCTGCGGGTTCCGACCAGATCAGCGGCGTGCGGATCAGGCCCTGGTAGTGCAGCGGCCCTTTCCAGAGCAACTGGTGATCGCCGAAGAAGTCGCCATGGTCGCTGGTGAACAGGACCACAGTGTTGCGATCCAGGCCGAGCGCGGCCAGGTGCGTCATCACGCGGCCGATGGTGTCGTCGATATGCGCGATCGAGCCATAGTTCAGCGCCAGCGCTTCGCGGGCCTCGCGCGCCGTGCAGGCGAACATCGCCGGCGTATGCTTGACGGCGCGGCCGGCGTCGCGCTGCGCGTGCATCCAGCGCAGGTGCGGCGGCGCCAGCGCCGGATCGGCGTCGAACGAGGGCGGCAGGGCCATGTCCTCGGGCCGGTACATGTCCCAGAAGCGGCCGGGTGGCGTGAACGGGTGATGGGGATCCGGAAACGAACACTGGATCATGAAGGGGGCGTCCTCTTGCGCGTATTGCCCGAGCAGGTCAATGGTGCGATCGCCGATCCATGCCGTGGTCGACAGCGTTTCCGGTACGCGCGTGCGCCAGGCCTGCCGCGCTTCGGCCAACACATAGCCTGGTGTCGGGATGGCCTGCTCCTGGCCGCACGCGCGCGCTACCTCGGGATGGCGCTGCTCCAGCCAGCGCCGGTAATGCCCGCCGGCCGTGTCGCCATGGTCGGTCACCAGCTGCACGTCGGCAAAGCCGTAATACGGCAGTGACATGGCGAAGTCAGGATCGTCGCGCCAGGCCGGTCCCCATTCCTGGTCGAAGCGCCCGCTTTCAGGCCGGCGCGCTTCGCCCTCCGTGCGCGGATCGCCGGGACGTGGCCAGACTGGCGCAAGGCCGGTCATGTTCTGCAGATGCGATTTGCCGACCAGCCCCGTGCGATAGCCGGCATCGCGCAGCCGCTCGACAAACGTCGTCTGTGACAGCGGCAAGGGAATGCCATTGTGGCGCGCGCCATGGACCGACGGCATGCGCCCGGTCATCAGCGATGCGCGGTTCGGCATGCAGATCGGCGAGGCCACATAGCAGCGCTCTGCCACCCAGCCATGGCTGCCGAGCCGGTCGATATTGGGCGTCTGCACCACGGCGTTGCCATAGATGCCGAGATGGTCGGCGCGATGCTGGTCGGTGATGAACAGCAGGAAATTGGGGCGGGCGCTGGCGGGAATGCTGGACGGGGGCATGGCAATGGCGGCTTGCGGGGGATGGAAAAATTATTGCATCGTCCGCGATTCCATTGAAATGATTAATATGACCTCTGCTATAACCTGAAACTCATACCATGGATTGGACCCAACGGATGCGTATCCGCCAGCTGCATGTGCTGGTGGCGCTACATGAAACCCGCAATGTCAGCCGTACCGCTGCGCGCCTGAACATGACCCAGCCGGCCCTGTCCCGCTGGCTGGCCGAGCTGGAGAGTGAACTGGGGGTGGCACTGTTCGAGCGGCATTCGCGCGGCCTGGTGCCGACCCGCTTCTGCGAAGCGCTGGTGGTGCATGCCCGCACCATCCTCAATGAGATCGAACGCACCCAGGCCACCATTCGCGTGATGGCGGAAGGCGCGGCCGGGCAACTGGCGATCGGCGCGACGCCAACCGTATCGGTCGATCTGCTGCCGTCGGCGATCAGCCGGTTTCGCGAGCGCTTTCCCGATGCCCACCTGACGCTGGCAGAGGGCACCGTCGAAGAGATGCTGCCGGCCCTGCGCGAAGGGCGGCTGGACTTCGTCATGGGACGTACCGAAGTGCAGGGCATCGACGGCGCGCTGCGCTGCGACCTGCTATATCCGGAGACTATCCGCGTGATCGCCGGCCCCACGCATCCGCTCGCGCGCAAGCGCAAGGTCGGGTGGGCGGATACGCGCGCCTACACCTGGGTGGGGCCGCCCGTGACCAGCCAGATCCGGCGCGAGCTGGACTACGAACTGGCACTGGCCGGCGAACCCGCGCCATGCGTGCGGATCGAGAGCGCGACGTTGCTTGCCAACGTGTCGCTGCTGCAGCAGGGAGAGCTGCTGGCCGTGATGTCAGGCCGGATGGCAGCATTCTTCAGTCGCCTGGGGCAGGTGGCGATATTGCGGCTGCCATACCGGCGCGAGGGCATGGTCGGCGTGCTCCGGCGCCGGGACACCGAGCAGACGCCGCTGCGGCAGGCGTTCATGGACGCGCTGGCTGCCAGCGCGCACGGATAGTCAGATAGTCAGCAAGGACGCCATCCGGCTACCGCGCCGGTTGCCTCGCATCTGGCTCAGGCCCGCTCCCCTCCAGCGCCGCCCCCCGCGCCTCCATCGTCCTGCGCGCAATATTGAGCTGGTGGATCTGCGTCGTGCCCTCATACAGCCGGAACAGCCGCACATCGCGGTAGAAGCGCTCGGCCACGGTGCGTGCCATGTAGCCCCTGCCGCCAAATACCTGCACCGCGCGGTCGGCCACGCGGCCGGCCATCTCCGAGGCGAACAGCTTGCACATCGACGCCTCCATGGTCACGTCTTCGCCAGCGTCGCGCTTGCGCGCGGTGTCGAGCACCAGTGCGCGGGCGGCGTGCAGTTCCGTATTGCTGTCGGCAATCATCTGCTGCACCAGCTGGTAGTCCGCGATCGGCTTGCCGAACTGCCGGCGCTGCGCCGCGTAGCGGACCATCTCGTCGACCAGCCGGATGGCGGGCCCCACGCACAAGCCGGCCAGGTTGATGCGCTGCTTGTTGAGCGCCTTCATCGCCGTCTTGAAACCGACATTGGGTTTGCCGCCGACGATGGCGCTGGCCGGCACGCGGCAGTCCTTCAGGTAGACATCGCCCACCGGCGAGCCGTGCTGTCCCATCTTGCGTTCCGGTTCGCTGGTGCTGAGGCCGGGAGTGCCGCGTTCGATCAGGAAGGCGCTGATGCCATGCGCGCCGGGCGTATCGGGATCGGTGCGGGCGAACACGGTGAACAGGTCCGCGATCGGGGCATTGGTGATAAAGCACTTGCTGCCGTTCAGCACGTAGTGATCGCCGTCTTGCCTTGCGGTGGTTTGCAGCGATGTCGCATCGGAGCCGGCTTCCGGTTCGGTCAGCGCAAAGCAGCCGGTCACTTTGCCGGAGGCCAGTTGCGGCAGGTAGCGCTGCCGCTGCGCTTCGGTGCCGTCGGCCACCAGCGATTCGGAGGCGATGCCGGTGTTGCCGCCAAAGCGGGCACGGAACACGGTGGCGGCCTGCGAGACCTCGATGTTCACCAGCGCCAGTTCCTCGGTGGTCAGCCCTGCGCCACCGTACGCTTCAGGGATGCTGTGGCCGAACAGGCCGAGGCGGCGCATCTGCTCGACCACGGGCTCGGGGATGACATCGGTGCGGTCGATCTCCGCCTCTAGCGGGATGCAGGTTTCGAGCACGAAGCGGCGGATATCGGCAAGCAGCGCTTGCTGGCGGGCGGAGTCGCGGATCATGGGATGTTTCCGGTAGGTTGGATGAGCGTATGCGGCTACTGTGCCGTGATGCCGGCGGTCTTCAGCACGCCGGTCCATTTCCTGGTTTCCGTGTCCAGGAAGCGGTCGAATGCGGCGGTGGATTGCGGTGCCAGGTCCATGCCGAGTTCGGCCAGGCGGCGTGCCGTGGTGGGGTCCGATGTGGCCTGCGCGGCGGCCTCGGCCAGCTTGCGCGCCACCGCGTCCGGCGTGCCCTGCGGCGCGACCAGGCCGAACCACCCGCCCACTTCATAGCCGGGCAGGCGCGCGGCTTCGGCCACGGTGGGCACGTCGGGCATCACGGCCGAGCGCTTTGCCGAAGTCACCGCCAGCGCGCGCAGCTTGCCGCTTTGCACCTGCTGGCGGGCAATGGCCGAGGTCAGCGCCATCATCGAGACGCGCGCGCCCAGCAGGTCGCTCATGGCCTCGGGCTGGCCCTTGTAGGGCACGTGGGTGAGCTTCACTTGCGTCATCTGCGCCAGCAGTTCCGCCGACAGATGGTTCGAGGTGCCGACGCCCGCGCTGGCGTAGGTCAGCGTGCCGGGCTTGCTGCGCGCGGCATCGAGCAGTTCAGGCAGCGTGCGCAGCGGCGACGAAGCCGGCACCACGATCACGTTGGGTACGGCACCAATGCCCGCCACCGCGCGGAAGTCCTTGCCGCTCTTGCCCTGGATCGACGGGTTCAGCAGCGGCCCGACCACATAGCTGGGGCTGACCGCCAGCAGCGTATAGCCGTCGGCGGGCGACCTGGCGACGAAGTCCGCGCCGATGGCGCCGCCGGCGCCGGTCTTGTTCTCGACGATGACGGGCTGCTTCAGCACCCGCGCCATGTTATCCGCGGTGATGCGGGTGACGGAGTCGACCACGCCGCCCGCCGAGAACGGCACGATGATCCGTATCGGGCGGTCCGGGAAGCGCGCCGCATTGTCAGGGGCGGCCGGCAATGGCAGCGGCATCAGCGCGGCGCAGGCCAGCATGCCGGCAGCGAGCTGGCGCAACGGTTGGATGGCATCCATCTTGTCTCCTTGGGTTGCCTGCGCCGGGGGATTTCCCGCGGCGCGTTTTCATGCGGGCCTCTGGCGGGCCGCTTGTCATTGCCGGCGACATCGCCGGCGGACTGCATTGCTGCGTCCTGTCGGCTAGCGCGCGCAGCTCAGTTCGATCTGCCGCACCGCCTCGCGCAGCCTTGGCGCCACCTCGCGCTCCAGCATGTTGTCGCGGTTGCGCGATGCGGCGATGGTGCAGTTCAGCGCAAACGGGTCTTCGTGCAGCGACTGGCGCACGGGTGCCGCGATCGCGTGGATCTCTGGCCGCCACTCGCCGCGGCTCAGGCAGTAACCGTGCGCGCGGAAGTGCTTCTGGTCGTCCGCCCACATCTGGCGCTCGACGTTGAAGCGCTCCGGATCGTCCACGCGCAGCCGGTTCAGCAGTGCCGTGCGCTCGTCGGCGCTGCAGGCCAGCAAGACCGCGCGGCCGATCGCGCTGGCCAGCAGCGGCCGGGTGCTGCCGATGTCCGGCTGGTAGAGGTTGCCGGGATCCAGCCGGCAACTGTCCACGTACACTACCGACAGCCGCTCGCGCATGCCCAGGTTCACCGTGCAGCCGGTTTCACGCGCAATCGCCTCCATATACGGCCGCGCCACCTGGCGGATCGCCAGCCCGGCCAGCATCGGGTAGGCCAGCGCCAGCACGCCGGCGCCCAGCCGGTACTTCTGGTTGCCGGGCACGCGGCTCAGGAAGCCGAGCAGCCCCAGCGTGTAGGTCAGCCGCGACACCGTCGCCTTGGGCAGCCCCGTGCGCGCCACGATGTCCTGGTTGCCCAGCACCGGGCTGGACGGCGTGAAGGCACGCAGCACCTCCAGCCCGCGCGCCAGGTTGGTGGCGAACTGGCGGTCAGTGGCCAGTGCATCTTCGCTGGCCAGGCCTGGCAGGGGCAGGTGTTCCGGGTTGCGGTCCATGCTGTGCGGTGGTTGCTTGGGTTCCATGCTGGGATCCGGAGATGGGGGCGTCAATGTTGTAGCACGACCGTTCCGCACAGCGAAACCGTGCTTGCATCCGGGCCAGCCGCCTGCCACCTTGCAGCAGACGCCAATGCCGCCGGAGGCCCGCCATGCAAGACCAGGACACACACGCTGTATCGCCAGACGCACACTGCACGGGCCCGCTGGGCGGACTGCGCATCCTCGACATGGCCACCGTGGTGGCCGGCCCGTTTTCCGCCACGCTGTGTGCCGACATGGGCGCCGATGTGGTCAAGCTGGAGTTGCCCGACGGCAGCGATCCGCTGCGCGGGCTGGAGCCGGTTACCGAGGACCACGCCCTGTACTGGAAGGTGACCAATCGCGGCAAGCGCGGCATCTCGCTCGACGTGCGCACGCCGCGCGGCCGCGAGATCTTCCTGCGCTTGCTGCCCCAGTTCGATGTGCTGGTCGAGAACTTCCGCACCGGCACGCTGGCGCGCTGGGGGCTGGATCTCGACACCCTGCATGCGGCTAACCCGAAGCTGATCGTGCTGCGGCTGACCGGCTTCGGCCAGACCGGGCCCGATGCGGCGCGGCCGGGCTTTGCCCGCATCTTTGAAGCCAGGAGCGGCTTCACCAACCTGGCGGGCACCGCGCAGAGCGGGCCGATGCATATGAACTACCCGGTGGGAGACATGATTGCCGGGCTGTTCGGCGCCTTTGCGATTGCCACTGCGGTGGCAGAGCAGCACGCCAGGCCCGGCCAGCGCGGCCGCGAGATCGACCTGGCCGCCACCGAGGCGTTGTTCCGCCTGCTGGATCCGCTGGCCATCGAATATGAACAGTTGGGGCATGTGCGCCAGCGCGCCGGCAACCGCACCACCTACGCGGCGCCGTCCAACATGTACCGCACCGCGGACGAGATCTGGGTCACGGTAGTGGCCTCCTCCGACGCCACCTTCCGCCGGCTCGCCGAGGCCATGGACGCGCCGCAACTGGCGCAGGCGCCGGAATACGCCACCAACGCCGGGCGCGTGCGCAATATCGAAGCGCTGGACGGCAGCATTGCGGAGTGGTTTGCCGCGCAGCCCTATGCCGCCGTGGCGGCGCGGCTGGTGCAGTGCCAGGTGCCGTTCAGCAAGGTATTCAGCATCGCCGACATCGTCGACGATCCGCAGATGGCGGCGCGCCAGGCCATCGTCCGGCTGCCCGATCCGGATCTGGGCTCGGTGCCGGCGCCATGCGTGGTGCCGCGCTTCTCGGGCTATGCGCCGCCGTCACCGCGTACCGGGCCGGATGTGGGCGAACACAATGCCGAGGTCTATGGGCGGCTTGGCATCGGGTATGAGGAGCTGGCCCGGCTGCGGGCGGAGGGTGTGGTCTGACACACCGGGCGCGAAGGTTCACTCCCCAGTCATCAGCGCCGAGAAATCCCCCACGATCTGCCGCAACAGCCGTGCCGCCGGCGGCGACAACACCCGGCCCTGGCGCGACACGGTCTGGATTTCCCCCTGGTAAAGCAGGGGGTTTTTCATTGGCAGCGACACCACGGGCGCCTCGTTAAGCTGGTTCCACAAGGCCAGGCGCGTACACAGGACATAGCCAAGCCCCGCCGCCGCGAAATGCCCCAGCGCATTGAATGACGAGGTGGTCAGCAGCGACTGCAGGCGCACGCCCTCGCTGATCTCTGCGGCCTCGATGTGCTGGCGCACGCCGAAGGTCCGGTGCAGGGTGGCGCCGGGGTAGGGCAGCAGGTCCTGCAGGTCCAGCGGCCGGCCCAGCTGCGCCAGCGGGTGCGAGGCCAGCACCTGGGTCTGGATCGGCATCGGATGGGCGTGGTGGCAGCGCAGCCGCGCGTCCCTGGGCGGCTGGAACACCAGTCCGATATGGGCGCTGCCATCGACAATGCGCTGCACGATCTCGTCGGTGCTGCCCACCGACAGGTCCACCGTGATGCCCGGGTGGGCCAGCATGAAGGTGCGCAGGCTATGGCGCATCAGCCATTCCACGAAACCTTCGCCCGCCACGATGTCGATATGGCCGCGCGCCACCTTCTGGATGCTGTCGAGTTCGGCCAGCAACTGCTGCTTCTGGTTGTTCTGGTTGCGGACATAGGCGGCCAGCAGATCGCCCGCCTCGGTGGCAACCACGCCGCGGCCATGCCGCTCCAGCTGGCGCGTGCCGCAGTCTTTCTCCAGCACGGCGATGGCCCGGCTGACGGCTGAGGGGTCCATGTCGAGGACTTCGGCGGCGCCGCGGACCGAGCCGCTGTCGAGCACCTGCATGAAGTAGCGCACGCGCCGCGTGTCCAGTTTGTCGTCCATCGAAAGCACGTGTCACTCCGCTTGAGCGTTGCATTGAATGCAACAAGTTTCCCATATCACGATCATTGATGAAACGCTCAGGCGCCGGAATACTAGCCTGATCCTTCTCGGTAAGCGGTCAAGATCGAACCGGAATGCCGAAGAGAGCACGTTTGTGCGACATAAGCAGCCTTCCCGCGGAGACACCCGATGACCAACCCCATTGCCCAGCCGGCGCTTGCGTCCGCTTCCCCGATTGCCGCCGTCACCGGCAGTGGCAAGGTACGACTGGCCGTTGTCACGCTGGCCGTGGTGGCGATTGCCGAAACCATTGGCGCGGTGCAGTTCAAGCTGGGACCCGGCAAGGTCGTGCTGATGCCGATGCTGTGGGCGCTGCTGATGGCCGCGGCGTGGGGCATCGCGGCCCGGAACGTGCCGCGCGCGGTGCGCATCGACGCGCCGCTGCAATCGCTTGCCACCGGGCTGCTCAATGCCGGGCTGCTGCTGTTCGTGGTGAAGCTCGGCCTGACCGTGGGCGGCGCGCTGCCGCAGCTCAAGGACGCGGGCTGGGCGCTGCTGTTCCAGGAGTTCGGGCACGCGCTCGGGACGCTGGCGCTGGGCCTGCCGCTGGCCTTGCTGCTCGGCATCAAGCGCGAGGCCGTCGGCGCGACCTTCTCGGTTGGGCGCGAGGGCAATATCGTCATCATCGGCGAGAAATACGGCATGGCGTCGCCGGAAGGCCGCGGCGTGCTGGCCGAGTACATCACCGGCACCGTGCTGGGCGCGCTCTTCATCGCGGTGCTGTCGGGGTTTGTCAGCAGCCTGGGCATCTTCGATCCGCGTTCGCTGGCCATGGGTGCCGGCGTGGGCTCGGGCAGCCTGATGGCGGCGGCCGTCGGCGCCATCGTCGCGCAGCACCCCGGGCAGGCTTCCGAGATCATGGCGATTGCCGCGGCGTCGAACCTGCTGACCTCGGTGGCCGGCTTCTATTTCACGCTGTTCCTGTCGCTGCCGCTGTGCTCATGGCTGTACGGCAAGCTGGAGCCGGTACTGGGCCGCTTCTCGCGCCGTGACGCCATGCGCGAGGTGCAGGACGTCAAGCTCGATGGCGCGCTGGCGCATGGCACCTCGGCGCGGGATGCCGCGCTGGGCTGGTTCGTGGTCGGCGCCGGCGTGCTGATCGGCAACAAGTTGTCATACAACGTGCCGCTGTCGGTATCGCTCAAGGGCATCCTGGTGGCCATTGCCATCGTGGCGGCCTGCGACCTGCTCAAGCGCGTGTTCCCGCGCGTGCCGCTGCTGCTGACGATGTCGGTGGTGGTCACGCTGATCGGCGTGCCGGGGATGTTCCCGTTCTCCGACGCCGTCATCGCCATGACGGAAAAACTCAATTTCATGACCTTCACCACGCCGGTGCTGGCGCTGGCGGGCTTCTCGGTGGCCAAGGACCTGCCGGTGTTCCGGTTGCTCGGCTGGCGCATCGTGGTGGTTTCGCTGACGGCCACGGCCGGTACCTTCCTCGGCGCCACGCTGATTGCCGAGTTCTTCCACTGAACCCCACCCGTAGCAGGGATTACCCATGTACCGCGACCCCGACATTGCCGACGACATCCGCCAGGACATGCTGGCCTGGCGCCGCGACATCCACGCTGTTCCAGAAACCGCATTCGAAGAACACCGCACTGCCGGCATCGTGGCGCAGGCGCTGGGCCTGATGGAGATTGAGGTGCAGCGGGGGCTGGCGACGACGGGCGTGGTCGGCACCCTGCGCAACGGCGACGGCCCCAGCATCGCGCTGCGCGCGGACCTGGATGCGCTGAACATGCAGGAGCTGGGCAAGGCCGCCCACGCTTCCACCTGCGCGGGCAAGATGCACGCGTGCGGCCACGACGGCCATACCGCCATGCTGCTGGGCGCGGCCGCGCACCTGTCGCGCCACCGCGATGCCTTCCGCGGCACGGTGCATTTCGTGTTCCAGCCCGCCGAGGAGAATGAAGGCGGCGGCCGCGTGATGGTGGAAGAGGGCCTGTTCGACCAGTTCCCGGCCGATGCCGTCTATGGCATGCACAACTTCCCCCAGTTGCCGCGCGGCAAGTTCGCCATCCGCGCCGGCACCATGACCGCGTTCCTCGACAACTTCGAGATCGTCATCACCGGCAAGGGCGCACATGGCGCCCAGCCGCACCACGGCATCGATTCCGTGGTCGTGTCCGCGCACCTGGTCACCGCGCTGCAGACCATTGCCAGCCGCCGCACCGATCCCACCGATGCGGTCGTGGTCAGCATCACGCAGATCCACGGCGGCGATACCTGGAACGTGCTGCCTGAGTCGGTGGTGCTGCGCGGCACCATCCGCACGCTGAACCCCGCGGTGCGCGACCGCATGCAAACCGCGATGCGGCAGATCTGCGAGGGCGTGGGCACGACCCACGGCGCGCGGATCGCGATTGACTACCGCCCCGGCTACCCCGGCGTGGTCAACACCCCCGCCGAGACCGACGCTGCCATTGCCGCCGCCGCCCAACTGGTGGGCGCCGACAACGTGAAGACCGATATCAAGCCGGCAATGGGATCGGAGGACTTCGCCTTCATGCTGGAAAAGCGCCCCGGCGCCTATATCGGCATCGGCGCGGGTGAAAGCGCGGAGGACCCGCCGCTGCATAATCCCTACTACGACTTCAATGACAGGATCCTGCCGCTGGGCGCGGCGTATTGGGTGGCGCTGGTCGCGCAGCAATTGCCGGCCAGATGACCCGCGCCCGTCAAGGCATGCGGGCCGCTTGCGCGAACACATTCAGGAACCCCAGCGCGGGTTGCGCGCTGGCTTGCGCTTGGATGCTGGCAGCAAGCACCGGCGCCGGCAGCCAGGGATAGGGCAGTGCCGCCTGCAAGGCCGCCAACGTGACCGCGCCGGGATCGGCGATCGTGTCCATCCGTTCGATATGGATATGCAGGCTGGCGATACGGTACGTGCCGTCATCGCCGGCGGCAAAGCCCCAGCGGTAATCGCCCTTGCCGACGCGCAAGGCGCTGGCCGCGGTTTCCCGCATCACCACCAGCCAGGGGATCGTCATGGCGTTGCCGTCCAGCGCCGCCGCAACGTCGCCGAGGTAGTAGGTCCGGCAGCGGTCGAACGTCTTCGCAAACTCGCTGACCAGCGTCGCGGCAATGGCATCCGCGCCTTCGGCCTTGGGCGGGAAGCTGATGGAGTCGGTATCGATCGAGAAGGTCAGCGACGCATCCGGAGCGAAGGCTTCGTGGATCAGCGCCGGACGATTGTTGTCTTTGGCCTCGACGTATTGGGCCAGCCGGGCTTTGGCGGTGGCGAGCGGGATTGTGTTCATGCTGGACTCAGGCGTTTGGATTAAGGGAGGGGCGGGTGTTGCGGGGAGTTTGATAGAATTTGGCACAAAGCTTGCATCAAAAGCTAAGTGGACATTCCGCCGATGGCAACGACTTCTGCAAACAAGAACCTGACCGTTACGCATCCGGCGTGCCTGGTCGACGGCTCGGACCGTGAATTCCGGCACCTGGTGAATGGCCTGCTGCCGTTTGCCGCGCGCCTGCTGTCCGTGCGCGACGGCTTTGGCAGCCTGATCGGCCTGACGGGGGTCCAGTATTCGCTGATCCGCTCGATCCTGCACCTGTCGCAGCAAGGCGAGGTGACGGTCAACCAGCTCGCCGACCATCTGCACCTGAGCGGCCCGTTCATCACCATCGAGACCGGCAAGCTCAAGAAGCTGGGGCTGATCGACAAGAAGGCCCATCCCGAAGACAAGCGCAAGATGCGTCTGACCATCACCGCCGCCGGGACCCGTCTGCTCAATGAACTGCTGCCGGTGCAGCAGCAGATCAACGACGTATTGTTCGACGGCGTTTCCCGCACCGAATTCAAGGTGCTGTGCTCGGTGGTCGACCGGCTGGTCGCCAACGGCGATCGCGCCGCGCTGGATCTCGAACATCTGCAGGCGCGCCGGCAGAAGGGCTAGTGCGCGGCCCACTGCACCGTGCCGACATCGATGCCCTGCTGGTGCATCTCCCATAGCGGGCTCAGTTCACGCAGGCGGGTAACGGTCTCGCTGACCTGCCGGATGACCTCGTCCACCTCTGCCGCGGTGGTGTATCGCCCAAGCGTAAAGCGGATCGAGCTATGTGCCAGCTCGTCGCTGCGGCCCAGCGCCCGCAGCACGAACGAGGGCTCCAGTGAAGCCGAGGTGCAGGCCGAGCCTGACGACACCGCCACGTCCTTGATGCCCATGATCAGGGACTCGCCTTCGACATAGTTGAAGCTGATGTTCAGGTTGTGCGGGATACGGTGCGCCAGGCTGCCGTTGACGTAGACCTCGTCCAGCCGCGACAGCCCCGCCAGCAACCGGTCGCGCAACGCGCCCACGCGGCGCGCTTCCTCCGCAAGTTCGAGCTTTGCCAGCCTGAAGGCCTCGCCCATGCCCACGATCTGGTGCGTTGGCAGGGTGCCTGAGCGCATGCCGCGCTCATGCCCGCCGCCGTGGATCTGCGCCTCGATGCGGATGCGCGGCTTGCGCCGCACGTAGAGCGCGCCGATGCCTTTCGGGCCATAGACCTTGTGCGCCGTCACGGTGAGCAGGTCGATCTTCAGGGTATCCAGGTCGATGGCGATCTTGCCGGCGGCCTGCACCGCATCGCAATGGAACACCACCCCCGCCGCGCGGCATAGCTCGCCGATCTGCGCGACTGGCTGGATCACGCCGATCTCATTGTTGACCATCATCACCGAAACCAGGATGGTGTCCGGCCGCATGGCCGCTCGCAGCGCGTCAAGGTCGACCAGGCCGTCGGTGCCGACGTCGAGATAGGTCACCTCAAAGCCCTGCCGTTCCAGCTCGCGGCAGGTATCGAGCACGGCCTTGTGCTCGGTTTTGACGGTGATGATGTGGTTGCCCTTGCCGCGATAGAAATGCGCCGCGCCCTTGATCGCCAGGTTGTTGCCCTCGGTCGCGCCGGAGGTCCAGATGATCTCGCGCGGGTCCGCATTCAGCAGCGCCGCCACATGCGCGCGCGCGGCCTCGACTGCCTCTTCCGCCTGCCAGCCGTAGTAATGGCTGCGCGATGCGGGGTTGCCGAACTGCTGGTGCAGGTAGGGAACCATCTTCTCGACGACCCGGGTGTCGACCGGTGTCGTCGCGCTGTAGTCCATGTAGATCGGAAGGGTCTTCGGCTCGGATTGCATAGCGCTCATTCCTGGAGGCGGATGGGGACGACCGTGGGCAAAGCGTACCCGCTGGTCAAGGAAAGTGGGGCCGAGTCTAGCACCGGGTAGCGGCCGTTCGCGGCAGCGCCATGCTGCCGGTAGGGTTGCTTGACGCGCGGACAGCTGCAATTCCGGTTGCATGGCGCCACCTGTTCGCTAACCGGAAAGCCTTGTCCAGAAAGGGTTTCCGAACTTCATTGAGTCGCCTCGGAGGGCTGTCCGGCTCCGCCTTCTAGGGTTTCCACCAACTTGAATAGCGTTGTTTTTTAGCATTCAATAAAACCTAAATTACAAAGGTAAATAAACAAAGTAACCGGTTTGGTGAGAACACTTGCGTAGGAGTCGTGATGGCTGAGTCATCTGTTGGTCAGGGCGTCAAAGCGGACGCCGAAGCGGACGCAGAAGCGCACCGCCGCTTCAGGAATGCGTTGGCGATGTTTGCAACAGGCGTTGCCGTGATTACCGCGCCGCGCGAAGAAGGGCTGCCGGTCGGCATCACGGTGGCGTCGTTCAACTCGGTATCGCTGGACCCGCCGCTGGTGCTGTTCTCGGTGGACCGCCGCTGCCTGAGCCTGGGCGACCTGCGCAGCGCGCGGCGCTATGCCGTCAACGTGCTGGCCGAGGCGCAGCAGGATATCTCGAACCGCTTCGCCAGGGCCAATTCCGGCAAGTGGGAAGGCATCGGTTTCAGCAAGCGCAACGAGGACAGCCACGTGCTGCTGCCGGACGCGCTGGCCACCTTCGAGTGCGAGCCCTATGCCATGCACGACGGCGGCGACCACGTGATCTTTATCGGGCGGGTGGTCCGTCACCAGGCCCGCCAGGACGGCCGGCCCCTCATCTTCTTTGGCGGCAAGTACCGGGCACTGGAAGACAGCCCGGCCGCCGCCTGAATCCACAAGAACAGACAGTCAGCACAGGAGAACGACATGATCAAGACCGGTAACCAGCACATCGCCATGCTGCGCGATGGCCGCGAGGTGTACCTGGACGGCAAGCGGGTGACGGATGTCACCAGCCACCCGGCCTTCCGCAACTCGATCCGCAGCTACGCCAACCTCTACGACTTCCAGGCGCAGCCGGGCAATATCGACAAGATGACCTTCCAGCCGGCGGGCACCGACCGGCGCGTCAGCCGGATCTGGGAGCTGCCGGCCAGCTACAACGAACTGGTCGAACGCCGCCAGATGCTGGAAGCCTGGACCGAACTGCACTACGGCTTCATGGGCCGCTCGCCCGACCACGTGGCTTCTTGCATCTCGGGCATGTACATGGGCATCGATGTCTTCGAGCAGGCCGATCCGGCACGTGCCGGCGCGCTGCGCGACTACTACCGCTATGCCCGCGACAACGACCTGTTCCTCACCTATGTGATCGTCAACCCGCAGGCCAACCAGTCCAAGTCCGCGCACGAGCAGGAAGACAAGTACCTGGCGGTGGGCATCGTCGACCAGGACGCGGAGGGCATCACCGTGCGCGGCGCCAAGATGCTGGCGACCAGCGGCATCATGGCCAATGAGGTCTTCTGCAGCTGCATCCAGCCGCTGCGCGAGGGCGACGAGATGTATGCGCTGTCCTTCGCAGTGCCGATGAACACCAAGGGCCTGAAGGTGATGTCGCGCAAGTCGTATGAAGCCAATGCCACCTCGGTGTTCGACAACCCGCTGGCCAGCCGCTTTGACGAGAACGACGCGGTGCTCTATTTCGACGACGTCAAGGTGCCGTGGGAGCGCATCTTCGTCGCGGGCGACGTGGGCTTGTGCGCCAGGCAATTCCACGCCACGCCGGCGCACGTCTACCAGAACTACCAGTGCCAGGTGCGGCTGATGGTGAAGCTGCGTTTCCTGGTAGGCCTGGCGCACCGCATCACCGAGATCAACGGCACCAACAGCTTCCCGCAGGTCAGGGAAATGCTGGGCCAGCTCGCCGCCGAAGCAGGCATGGTCGAGGCCTGGGTCTACGGCATGGAGGCCAAGGGCCAGGTCGGCAAGCATGGCTACTTCGTGCCGGACCGCAGCATGCTGTACGGCTCGCAGGTGGTGACCCAGCAGCTCTACGGCAAGGTGCTGGCCACGCTGCGCGAGCTGGCCGGCGGCGGCATGATCATGCTGCCGTCGAGCATCGAGGATTTCGCCAATCCGTCGCTCGCCGGGATCATCGCCAAGACGCAGAAGTCGCCGGTGTGCAGCCCGGAAGAGCGCGTCAAGTTCTTCAAGCTCGCCTGGGACGCGGTCGGCTCCGAGTTTGCGTCGCGCCACAACCAGTACGAGATGTTCTATGCCGGCGCCACCTTTGTCACCAAGGGGCATGCCTATCGCACCTACGACTGGCAGAACGCATCCGGCCTGGTCGACAACATGCTCGGCAGCTATTCCCTTGAAAGCGAACTGGCCAAGCTGCCGCAGGCCGCCTGACGTTCCGCACCTTTCCCAATTCCCGCATCGAACACGGAGATCGACATGGCAATCACCAAACTTCACGACGAGTTCCACACCCTGGACCTGGAGTCCGGCTGGGAGGTCCCCCACGGCTATCCGTCGGGCATCCAGCAGAAGATCCTGGCCGGCTCGCTGGACGAGAACGGCCGCAGCGGCAGCCGTACGCGCCTGCTGCGCTTCCAGCCCGGCGTGTTCACCACCTCGCCCTTCGTGCATGAGTACTGGGAAGAGGTCTATCTGCTCAGCGGCGACCTGACCGTCGGCAACGACGCCAATGGCAAGGGCGGCGAAGCCTTCGTCCCCAACACCTACGCCTGCCGCCCGCCCGGCGCCTTCCACGGCCCGTTCAAGTCCGACGGCGGCTGCATGCTGCTGGAGATCCACTACTACGACCCGGCCTGATCATGGAAGCGACCATCGCAACCGCGCAGCGCCAGCTTGCCGCGGGCAGTGCCAACGCGCTGTCCCTGCTGGCGTCATGCGTCGAACGTATCTGCAATCCAGGCGGCGAGGGCGCGCGCGTATTCCCGCATGGCGTGAGCATGGCGGCGCGCAAGCAGGCCCAGGCCAGCGACATGCTGCGCGAGCAGGGCGTGGCCGGCCCGCTGGCGGGCGTGCCGGTGTCGGTCAAGGACCTGTTCGACGTGCAGGGCGACGTGACCCGCGCCGGCGCACGTGTGCTGCCGGAGCGTGCGGCCAGTGCCGACGCGCCGGTCATCGCGCGCTTGCGTGCGGCGGGGGCGGTGTTTGTCGGGCGTACCAATATGACCGAGTTCGCCTACTCGGGCGTCGGCATCAATCCGCACTACGGCACGCCACGCAATCCCTACGACCGGCAGACGGGTCGCATTCCCGGTGGCTCGTCGTCGGGGGCCGCGGTGTCGGTGACCGACGGCATGGCCCTGGCCGCGATCGGCTCCGACACCGGCGGCTCGTGCCGGATCCCGGCCGCGTTGTGCGGCATCGCCGGCTTCAAGCCCACGGCGCGGCGCGTGCCGCTGCAGGGCACGGTGCCGTTGTCGCCCAGCTGTGACTCGGTGGGCTGCCTGGCCAACACCGTGGCGTGCTGCGCCGCCGTTGATGCCGTGATGGCGGGCGAGGCGCCGCCCGCGGGGCCGGCGCCGCTGGCAGGGCTGCGCCTGGCGGTGCCCACCGGCCTGGTACTGGAAGGCATGTCGGACGAGGTGGCCGAGGTCTTCAGCCGCACGCTGCGCCGGCTCTCCGCGGCGGGCGCGCTGCTGCAGGACGTGAGCTTCGACAGCTGGGACCAGCTGGCCGGCATCGGCGCGAACGGCGGCCTGGTCGCCGCGGAAGCCAGTGCCTGGCACGGCAGCCTGCTGGCTGAGCAGGCCGATCGCTATGACCCGCGCGTGCTGTCGCGCATCCGGCTGGCTGACGGGCAGCGTGCCGCCGACTACCTGCGCATGCTGCAGCGCCGGGGCGAGCTGTGCCGGCAGGCCGATGCCGAGCTGGCGGGATTCGATGCCGTGGTCCTGCCCACCGTGCCGGTCGTGGCGCCGCGCATCGCGGACCTGGACGACGACGAAGCCTTCTTCAGCACCAACCGGCTGCTGCTGCGCAACCCGGCCATCGCCAACATGCTCGACCTGTGCGCGCTGTCGGTCCCATGCCATCGCCTGGGCGACGCGCCGGTGGGCCTGATGCTGTTCGGGCGCCACCTGTCCGACCGCAGGCTGCTGGCCATCGGCATGGGCATCGAGGCGGCATTGCGGCACGAGCGGGGCTGAGCCCCCGCAGCAGTACAGAAGTACCCATAACTACAGTGGAGACAACAATGCCTGATATCCGTACCGGCGCCGCCGTACTGGCCTGCGCCATCCTGTTTGCGGCGACTGCTTCTGCAGCCGACCCGGCCCCCATCAGCGACGGCGTGGTCAAGATCGGTGTGCTGACCGACATGTCGTCGATCTTTTCCGATATCGGCGGCAAGGGCTCCGTGGTGGCCGCGCAGATGGCCGTGGACGATTTCGGCGGCAAGGTGCTGGGCGCCCCCATCCAGGTGGTCAGCGCCGACCACCAGAACAAGACCGACGTCGCCGCCACGCTGGCGCGCGGCTGGTTCGACAACCAGAAGGTCGACGTGATCCAGGACGCCCTGCCGTCCTCGGTCGCGCTGGCCGTGTCCAACCTGGGCAAGCTCAAGCACAAGATCGTCATCGCCAGCGGTGCCGGCACCACGCGCCTGAGCAATGAAGACTGCTCGCCCTACACCATCCAGTACTCGTACGACACCTACGCCTTTGCCGCCAACACGGTCAAGGCGCTGGCCCGGCGCGGCGACAACAGCTGGTACTTCCTGACGGTCGACTACGCCCTGGGCGCGTCGCTGGAGAAGGACGGCACCGAGGCGCTGTCCAGTGTCGGCGGTACCCTGAAGGGCAAGGCCAGGCATCCGATCAACTCCGCCGACCTGTCGTCCTACCTGCTGCAGGGACAGTCCTCGGGTGCGAAGGTGATCGGTTTGGCCAACGCTGGCGCCGACACGGTCAATGCGATCAAGACCGCCGCGGATTTCGGCATCAACACCGCGGGCAGGCAGAAGCTGGCCGGGCTGCACATGTTTATCAGCGATATCCACAGCCTGGGGCTGCAAGCCGCGCAGGGCATGACGCTGACCACATCGTTCTACTGGGATCGCGACGACGCCACGCGCGCGTGGTCGCAACGCTTCTTCGACAAGACCGGACGCATGCCGACCCTGGTGCATGCCGGTGTGTATTCGTCGACCACGCACTACCTGAAGGCGATCCAGGCCGCGCGCACCGATGACAGCGATGCCGTGCTGGCGCGCATGCGCGAGACCCCGGTCAATGACTTCTTCGCGAAGAACGGCACGATCCGCGCCGATGGCCTGATGGTGCACGACATGTACCTGGTCGAAGTAAAGCGGCCGCAGGAGTCGAAGCGGCCGTGGGACTACTACAAGATCAAGAGCGTGATTCCCGCGAGCGAAGCGTTCCGCCCGCTCAGCGCAAGCACCTGCCCGCTGGTCAGGAAGTAAGCCCATATCCCTCACCGAGGCCGGCATTCCAGCCGGCGCTCCACCCCATTGCAGAGAGGCAACCGATCATGAAGACCCTCACCTTTGAACTCGTCAGCCGCCAGGGCAAGTCGCAACGCACCGTCACCATCCACCAGCTCATCGTGGCGGGCTGGACCGGCCGCGACGTCGAAGCCATGGAAGCCCACATCCGGGAACTGGAAGAACTGGGCGTGAAGCGCCCGCCCTATACCCCGGTGTTCTATCGCGTGGCTGCGCAACGCCTGGGGCCGGCCCCGGAGATCCAGGTCAGCGGCGAGGCCAGCAGCGGCGAAGCCGAGTTCCTGCTGGTCCGGGACGGCGATGACATCCTGGTGGGCATTGCCTCGGACCATACCGACCGCGAAGCCGAGACCTACGGCATCACCGTGTCCAAGCAGATGTGCGAGAAGCCCTGTGCGTCGGCCTTGTGGCTCCTTTCTGAGGTGGAAGGCCACTGGGACCAGCTGGTGCTGCGCTCCTACGCCACCATCGACGGCGAGCGCGTGCTGTACCAGGAAGGCCCGGTGACCGCCATGCGCTCCCCGGCGGACCTGCTGCAGCGCTTCAGCGGCCATGGCGGCGACTTTGGCGAAGGCTCGGCGATGCTGTGCGGCACGCTGCCCGCGATCGGCGGCATCCGCCCGGCCGAGCGCTTCGAAATCGAGCTGGAAGATCCGGTGCTGGGGCGCACGCTGCGCCACGCGTACGCGGTCGCTGCGCTGCCCGTGGCGGGCTGAGCATGCCGCGCCATCCCAACCGACAAGGCAGCGCCACGGAGTCAAGGCCATGCACCAAGACCTGATACTAGAGACCCGCAACCTCGGCAAGGCCTTCCGCGGCTTTACCGCGGTGAGCGACGTCAACCTGCAGGTGCGCCGCGGGTCGATCCATGCGTTGATCGGGCCCAACGGCGCGGGCAAGACGACTTGCTTCAACCTGCTCACCAAATTCCTGGAGCCGACTACCGGCACAATCCTTTTCAACGGCATCGACATCACCCGTGAAAAGCCCGCGCAGATCGCGCGGCGCGGCGTGATCCGTTCGTTCCAGATCTCGGCGGTATTCCCGCACCTGACGGTGATGGAGAACGTGCGCATCGGGCTGCAGCGCCAGCTCGGCACGGCGTACCAGTTCTGGCGCAGCGAGCGCTCGCTGGACGTGCTCAATGACCGCGCCATGGAACTGCTCGAACAGGTCGGCCTGACCGAGTTCGCGCAGACGCTGACGGTGAACCTGCCATACGGCCGCAAGCGCGCGCTGGAGATCGCCACCACGCTGGCGATGGAGCCCGAGCTGATGCTGCTCGACGAGCCCACGCAGGGCATGGGCCACGAAGACGTGGACCGCGTCACGCAGCT